>JAHJSN010000042.1 GCA_018830445.1 Alphaproteobacteria bacterium | reverse complement strand
GTTCTGGATCAAACATTTGAGTCCCGGGTGGAGGTCGTCAAATGTTTGTGAATCCAGAACACAATCAAAAGGTTGCCTAGTGTTCCGGGCTGACATTCAGGTTCCCGGCAGGGAACCATATGTCAGAGTCGGAACACTAGTCTGCGGCGTTTTTCAGCAACGGCAACAGCAGGTTTTCAAGAGCCTTCGAATTCAGCGGCTTGGGCAATGAACCAAGGAAGTGCAAGCCGTAAGCCTCCGCCAGCTTGCCGGAGGCATCAAGGATCGACCGGTCGGCGGCACTCAGGATCACGAGTGGAATCCGGGTTTCCCTTTTCGAGCTCAGATGCGTCAGGAATTCGACGCCATCGGTGGCCGGCATGTTGAGGTCGCTCGTTATGAGATCGAGGGTCGCTGAATTCTGTGCAAGCGCCAAGGCCGCTTGCTTGCCGTCGGCGGCGGCCACCACGGTGCTCGTCCCGCGCTTCATGAAAAAGGCAGCAAGTATCTCGATGAAGATCGGATCATCATCGATAATCAGAACTTTCCGGAATTTCTGAGCGAAGTCCATATCTGGCATAATTGAGTCTGATCCCCCGAGCACGCACTGAAGTCAATACAGCAATACGATTCTTTCAGACTACCGAATATCAGTCCGGCGCCTTGCCTGCATTCGCTGCGATCGCTCCCACTACTTGCGTTGATTCGGTGGCTAATGCTGAACTACCTGCCCCATAAAGAATCGCGTAAAGGCACGGCACCACGACGAGCGTGAGTACGGTGCCGACGATCAGGCCGCCGGCGATCACGACGGCCAGATCGTAGAACAATACGTCGCGCGAAAGGATGATCGGCAACAGGCCCATCGCCGTGGTGCAAGTGGTCATGACGATTGGCTGGAAGCGGCGGACCCCGGCCTCGATCAGCGCGCCATGAAGATCGCGACCGAGGCCACGCTCGATGTCGATGCGGTCGATCAGAACGATCGCATTGTTGATGACGATACCGGCGAGCGCCAGGAGTCCGAGGATGCCCATGAAGCTGAAGTTCGCTGCCGGCATGATGATGAGCGCGAGGGCCACGCCGGAAACCACCAGGGGGATCGTCATGGCTATGATAAGCGGTTTGCGGAAGCTGTCGAACTGCCAGATGAGAACCAGGATCATCAGGGCGAACGCGAGGGGGACGTTCGCAAACAAACGGCCTTGTGCGTCCGTCGACTTCTCGATCTCGCCGCCTTTCTCGACCTGGTAGCCTGCGGGCAGCGTGCGCAGCAGCGATTCGATCTCGGGCTGCATTAGGGCATCAAGCTCGACTGCCGTCATTGTCAGGCTCTTGGCGGAGACGGTGATGACACGTTCCAGGTCTCGCCGCCTGATCTTGGAAAAGCCGGGATCCGGCACCAGCCGGGCGACCTGTTCGAGTGTCACCGGGCTCGATCCTGTTACCGCGATGTTGAGCGATCGCAGCCGATAGAGCTGCGTGCGCTGATCCTCCCGCGTCCGGAACACAACCGGTATCGAAAGGTCGCCGACCCGGTAGTCGGTGACTTCGGCGCCCGAAAGCTGGCTGTTGAGGGCATTGGCGATCTCTTGGCTGGTCACGCCGGCACGACGGGCCGCGTCCTGATCGACCACCGCGCGTATCGTCACCGTCGGGTTTTTCCAGTCGTCGGTAATGTCAATCGTATCGGGGATACGGCGCAGGGCGAGCTGGAGTTGTTCGGAGGCCGTTTTCAAAACCGCCTCGTTCGGGCCTGCAATGCGGAACTCGATGAGGCCGGCTTCGTTTGGCCCCATCGACATCGGCTTGGGATATATCTCTGCCTCGGGTACGGCGTCGACCGTAAAGCGTCTAACCTTTTCCTGAAGCCGGGCGACGTCGGCGGACTCCTTGACGTTGACGAGCATGTAGGCGGTGTTCGGCGTGCCGTCGGGCGGGCTGAGCGCTAGGTAGAAGCGCGGCCCACCGTCGGCGATGTAGGTGACGACGCTTTCGACTTCCGGATTCTTCTCCTTGCCGCGCAGCCAGTTCTCGATCTTCTTCGTAACCGACCGCGTCGCCCAGGTGTTGTGACCCTGCGGCAGTTCGACGACGATCTGGAGTTGCGTTCGCTCAGAAGCCGGGAAGAACGTCTTGGAGACGAACTGGAACAGGCCAACGCCGACGAACAACGATCCGAATGCAACCGCGAGGGTGACGTACCGCCACCCCAGACACGTGGCGAGAAACCCGCGATAGGCGTTGTAGATCGGCTTGTCGTAGGCCGCATCCTCGTCAACCGGCTCGCCGGCCTTCAGGAACCAGACGCAGAACAAGATCAGCACCGTCAGCGCGATCACCCAGCTGGCGATCAGGGCGATGGCGATCACGAGCGAGATGGAACGGGTGTATTCGCCAGCTCCGCCGGGTGCGAGCATCAGCGGCATAAACGCCAGGATGGTGGTCAACGAGGCCGCCAGAAGTGGAATCGTCAGGCTTTCGCCGGTGGCGATCGCCGCGGACAGTCTCTCCTCGCCGCGCTGGAGCCGGTTCTGCAGTTCCTCGGCGATGACGATGCCGTTGTCGACAAGGAGGCCGAGGGCAATGATCAGCGAGGCCAGCGACATTCGTTCAAGTTCAATGCCGGTAAGTCGCATGACGATGGTGGCGACGATCATCACCACCGGAACCATGGCACCGACGATCAGGCCGGTGCGCAGGCCCAGAAAGGCGATCACGACGAGCAGGACGATCAGCACCGTCTGCCAGAGGTTGTTGAAGACGCCGAGGACAGCCGTCGAAATCTCGTTTGCCTGCCATGTGACGCGGTCGAGGACGTAGCCGACAGGCAGTGTCTGCTCGAAGCGACGGGTGACATCACCGAGATTGAGGGCGAAGGCATTGGCATCGAACTGATCCATCATCGATATGGCGACAACGATGGCCGGCTCGCCGTTCCAGAAGGCCGGCTTATTGGGTGGCTCCGCGTAGCCCGGCACGATGCGGGCAATGTCGGCAAGATAGACGGGAGCCGAGCTGCCCGGGACCGCCAACGATATCTGGCGGATCTCGTTGACGTCGCCGAAATCGCCGCTCGGCTCGATGGTGAACGTCGTGCCTTCGGCGTCGATCCTGCCGCCGGGCAGGATCACGTTCTGCTGGGAAATCGCACTGCGGATACTGTCCGGGCTGAGACCCATGCGCGCGATGCGAACGTTATCGAACTCGACGTATATGCGCTGTTCCTCGTAGCCGTAGAATTCTATCTTGCGCACGCCTGCGACGCGCGCATAGACGAGACGCCGGAACTCCTTGGCGACCTCATACATTTCGGCATTCGAGAAGCCGCCGGCGGTGATCGCGATCGTGGCAAACGCCACGTTGCCCTTTTCATCGTCGACGATCGGACCGATGGTGCCGCTGGGCAGGTCGGCAATCACATCGTCCATCTTGTTACGCAGTTCCGCCCAGATCGGCTGCATGTCGGTGTAGTCGTCAGCTATCGTGATCTTGACCAGCGACTGGCCGGTCGTGGAAATCGACACCAGGTCCTCGACCTCGGTGATTTCGCGGATTTTTTCTTCGAGCTTGGAGGTGATGAGGTCTTCCACCCGCTTCGCAGACATGCCCGGGAAACGCGCGATGACGGACGCATCGCGGATCGTGATCTGAGGGTCTTCGCGGGAGGGATGCGTCAACAGGCTGAAGCCGCCCGAGACGATAGCGACGATCAGGGCGGCGAGGGTCAGGGCTCGATTGCGAAGCGCAAGACGGGTCAGCATGGCGCGCCCTCAGAATGGTTTTTCTTGATCGAGCAGGCGAACCTTCATGCCGTCGTACATATGCCCGACCCCGGCAGTCGCGATAATCTCGCCGGCCTTCACACCCCCAACGATCTGAGGCGTGTTGCCCTGAATGCCGACGACCTGGACCGGGCGCATGCGGACGACACCGTCGGCCTCGTCATAGACAAAGACGGTGGCCGCTTTGGACTGGACGTCCGGCTTCAAAGCACTCAGCGGCACGGAGAACGCCTTGCCGGTGGCCTCGGTGTCGAATCTCAACGTCACTTCGGCGCTCATCCCAGGCCGGACGTCGGGTGGCGACTTCGACAGGCGCACGGTCACCGGGAAAGCATTCGCCTCGCCGGCAACGGGCGAGATTTCGGTAATCTTCGCATCAATCTCCAGCCCGCCGAGCGGCGGAAAGGCGACACTGACGGTATCGCCGACCGATATGCGGTCTATCAGATTCTCGGGAATGACGACTTCAACCTCGTTCTCGTCGTCGGTCTGGACGACGAAGATGGGCTGGCCGGCCGACACCTCTTCGTAGATTTCGATTTTCTTTTCCGCGATGCGGCCGGGGAAAGGTGCGATCAGTTTGGTCTTCTTGAGATCGCGCTGGCGCAGTTCCAACTGGCTTTCGGCGATACCAACCTGGCCTTCTGCGTTGGAGAGGTTGGACACCGCGGTATCGTACGCGGTCCTGGTCGTGACTTTCTTCTGCCAGAGCTGTTCCTGCTGAAAGTGCTTTTGTTGCGCATCCTTGAGGGTCGCCTTGGCCTGGTTGAGAGTGAAGGTCGCTTCACTGACCTTCAACTCGAAGGGTTCGGGATCGAGCGCGGCGAGCAGTTCGCCTTCCGCCACTATATCTCCGACGGTCTTCTTGAGGTCGACGATGCGACCGGCGGTCTCAAAGGCGACATTCGAGCGGGTGCCGGCCTTGACGACGCCTGCGAGTGTCCTGGAAGCGCTATCGGCGACTTCGCCGATTTTCATGTACTTGATCGCGCGGGGCGGAAATTCTTCGGCTTTTTCACCTTCACTGCCGCAGGACGCCAATGCCAGCGTGGATGCGAAGAGCAGGGCCATGCGAATTAAATTGCGGGCAAATAATCCTGGTGCCGAGTTATCGCGGTGGACCATTTCGCCACTCCTGCAATCTATTGATCAACGAATCGATTGTGTCAGCTTCGAGCAAAATTGGTAAGCCCGAAAATCCGGACTGCAAGAGACGGCTGCTGGAGCCTTGCATACGGAAGCCCCGTAACGTCAATCGGGTAGGAGGCGGGATTGCTCCCGCCGTCCTCCCACACCACCGTACGTGCGGTTCCGCATACGGCGGTTCATGATACGCGATTGAGGCGACGGTACTCCATCATCAATGACGGCAGACCGAGATTTGCGAAGAAG
>JAHJSN010000041.1:20000-37705 GCA_018830445.1 Alphaproteobacteria bacterium | reverse complement strand
GCACCGCTTGCCGGAGTGCTGGCAAGTGTCGAACACTGCAAAAAACGCTTCGGCAAAAAGCGGCTCGACTGGGTTCCCGCCGTCATGGCGGAGCCATGCTGTGCATGGACGCGGGAATGACGTTGGTGGGGAAGCAATGTTGGTGGGGGCGTTGGTTTTCCGGAGCTAAAGGGATAGGCATGCGGCAAGCCGGTGTTGGAGCGGTGGCTAGGTGCCCTGGCGCTGGTAGCGATGGCCTATTCCATGCTGACCGGCTGACGGGCAGATCCGACTGCAAAACCACAACCGGATTGACACCAGCCTCGACGTTCACTCGCTGACGATGGATCCGATTCTCAATTCCCCGCGTTATGTGCCAGAATAACCCGACGTGTAACCGCCTCGGCCTGATAGGGTGTGCGGGCATAACGGGGCATTTAGAGGGATTTTTTCATGTCACGTTGGATTGTTCCGCTACGGGCCGCCCTCGTTGTCCTGGCAATGGCAGCCTTGGCCACACTCGCGCCGCGGCCGGCGATGGCGCTGAAGATCGGCGATTGGGAAGCGGTCTGCATGGCGCCCAATGCCATCACCGGGGAAATACAGGCGGTCGAGGAAGCCCACATTGCGCGGCGTCCCTATCCTCCCTTCTTCGGGCGCACCCAGCGGAACGAGGACGGCACATGGCTGATCGAATTCAACGTGCTGGCCATGAACGTCTACAAGGTTTCCGACGACATGAAGAAGTTCGTCTTCTACCACGAGTGCGCACACGCGCGGCTGAATGAAGGAAGCGAGCGAATCGCCGACTGCGAGGGCTTGAAGCACATGCGTCAGGACATGGCGGTCAGTCAGGAACTCTACGAGGGAATCGCGCACACCTACCTGTTGATTTCGCGGCTGTTCCCAACCGGCGGGCCTTGCGAGGGAGACCCTACGCCGCTGGAAGCGACAGTGCGGTGATTGCAGCCGGCTTCGATATGCTAAACTGATTATATTGCGCGCCGCTGTTGCGCGCAGACCGCCGGGGCGACAGTTCCGGCGGCAAATTTGTTTCGACATTTTTTGGGGGGCGACGACGATGGGCAGAAATTCACGGATCGCGACCGCTGCATTGGCTGCAACCGCATGGGGGCTTTTGTGTTTCTGGGGCGGCATGACGGTTGCGCGCGAACCCGCACCTGCGCCGAAGGTCGAGGTGCTGCTGTCGACCGACAAGACAATCATCGGGCAGCCGATCAGGTATCCAACCCAGGCGCCCGCCAAAGTGACGGCGGCGATCGTGACGATGCAGCCGGGCCAGTCGACGGGCTGGCACAAGCATGACGTGCCGCTCATCGGCTACATGCTCGCAGGCGAGATCACCGTCGACTATGGGCCGAAGTACGGAAAAAAGGTCTACGGCAAGGGCGCGACCTTGGCGGAAGCTATTCATGAGCCGCACGACGGCACCGCGACAAGTGCCGGGCCCGCCAGCATCCTCGTCGTCTTCGCCGGGGCGGAAGGAATCAAGAATTCCGACACGGCGGCTTCACCTTATTGAGTGGGGTATTGGGGTATTGGGGAATTGGGGAATTGCAGGGTGCGTTAGCGAAGCCAACACCGGCTTGCCGAGTGTTGGTCATAAAAGAGCGTAATCCACCGTTGGCAGTCGCAATCGGTAGCGTTCGTGGCGGCGGATTTCGCTCTTTACTCTCCCAACATTGGGCAAGCCCATGGTGGATGTGCGCTAACCGCTCTAGTGATAGTGCGCTTCGAGTGCCGGCCCGGTACGTTTTGCATTGTCAACCACGGTGCAACGCCACGATTCCGTAGCGACCAGGGGCTACGCCGTCTTGGCGAAGCCAAGCTCCGCTTGGAGGCCCCCTTAAGAGGTAAAGAGATAAAGATTCAAGGGGTAAGCGTCCTCCCGAGCCGGAAGCCGTTGTTGTTGTTCCGGTTGTCGGTGTTGTTCCTGTTGCGGTTGGCGGAGCGGAGGTTCTGTGGATTGTTGCTCCAGGAACCGCCGCGAACCACACGGCGACAAGGGACCGTCCAGGCTCCTGGGATTTCTCGCGCCGGATCGAACCGGCCACCCCAGAAGATCGCATGGCGCAAGCGCCAAGTCTGTGCGTGTTCTGCATGAGCAATCCACGCACCAATACGTGCATCGATGTCGCCGAGGCCGATGCTTCCTGCCCGCCACTGGTCACGCATGCCGCGCAACCTGTTGCGAAACCTGCTGACTTTCTCCTCAGGAAGCGTTCGGCCACCATTGGCGTGAAAGACGAACCCGAGGAATTGAACAGGCATGTTCGTCGAAGCGACAAACGTCTTTCTGGGATGAAGACGCTGCCGTCGGCCAGTCGACACCGAAGTCAGACTATGATCATCTCAATATCGGGCTTCCGCACTACGTCATGGAGCAGGTCAGGGACCAAGCGCATCGCGACAAATCCTCAGTCCAGCATGAGTTGATGCGGGGGCTCCGGAGCCTTGGATACAAGATCCGAGACGAGGACATGATCAAGGATCGGCGGCGGTCGCGGCGGAAGTAGGTTTCATTTCGTGATAGACCAAGATAGCATAGCGTGGAGTTGGCGGAGTTAGTTTTTACAAACATGAGGGCAGCAATGAAAATAATGATTCATGCCTTATCAGCGATCAGCATTTTAATCGCGCTATTCACCTCGAGTGCTATGTCGCAAGAGGCGGTTCCAAGTTATGCTAATATGAAGTATGATGATGTTGAAAGCAGTGGTTGCGTAAATAAATGGGGTGGGCACGCTCGCTTGAGATACAACAAATATGTTATTGGGCCGTATGGGCTTGTTAGTGAATACTACGGCGACCGCAATAAGGGGCGCCAAGATTACGTATTGAGTAAAACAGGTGTGATGCCGGCCTGGTTGATCAGGAAGGAAGCGCTCAAAGATCTTGAGCGGCGCGTTTTTGCGCTAAACTATGCAAAGCACAATTATAAGTATGGTCGCGGTTTCAGCTTTTTTGTTATGTTCTATCCGCCGCTCGGCGGAATAGATACAGACGAGGCCTGCCTGGGGAGGTGGGGTGAATATCTATCAAATAGCCACTCATTGATGTGGGATCAAGAATTTCCGCGAGTCATTGGCGAGTTTTGTTCGCAGACACCAACGATAGCATTCAATACAATCACAGGAACATCTTCTTACCATGAGTTTTCTGGAATTTTTTACGAAAGAACCGGGTTTCGCGAAAGATTTGTTCGCCCGACCGCAATGGAAGAAATATTGTCGCTTATTGCCGTTATGCAGGAGGTTCAATGCGGGAAGGTGCCTGAGGAAATTAAAATCGTTTCGTACGATAGGGGCACAGTTAAGCTTGGCAAAATAACTGAATCTTCTCGAATTAATTACGAGGGGGTATTCTATCCTTTGGCTAAGGAGTTCAGTCTGGAAAGCGTCAATGAAGAAGTCGACCGAGTGCATTTTGCAAAAGTGGATGCGGAAAAGAAAAGGCAGCGTTCATTTAGGAGGATCGATCCTGATGCGGCAATAATCGCTGGTGGCCTGTTTTTGGGGGGGCTGTTTATCTTGGGTGCGGCTAGCCCTTGCTTTAAGGAGCAAAAACCAGCGTACTGTTATTAAAATAAGATTTGTGAATGTTCCAGAGTTGGCGCCGGGCGTCACCACCGGCTGTGCCAGGCGGTCGCGCTCTATCCGCTCTAGCTGGTCGCTGAAAAAGGTTTTTCGCCCTTTGGACAGCGGCATCTGTGGTCGATCTGAGCGTGGTCCGACACGTTCGTCTTCTTTCTGCTCGATCACAGGCCTCGTTTGGGGAGTCTCTGCAACCGTGACTTCTGAGTTTTTCAGAAGCCTGCTAGTGATAGTGCGCTTCGAGTGCCGGCCCGGTACGTTTTGCATTGTCAACCACGGTGCAACGCCCCGATTCGAAAGCGACCAGGGGCTACGCCGTCTTGGCGAAGCCAAGCTCCGCTTGGAGGCCCCCTTAAGAGGTAAAGAGTTAAAGATTCAAGGGGTAAGCGTCCTCCCGAGACGGAACCCGAGGAAGTAGTCCCGGAAGCCGGTGCCGTTCCTGCCGCGGCCGGCGGAGCGGAGGACCCCTGGATTGAGGAACCAGGAACCCCCGCGAACCACACGGCGACCTTGCTCACCACCTTGCAGCCATGCCGAACCGTCCGTGGGCGCGCCAATATAACTGTCATGCCAGACGTCCTCGCACCATTCCCAGCAGTTGCCATGCACGTTGAACAGGCCCCAGGGGTTCGCCTCGAAGCTCGCGACGGGAACCGTCTTCTTTCGCCACTCACCCTTCGCGCCACCGCCCTTGTAGACGCCGTTGCCGTTATAGTTGGCCTGGGATGGAGTAATCGATGCTCCCCACCAGAACGGCGTCATGGCGCCGGCCCTGGCCGCGTACTCCCATTCCGCTTCGGTCAACAGCCGATAGGTTTTGCCGGTCTTTTTTGCCAGCCATGTCGCGAAGGCCTTGGCGTCGTCCAAGTTGACGCACACGACGGGATGGCTGTCGTCCTGCAGAAAGCCCGGCGCGCGCCAGGAGGCATTGGCGTCCCTATTCCACGTGCTGCCGTCAAAGACGAAGGCTCCGCCCTCCGTCTTGTGACCGGTTTCGTTGACAAAGGCGGCAAACTGTCCGCGCGTGATGGCGTGCCGGCCCACGGCGAAGGGTTTGGGATGCGTGACGGTGTGTTGCGGACTTTCCGTTCCCGTCTGCCAGCTTTCGCGCTGCGGCTCGTCTTCTGGCGACCCCATCATGAAGCTGCCGTTGGGTACGACGACCATTTCGGGTCCGCCAACCATGTCCTGGAACCATTCCGCTTGCCCCGCGCCCGGCTTGAACCAGCCGTCGGACGCGCCGTGAATTATAGTGGCGTCGACCCTGATGCGGCCTTCGGAGGTGCGGTCGGGCTGTTTGCCCGTGGCGGGCGAGGCCGCCCTACCTGCTTCCCCCTTAGGCGCATCCTTCGTAAGTCCCAATCTGCGGATCAGGCGCTCAACGTCGTTATCGACGGTGCGATGCTCGACGAACTCTGCGTTGCGCCGGGTGAGCATTTTGAGGTCGTCTGGCAGTCTGTCAGAGTCGGGGATTGGTGCACCATCAAGCAGGACCGGCACCACCGGAATGCCTCGCTCGAGCGCCTTCCGAACTTCAATCCTCACGAAATCGTTGGGATTCTCTAGGCGCCGACGTCCCGCCTTCGGGTCCATCGCATCGATCCAGCCCGAGCCGATGAGCGCCAGCAGGATGTCGCATTCATTGACCCAGCCCTCCAGCACATCGACGAAATCCGCACCTGGAGGAATGCTGTCCACGTCCATGAAGACGTTATCACGAGGGAGAACCTGCGTGAGCGAGCGGTAAATCTCTCGCGCCTCCCACTTTGCGTCGTCACGCCGATAACTGATAAAAACCCGTAATGACATTATGCGCCCTGTTGAAATCCATCATTCTGCCGACGGTCTTCGTAGCGTGAATGGGCCTGGAGGGGCCAGTGGCCCAGCCAGTGAAATGTAGCGAGTGGATGCTGCCAAGACGAAACAACAGTTGCTGACCAGCAACTTCGACCGAGTCGGGTCACAAGCGAGCTTCTACACTTCAAGACGCCGGTCCGCACCGGCTGAAACCGATGTCGTTCTGTTCAAGCTGCGACAACTCCGCGTAGAATCTCCCCATCTTCACACCAACCGATCGCGCGGCTCGCCGCCAGCGAAGAAGGCGTCGAGGTTGTCGAGGGCGCGGAAGCCCATGGCGTCGCGGGTCTCTCGCGTCGCACTGCCGATGTGGGGAAGCATGAAGACGTTATCGAGTTTGGCGAGTTCGGGATTGCCGCCCGGTTCCACCTTGAAGACATCGAGGCCGGCGGCAGCGACTTTGCCGGACTTCAACGCGGCGATCAGCGCCGTTTCATCGACAAGCGCGCCGCGTGCGGTGTTGACGAGGATTGCCCCATCGGGGAGCAGCGCAAGGCGCGCCTCGTTGATGAGGTCGACGGTTTCAGGCGTCGCCGGGCAATGCAGCGACACAAACTGGCAGTGCGGCAGCAGATCCTCTACCGAAGCGTGATAGATCGCGCCGTTCTCCAGCTCCGGCGAAAGCCTGGAGCGGTTGTAATAGTGGATCTCCATGCCGAAGCCCTGGACGATCCTGGCGAAGGCGCGCCCGACGCGGCCCATGCCGACGATGCCGAGACGCTTGCCCGTCATCTGGGTGCCGACCATGAAGGACGGGCTCCAGGAATTCCACACACCCGCGCGCACCAGGCGGTCGCCTTCGCCGGCGCGGCGGGCGGCAGCCAGCATCAGCAGCAGCGCGATTTCGGCGGTGGCATCCGAGAGCACGTCGGGGGTGTTGGTGACGACGACGCCCTTGGCCTTCAGGGCGTTCAGGTCGCAATGGTCGACGCCGACGGAATGGTTGGCGACGATTTTCACGCGCGGCGACATGCTGGCGACGACGTCGGCGTTGAAGTGCTCGGAATGACACGGGAGGATGGCGTCGACCTCGCCGGACATGGCGACGATTTCGTCGGCGGTGAAGAGGCGGTCTTGCGGGTTGAGGCGGACGTCGTAGTCGCGCGCGGCGCGGGCCTCGGTTGCATCGGAAAGCTTGCGGGTGATCCATAGAACGGGCTTGTCGGCCATGTTGTCTCCATCGGCGGGTCGCCGTTTTATCGCGGTTTTTCTCGGTTTTTCTTGAGCTTGATTTGTGCGTGAGCGCAACTGAGGCCGCGCAACCGCAAATCTTGGGCGAAATTCCATCTTTTTGACGGTTTCGGATAGCATTGCGGAGGGGGCGGCGTCGAACCAAATGGTGCTTGCCGGCGTTGTTTCAGGCGTTGATGCGGATCACTCGAAGGGGAGCGCCGTTGAAAAACAGGCTTAGCGCTAGACGCATCGCTTGGGTTGTGGCGGCGTGCGTGGCCGCCTTGGTGTTCGGGTCGGTCATGCCCGTCGATGCGGCGCCGAAGTCGCCACAAGGCGCCAAGACGGCCAAGATCCCGCTACCGGAGCTCGCCCCCTGGCACAACCGGCCGGCGGCGCTCGGCCCCGGGCCGAACGGCATGAAGCGCGCAGAGCCCGTCTCGAAAACCCAGAAGACGGGAAAGAAAACCGAGCCTGCGAAAGCCGCCACGAATGACAAGGCTGCCGCGACAGAACCCTCGGTTACGACGCTGGTCGCACCCGACCCCAACGCCTGGACGGACGACGATATCTCAGAAAGCCTCAAGGCCTGCGTGGCGAAGCTTGCCTCCATCCAGGCGCGGGTCGAGATCTCGGAGCCGTTCCGCAAGGGTGCCTGCGGCGCGCCGGCGGCCGTCGAAGTCAAGAAGCTCGGCACGAAGTATCCCATCACCATGTCGCCGCCTGCGGTACTTCGTTGCGACATGGCCGTGGCACTCTACAAGTTCGTCGAGGAAAGCCTGCAACCGGCCGCAGTGGCAGTGCTCGGCTCGCCGATCGTCAGCTTCAACGGCATCGGCAGCTATCAATGCCGCAACCGCAACGGCGATCCCGGCGGTAAACTCAGCGAGCATGCGCTGGCCAACGCGCTCGATGTCGGCACGTTCAAGCTTGCAAACGGCGCAAGCGTGAAGGTCGTTTCCGACTGGGGGCCGACCGTGCGCGATACCGAGAAAGAACAGCCCGCGGACAGCGTCGTGCAACCCGTTGCTGGCGGGAAGCAGGCAAGTGGGCCGGTGCGGCTCGCCTCGCTCGATGGAAAAGAGATTTCGCGGCGCGAACTGAGGCGTCTAAGGCGCGATGCCAAGAAGGGCAAGGGACCCAGCATTCCTCCGCCACCGATCAAGAAATCCGATGCCTTGAAGGCGGTACCGGCGAAGATCGCGACAGCAGCGAAGGCGGGCGCGCCCCCGCCTGGGAAGAAGCCGCAGGCAGCGACGAAGCCCGCTCGGATCGTCAAGGCCGCTGCGCCAAAGGAAACCAGCGAGATGCGGTTCCTGAAACGCGTGCATTCGGAGGCATGCCGGTATTTCGGGACGGTGCTCGGCCCCGAGGCCAACGAAGCCCACCGGGACCACTTCCATTTCGACATGGCCCCGCGCAATCGCAGCAACTACTGCAAGTGATGTTCTTTTTTCGGGCGCCTCCGGATGCCCATCGCCGCTGCGCGGCGACATCCGGCGCCTGACGATCTCCGTGAAGGTAACGTCTAGTGCGCCTCCGGATGCCCATCGCCGCTGCGCGGCGACATCCGGCGCCTGACGATCTCCGTGAAGGTAACGTCTAGTGCCCCTCCGGATGCCCATCGCCGCTGCGCGGCGACATCCGGCGCCTGACGATCTCCGTGAAGGTAACGTCTAGTGCCCCTCCGGATGCCCATCGCCGCTGCGCGGCGACATCCGGCGCCATGACATTCTTGCTGGCGCTTTGCACGTCAACACTGCGCAAGCTTGTGTGGAGCAGGATGCCCATCGCCATCTCGATCTGGTCCACACTTCCTTTGCTCAACACTCATTACTGTTCCCAACATTCGGCAAGCTGATGTTGGTGCGCAAGCTTGTGTTGACGGTCTAAAGTCGTGTGAAGCGGCGGCATCCGCGCGACCCGGCGATTGCTCAACACTCATTACTGGTCCCAACATTCGGCAAGCCGATGTTGGTGCGCAAGCTTGTGTTGACGAATAATGCGCCGCGGTGACCCTTCAAAGTCACGGTACGTTTGAATTTCCAATAAAAACAGTTGTGCCGAACCTTGTGAGACACCGTCGCAAAAGCCAACTAAAATCGCTGTTCAGTCCGGACCTCGCAATCGGCTAGTGTTCCGGCTCCGACATTTGCGTCCCTTCGCGGCACGGCTCAGAGCAAATGTCGGAACCACAAGGAACACGAGCAACACTTAAGATTCTCGTGCAGCTTATGCATCTAATGTTTGGTTCGGCACCCGGCTGCGAGCGGATACCAAACGTTAGATGCGCTGCACTCGTGTGGCGTCGCGCCTTAATTGACCTGTTGGTGCCGCACAGGAGTTGTCAATTGAGGCGCGCTGAACGCCACACTAAGTCATTGCTAGTGGCCTTCATGTCTCGCCTAAATCGTCAGCGGTTGCGGCCAGCACGCCGATTTAGGCGAGACAGGCCACTAGTCTCAGAAAAACGGCTTGCGTTTGACAGCGCTGGCTCGCAGCATGGCCGCTGGCGCCAGTTGGCAGGAAAGAAAAAGGATCGCCTATGGAAGAGCGATGGCTCGGCACGTTGGGGCCTCGCGTCTCCCCGGTCAGCCTTGGCTGCATGAACCTTGCCGGGGCGTACGGACCGGCAACGGAGGACGATGGCCTGCGTCTGCTGGAAAGGGCCGTCGATCTCGGTGTGACCCACTTTGACACCGCCGACATATACGGCATGGGAATCTCGGAAGAAATTATCGCCAAGTTCCTGCGCGCCCGCCGCCCGCACGTGACGATCGGCAGCAAGGGTGGAATCCGCTTCATGCGCGCCACCGGGCAGCGCTACATCGACAATTCACCAGCCTACCTGAAGGAGGCGGTGAACAATTCGCTGCGCCGCCTGGGAGTCGAGCGGATCGACATCTACTATGTCCACCGGCGCGAAACCGAGCGGCCGGTCGAAGAAGTCATGGGCGCTCTCGCCGACCTTAAGAGGTCAGGCAAAATCGGCGCAATCGGGCTGTCGGAAGTCAGCGCGGATACCGTCCGCCGGGCACACCGGGTCGACAGGGTCGCGGCAGTGCAATGTGAATATTCGATCTGGTCGCGGGTCCCCGAGCAGGAACTCCTCAAGATATCAGCCGAACTGGGGATCGCCTTCGTGGCTTTTTCACCGCTGGCGCGCGGCATGCTCACAGCGTCGCCGCCCGATCCCGCCAAGATGACCGGCCGAGACTTCCGCAAGCGCAACCCGCGCTTTTCGGAGGAGAATTATCCGCGCAACCTCGCCGCGCTCGACGGGTTCCGCAAGCTTGCCGGAGAACTCGGTCTTGACCCGGCTTCGCTAGCGATCGCGTGGGTGCTGTCGCGCGGCCGCAACGTTATCGCGCTGCCGGGAACGCGTTCCGGCGACCATCTGGAGGCCGCTGTCGCGGGTGCATCGATAAAGCTCGACGCGGCAACGCTGGAACTTATCGAGGGCGTGCTGCCGGAAGGTTTCCCGTGGGGTGAACGCTACGGCGAAGCCCAGAGGCTCGGCATCGAAGTCGTTTCGTGAGGCCAAAGTGGCCGGTTGGAATCAGAAAGGCTTTGAAGTGGCCAGGCTGCCGCAAACGATCAACGGCCCGCCATGCACCCTCCTCCCGCTTGCCCGGCATGCAGAATGAGAAGCAGCTGCTGTTGGAGCGTGTGCACCAGACGGAAAGGGCGGTCCGGCACCCTCAATCGTAACGGCTCAGGTCTCAGGGTCTTCGTTGGTGCCTGGATGTGCTAGCTGGTCGGCGCGCTTGCGAATGGCAATCGCGAAAACGACAACGGCGAAACCAAGCGCGCCGATAAACCAAGTCTGCCAGATACTGTAACTGAAGGCGATAAGCAGGGACGTCGTCACGACGAAAGCCAGCGCGGATGGCTGAAGTACCGGCTGCATGCGCGAAATAGCCCGCAAGGCAAACCATCCGATAGCCAAGAACAACGTCGCTCCAATCACCCCCAATTCGTACCAGACCTGCAAATAGGCGTTATGAGGATGATTGGCGTAACTTGCCATCCCGTGTCCGATTTCCTGGTGGCCGCGGTCTTTCTTCATGGCCGCGTGCATCGCTGTACGGGTGGCGTCGGCGCCTACACCCAGAATTGGCGATTTGAGCGTTTCCTCAGCGGTCGTCGACCAGATCAATACGCGGTGGCGCGCCGATTTAAACAGCCAATCGGCGTTGTGCAAGTCGGCCTTGTATAATCCCATCGCCAGTGGAATGGACAGAACAAGTGCGAGGATCCATGCACCCGTCACGAAGTTGCGCATGGCGGCCAAGTTGAACGAGGCCAGCGCGTAAACCAACGCGCCTCCCAGAATCGCGATCTGCGAGGATTGGTGGGAGCCATACGCCAGGATGACGCCTGCCCCGCCGATCACCACAGTAAGAGCGATGGCGCGGCGTATCCGACTTGGATCGTGGATGGCGAGCATGATCCCTGGCCACAGCATCCACGTCAGGATCGCCATTCGCCGATTGAGGTTGGCGTTCGTCACCCTTGTGACGGTGCCATCCTCATCGACCCGGACATGCTTCGCGAGGTTTTCGTGAGACGCAGGCAACGCCGACATGACGGTGCGGGTGATGAGCTGATCGGTGAGAATTTCGAAGGTTACGAGAAGGTAGCCTACGATTATGCTCGTCAGCGCGCCTTCACCGAAATAATGCGCGAACGGGCGTGTCGCCGTGGACACCGTGCGCAGGGCAAACCAGGTTGCCAACGTGATCAGGATCATGAAGACCGGCTTCAGAAGGCTGTGCCAGTAGGCCGGCGACCATGCCGCCGACAACATCGCCCAGCCGGCAAACACGATGATCATGACAAAAGTGATTTCCAGGGTGGCAGGCTGGCGCGGCAGCCCCTTGCGCATGGCATGCTCTATTCCCGCGACGAGCAAGACCAGCAGCATGGCGGCTGTCGCCAGCCGCGGCGCAATGACCATCAATGTCAGGATCGTACCGGTGGCGATCCCTGTCCACCAAGCCTTGCCGAATAAATGCATTGCTATAGGTCCACCCCGTTGCGACCACCGTACCGGGCCGGAATACGCCAGCCAGCATCGGGCAAGTCAAGCACGCCAATGAAAAATGCCTTGAAAAACCTCGAAAATTCTGGAACTGGATTTTGCTCGCGACGACGCATGAACGCCGACGACGACCCGAACCTCAGGCCTGTGAGCGATTTCAATCGGGCCGCCGGGTTGGATTGCGCAACCGGTTTCCAGCACTGCGGATGCGGAGCTTTGGAATTTTCCGGCGCCGGCAAGTTGCTTGCTGTTGGCAAGTGCCCGATCATGGGCAGCAGGCCCGTTTTCTTGAATTCGCGGCTGTTGCTGAGCGGATCGGTTACTCTTGGAGCACTTGAGTGGTCGCGAGCCGTTATTGTCGACGTTGCGCTCTTTGGACCCAGTGACCTTCCGGGATCCAAGGCCCAATATGCATCGTTGTACAGGTCTAAGCGAATTGTGACGCAGGAAAATGTCGCGCCCGCCTTGTTCAACAGATGCGTAGCCATCCCGGAAGGTAGAGAAAGCTGGTTAAATGGGTCAGGTGTCCAATAATGTTTCCGGAGGCAAGGCGTCATACTCGGGCCGCCTCTCGCGCGAACAGATCGACGCGTTCAAAGCACGCGATAATCATACCAACCTGCGCTACATAGCCGGAATCTACGCGGTGATCATTACCGCCATCGGCGCCGGGATATGGGCGGTCGAGGCCTATCTCACCGGCGGGATTGCGCTGCCAGCTGTGGTGGCCATCGTTGTTGCCGCAATCCTCGCGGTCGGTGCGTCTCAGCATCAGCTTGGTGCCGTCATCCACGAAGGCACCCACTATGCGCTATTCGAGAACCGCAAGTTCAACGAGCTGGCCTCCGATTATCTCGGCGGTTTTCCGATCTACACCTCGACCCAGGCCTACCGGCTGCACCACTTTGCCCACCATCAGTTCGTCAACGACCCGGACCGCGATCCGATCGCAACCCAGGCGTCGGAAAGCGGGCATTGGCTCGATTTTCCCGTCACCCACATGCAGCTGCTGAAGGGCTTCGTGCGGCTCATCAATCCACTGAACCTGTTGCGCTATATGGTTTCGCGGGCCAAGCATAGCGCGCTGCCTCAAGAAACCAATCCGTTCTTCGATGCCGATCACAAGGCGAACCAATGGGCAGTCCATGTCGGCGTTCTGTTTGCTGTCGGTGTACCGGTGGTCATGTTACCCCTCATCCTCATGCAGCAGCAGCTTGCTGCATTGGCATTCCTTGCCGCCGCCTGGGTGGCGATGATCGCTTTTTATGTCTTCCTGCCGGACGAGCAGTGGCCGCGCGCGCAAATCAGGCCGACGATTTCCGACCGGGCGACGATTATCGGGCGGATGAGCTACCTGGGCGCGGTCTACTTTACACTGACAGCCATCGAATATTCCACCGGCGTTGGCGCGTGGGGTTATTTCGGGCTGTTCTGGATCCTGCCGCTGTTCACGGCTTTCCCGATCTTCATGGTGCTGCGCGAGTGGATCCAGCACGGAAACGCCGATCGTGGCCGGCTGACGAATTCGCGCGTGTTTCTCGTCGATCCGATTTCGCGTTATGCCGTCTTTCCTCTGGGAATGGATTATCACCTGCCGCACCACCTTTATGCTTCCGTGCCGCACTACAAGCTGCAGGCCTTGCATCAAGCTCTTTTAAGTGACCCGGAGTATGCTCTCAAGGGCCAAGTGGTGAATGGCTGGTTCAGCCGGGGTCGCAGCGCACAACCTTGCATAATCGATGTTCTCGGCCCCGAGTACGCCAACAAGGGTGCTGAGATCTATATCGACGAGGCGGCCACCGAGGGCGCCGAAGTGCGCGACGCCGCCAAACTCAGCGAGCATTCCAGGGCGTCTCAAACCGGCAAAGTGTGGTAGATCTTCGGGCTTGAATACAGTCTCGAACCTACAGCACAGGCCGGCCGATGAATCTCATACCGCTCCTCAGCGCCCGCAAAGCCTTGAACCGTCCGGTCCGCGCGGGCCTGATCGGGGCGGGGAAATTCGGTTCGATGTTTCTGGCGCAAGTGCCGCATGTAAGCGGCCTGGAAGTGTCGGTGATTGCCGATCTCTCGCCCGAACGGGCGAAGTCGGCATGCCGCAACGTCGGCTGGCCGGCGGAGCTTGTCGAACACACCACGTTTCTCGAAGACGGCGCCGCGCTTGCGGCACGCGACGATGTCGATGTCGTGATCGAGGCGACGGGCAATCCGGCCGCCGGCATCCGGCATGCGCTGGCTGCGTTCGACGCAGGCAAGCATATCGTGATGGTCAATGTCGAAGCCGACGTCCTGGCTGGGGCAGCGCTGGCGAAGCGGGCAAAGTCGGCGGGCGTCGTCTATTCGATGGCCTATGGCGACCAGCCGGCTCTCGTTGCCGAGATGGTCGACTGGGCGCGGGCCACAGGTTTCATGGTGGCGGCCGCCGGCAAGGGAACGAAGTATCTGCCGTCATTCCACGAAGTCACGCCGGACGATGTCTGGCAGCATTACGGGTTGACGCCGGCCGAGGCGAAAGCCGCCGGCATGAACCCGCAGATGTTCAACTCCTTCCTTGACGGGACCAAGTCGGGAATCGAGATGTGCGCGATCGCAAATGCGTGCGATCTGAACGTCCCGGAAGCCGGTTTGTCTTTCCCGCCGTGCGGTGCCGACGACCTGGCGCAGGTGTTGCGGCCGCGATCGACAGGTGGGGTGTTGCCCGGCGATGGGTTCGTTGAAACGGTTTCATCGCTGAACCGGGACGGCTCGGAAGTTGCCCGCGATCTACGCTGGGGCGTCTATGTCGTTTTGAAAGCGCAAAACGATTACGCGGCGGCCTGTTTCCGGCAATACGGGTTGAGAACCGACGACACCGGGCAATACGCATCGATGTATAAGCCGTTCCATCTGATCGGCCTGGAGCTCAGCATTTCGGTTCTGAACGCGACGCTGCGGGGGGAGCCGACCGGCTCTTCGCGCGCGTTCCGCGGGGATGCCGTGACGGTGGCAAAGCGCGATCTCAAGGTCGGCGAAATGCTCGATGGCGAGGGTGGCTATACGGTCTGGGGGAAAGCTTCGCCAGCGAAGCTGAGCCTGGCGAACGACTGCCTGCCGATCGGGCTGGCGCATGGCGTAAAAGTGGTCCGCCCCATCGCAAAAGGTGCGCTGGTGCGCAAGGCTGACGTTGTGCTGGATCAGGGATCGGAAGCAATGACGATCAGGGCGGAGGCGGAAGCGTTGGTGGGGTAGCATGTCTTGCGGCCAAACTGGCACTTGGCGGCGATCCGGAGAAATTCATGGTCGAGACTAGCGAGGATAAGGGCCACCGGTTTCGCGATCTGCATGAGAGCGGATGCTTCGTTCTGCCGAATGCGTGGGATGCGGGCTCCGCCCGGCTTCTGGAACAACTCGGGTTCGGGGCGATCGGCACGACGAGTGCCGGCTTCTCGTGGAGCGCCGGACTGAAGGATGGCGCCGCGAGCCGGGACGCTGTTCTGGCTAATGCCGCGACGATCGCGGAAGCGACCTCGCTTCCGGTGTCGGCCGACCTGCTCAATGGCTTCGGGCATTCGCCGGAGACGGTCGCGGAAACGATCCGGCTGGCAGGCGAACTCGGCCTCAGCGGCGGATCGATCGAAGACACGACCGGGGACCCTGCGCGGCCACTTTTCGAGTTGGCGCTTGCGGTGGAACGCATCGAGGCGGCGGTGGACGCTGCACGGAAATTGCCGCAGCCATTCGTCTTGTGCGCACGGGCCGACGGGCTGTTTGCCGGGTTGAAGGATTTCGATGATGTGATTCTTCGCTTGCAGGCTTATGAGAAAGCTGGAGCCGACCTCCTTTATGCGCCGGCGCTGATGACACTGGGGCAGGTGCGCGACGTTCTCGCGGCGGTGGCCACGCCCGTCAACGTCCTTTGCGGAATTGGCAACGAGGGCAGCGTTGAAGAACTGAGTGGACTGGGCGTGCGGCGCATCTCGCTGGGGTCGACACTTTACAGGGCAGCGATGGGGCAGATGATGCAGCGTGCTGCGAACGCCTTGCATGAAGAAGGCGCGTTCGATGGTTTGGCTGGTGGCTTGACGCCGGGCGAACTCAACGAATTGATGCGCGGCGATTGAGGCGGGGACTACCGAATTGCGCACTCACCAATCGGAGCAGGCGAGAAAATGAAAAACCGCCCGGGCCGGGAGGCCGCGGGCGGTTTTTGCAATATTAGCGCCGCCACTCGGCAAGCCGGTGTTGGGCATGTGAAGAGGATGAATGAAGCTGAAGGTTTCTTAGTTGCCCTTCAGATGCCCTGTCTTTGGCACACACTTACTGAAGTCGTGTGTGGCTGGCATTCGGGCGATTACACGTCTCGGCAGACCTGGCAATGACCTACTCTCCCGCGTCTTGAGACGAAGTACCATCGGCGCTGGGGCGTTTCACGGCCGAGTTCGGAATGGGATCGGGTGCAGCCACCCCGCCATAATCACCAGGTCGGCGGAGACGTGTAACTTTTTTCGCTCACGGCGCGCAGCGCCTCCGCGAGGGGCGGAGCAACGTTTATCCAGCACTCGGCAAGCCGGTGTTGGACTGCGCCGGGTCGCCTTGCTCCCGATCACCTGCGGTGATTGAAATTGGGCTTCCGAGCGAATGAACTTAGAATGTTGTTTCTGGTCTTTCTCATTTGCGGGCCCAACATTCGGCAAGCCGATGTTGGCGCGAGCAGCCTACTCACTCGGCGGCCAAAGCCGCCAGAGTGGGCATTGCTTAATGAGAGTAATCAAGCCTATCGAGCTATTAGTACTGGTAAGCTCCATGCGTTGCCGCACTTCCACACCCAGCCTATCAACGTGGTGGTCTTCCACGGCTCTCAGGGAGAACTCGTTTCGAGGTGGGTTTCCTGCTTAGATGCTTTCAGCAGTTATCCCTTCCGTACATAGCTACCCTGCTATGCCGCTGGCGCGACAACAGGTCCACCAGAGGTACGTCCATCCCGGTCCTCTCGTACTAGGGACAGATCCTCTCAATTCTCCTACACCTACGGCAGATAGGGACCGAACTGTCTCGCGACGTTCTGAACCCAGCTCACGTACCTCTTTAAATGGCGAACAGCCATACCCTTGGGACCTGCTCCAGCCCCAGGATGAGATGAGCCGACATCGAGGTGCCAAACGATTCCGTCGATATGGACTCTTGGGAATCATCAGCCTGTTATCCCCGGCGTACCTTTTATCCGTTGAGCGATGACCCTTCCACACAGAATCACCGGATCACTATGGCCGTCTTTCGACTCTGCTCGACTTGTCAGTCTCGCAGTCAGGCGGGCTTATGCCATTGCACTCGACGGTTGATGTCCGACCAACCTGAGCCCACCTTCGCACGCCTCCGTTACGCTTTAGGAGGCGACCGCCCCAGTCAAACTGCCCACCATGCTCTGTCCCGGGACCGGATAACGGTCCGCGGTTAGACAACCATGATCATAAGGGTGGTATTTCACATTGCGGCTCCACTCGAGCTGGCGCCCAAGCTTCAAAGCCTACCACCTATTCTACACATGCAATCACGATTGCCAGTGCAAAGTTGCAGTAAAGGTGCACGGGGTCTTTCCGTCTAACCGCAGGAACCCCGCATCTTCACGGGGAATTCAATTTCACTGAGTCTATGCTGGAGACAGTGGGGAGATCGTTACGCCATTCGTGCAGGTCGGAACTTACCCGACAAGGAATTTCGCTACCTTAGGACCGTTATAGTTACGGCCGCCGTTTACTGGGGCTTCGATTCGGAGCTTGCACTCCTCCTCTTAACCTTCCAGCACCGGGCAGGCGTCAGGCCATATACGTCGTCTTGCGACTTAGCATAGCCCTGTGTTTTAGGTAAACAGTCGCCACCCCCTATTTTGTGCCCCACCCATCTGGTTGCCCAAATGGATGGCCTGCTTATCCCGAAGTTACGCAGGTAATTTGCCGAGTTCCTTCAGCATAGTTCTCTCAATCGCCTTGGTATACTCTACCAGTCCACCTGTGTCGGTTTAGGGTACGGTCTATGTGGGGGCTATTTCCTGGAACTGCTTCGCT
>JAHJSN010000041.1:0-15000 GCA_018830445.1 Alphaproteobacteria bacterium | reverse complement strand
GGGCTGTTCCGAAAACCGAAAAACTGGAAATTTCTGCCGGTCTGACGTCTACCCGCTACGTGATCCATGAAACCGTGCGTCAGCGCCGGGATGACCGTTATTATATCCACGCTCAGCCCTACATGCGGATCGTCGCGCGCCTAGCGACTGTGCCGCGGGATTATCAGGACGTTATTCCACCTTTCAATCCCTTGCAGCTTTATGCCAACAACGATCCAGTTGGGCCGACCAAGGGCGCGACGAGCGCTGCCCGCCAGGATGTGAAAATAACAATCATCGAATTAACCGGTGGCGCACTTCCGGCACAGGATGGGCAAAGTCTCGACGATTCAGAGGTCGTCGAACTTATTCAACGATTCCGACTCGAAGAATCTCTGGCTGCGGCGGAAGCAGGGGCAGAAGCCTCGCAGAATGCTGGCGATCCGAATTCCAAAACCGACGACGAATCGGCTTTTACCTCGGTGCTCGTCAAAAACGATTTCGAGGATAGTCTCAATACGCGCGACCTGGTCGATACGAAAAAAATGGAAGTAAGGGTCGAAGCTGGAGATACGCTCAGCGGACTCATTGAACAGCAAGGCGCGCCGGCCTGGCAGGCGACTGAGATCATCGCCGCAATGCGCAAGTATTTCATCGCCGACTCGCTGGAAGCGGGGCAGGAGGTGCGCTTCACACTGGCGCCGGCACCGACCGATGTCGACAAACTCGAGCCGACAACGGTCAGCATCTATGCTGCCGATGGAGAGCATATCGTTTCGGCCGTTCGAAATGATGCCGGCGACTACAACGCGATGAGTACGCCACCGCGCGATTATGCTGCCTTGCGTGGAATTATCGAAGAAAAGGTGAGTGGCCCGAAATCCTCGAGCCTATACGCCAGCGTTTATCATGCCGGGCTGCTGCAAAACGTTCCAGCAGAAACGATCCTGCAAATCCTGAAAATCAACGCATATCAAACTGATTTCGGGCGAAGGATCCGGGCCGGGGATACGATCGAGTTCTTCTTCGGATTCGACAACAAGGACTTTGCCGACGGACCGCCGGGACAACTGCTCTATTCCAAGATCACTGCGGGCGGAGAAACGGCGCGGTTCTATCGTTTTCGAACGCCAGACGGCGAATTCGATTTCTTCGACGAGCAGGGCAACAACTCGAAACGCTTCCTGACGAGAAAACCGGTGCGCAGTTCCAGCGTGCGTCTCTCTTCGGGTTATGGCATGCGCTACCACCCGCTTCTCAACCGCCGCCGCATGCATGCCGGTGTCGACTGGGCCGGGCCGATCGGCACCCCGATCCTTGCCGCAGGCAGGGGTGTGATCGAGAAGGCCGGGCGCAACGGACAATACGGTAACTACGTGCGAATCCGCCACGCGAACGGGTACCAGACCGCCTATGCCCACATGCATCGGTTTGCAAGCGGTGTGACGGAGGGGGCCAAGGTCCGACAGGGCCAGATCATCGGTTATATCGGTTCGACGGGTCTTTCTTCCGGTCCGCACCTGCATTTCGAGGTTCTAGTCAACAACCGCCATGTCGACCCGATGACCATCAAGGTGCCGCGCGAGCGCCAGCTCGAGGGCCGTGAACTCGTCGAGTTCCAGCGCGAGCGGGCACGCATCGATGAAATCATGCGCCGCTCGCCGGTGATGACCATTAACAAGTGACGCGCAGGCGGTATGCGCGGCGATGTCCAACCGGCAGAAATCCTTTCGGAACACGCGGGCCCGCGCTCGATATGGCGTGTTTTGAAATTGTCGCTGCCAAACCTTTGCCAAACCTAATGCACGACTCGCAGCTGGAACCGGGCGACAACTGATGCATTTTCCGGTTAAGTGCCGGGGAAACCTCGGTGGTACTTGCGTAATTTAGGGGGGCGTCGTGGCCGAACGCGCAAAAAGCAACGAACCGCAGCTCAATCTGCCGTCCATCGCCCGCATCGTCGACTACGTGTTTGGTCGAAATGCACTGATCGGCTGGGCATCCTTGATGCTGCTCGCGATCTCGGGATACGCGACTTGGAGCGGGATGAACGACTTCATCGTCGGTGTCTCCCAGTCACCTGCCGCGCAGGGCCGCGATATACCCGGCGGTCTGTCGGTGACCAACGAAGCCCTGGTGATCGCCATCGTCGTGGCGCTGACTTTCCTGATGTGGCTGGCGTTGCGGGAAACATTCGCGGCCAAGCGCCCTTGGGGCCAGAGGCTCATCACCTTCCCACTCTATTTCTTTCTGGCGCTGTGGTCGATCGGGTTCGGGTACGGCTTCTGGTGGAGCCTGATTGCCGGTGAAGAAGCGACACGAACGAGTCTTGCCAATCTGCAGGAAGATGCGCGCGATGCTGGTGCAGCGGTTTCAGCGCGGCTCGAAGCCGTCAAGGCGCAACTCGACGGGGTCGTGAGCTGGTCTGAAACGCAGATGACGCGTGAAGAAGCCAGCGGAGGTAGCTGCGGTGTGCCGTCGGGCGCCGGACAGGGGCCGCTCTACAATGCCCGAAAATCGGTAAGGGATGCGGTCGCCACCTTGCGCGACGGCATCCAGATCTCCTGGATCGCGCCGGTCGAGAAGGAACTCGACGATCTGAAAGCGGCCGCACAAGGCTTGGATGGCGCAACTTTCGAGGCCCGCCAAAAAGCGTTCGAGCAGAAGGCGTCCGCGGTCAGATCGGGGGCGCGAAGGATTGCCCAACGGTCCAACGAACTTGGCACCTCGACGGCATCAGAAATGCGCTCACTTGCCGAGGTCGTTTCGGTGCAACCCGGAAAGGTCGGTTTTTCCTGTTACGACCCGACGCTGGCCCAGCGCCTTAACCAGGCCGCAGAGCAGTCCGATCAAGCGGTCGTTCTCAACCTTCGCGTGGCGGAGTTCACCGAAGGGCCTGCCGGTGTGGCGAATGCGGTGAAGCGCCTGTGGGAGAACATGGGCGCATATGCCGGCGGACTCGTTACATTCGTTGCGAACGGCTTCCAGAGTTCAGGCGATTCGGCAGGTGGCGAGGGTATTTCCGGACGCGACCTGATCGCGCTTCTGGCGACGCTTGGGATCGATCTGGGGCTGTTTGCGCTGGCAGCCCTCAACCCGCCGAAAATGGCGCCGGCCAATTACGAATTCGGACCGGCGGTGAAGGCGCAGATCAGGCAAGCGATGGAGACGGCTATCGCGCGGGCTCCAAAGGCGGACATGGAATGGGTGCGCCGCCACTTCATCTACCACAATCATGCGTCCTACTTCGTCATACCGAACCTGTTCAGTTGCGATCCCGACAACACGGACGAGTCGTCGAAAGCGCTCGCCATGAACCAGCTCGCGGGCGTGTTCGACGACCTCGATCTGGTGCGCTGGCCGACAAGAGCCGAATTCAAGAAGCTCAAGGATGAAGAAACCCAGCAGAGCATGACCGACCTGACCGAAATCCGGAAGCAGCGGCTGGCGGATCTGGAGGCGATGCAGTCGAAGTCGCAAATCCAGCTCAACCAGGAGAAAGCCGACAGGATTCGTACCGCCGAGCCGGTGCGCAACCACGGATTGTTCTCGAAAGCCGAGCGGATGCTGGAAATCGCCGGCTGGAGCGATCAGGCAATCCGCGATATCGAAATCTACCGGCTGGTTGATGTCGAGGGTCTGACGCCGCTGCTTGATGTGCTGAACGAGGCGGCGACTTCGCGTCCAGTGGCTGCTGCGCCAGCGGCAAAGGAAGCCCCGAAGACGACCGCATAGAACAGATCAGTCCGGCCAGAGCGCGCCGAGCAAGAATGGCACGCTGGCGAAGGGGGCCAAGGCAACCTCTTCGTCGTTTTTCAGCGTCTTTAAGAGCATCCAGTTACCGTCGTTCAGCTCGAAGGCTTCAAGCAGCCGGTCGACGGGATCGACGTGCCAGAGATGTTTAACGCCCTCGCGCGCATAGATCTCGCGCTTCTCGCCCCGGTCGTAACGCGCCGTCGAGGGTGAGAGGATTTCGCAGGCCCAGTCGGGGGCCAGACTGATCCAGGCTGCGTCCGGGAATTCGGGCATGCGCTCGCGGCGCCAGCCAGCAAGATCTGGGACAACGATGTCGTCGCCCAGGTGAAGCTCCGGCTCGTCAAGGATCCACCAGCCGCCAGGGCCTCCGTCTCCGAAGTGAAACGGTGGGACGAGCTTGCCGCCGATTCCGATGCCTGCCAGCCCATGCCGAAAGGTCGGACGCGGATGTGTTACCAAACGGCCGCAGATGATCTCGGCGACGACGTTTGGCGGGGCGTCGAGGACGTCCTGATAAGTGGCGAGCTTTTCGGCGGCATCGGCCATACGACAAACCTCTTCTGCGCGCCCGGGCTTTCCGGGAGGTGAATGTTACCTCACCTCCCGTGGCTGAGCAAAGCCGGTTAGATGTCGTCGCGGTCGCGGACCAGTTCGCCGTTAACGGTGAGGCGCCCGCCTTCGACGCCGACAACCACCGTGTCGCCGTCATGGACGCGGCCGGCGAGGATCTGCTCGGCCAGCGGATCCTGGACACTACGCTGGATGACCCGCTTCAAGGGCCGTGCGCCGTAGGCCGGATCGTAGCCTCGATTGGCGAGCCAGGCACGCGCATCGCCTTCGAGGGCAAGCTCGATCTTGCGGTCGGTCAGCAGCTGCCTGAGGCGGCCAAGCTGGATCTCGACGATCGCGCCCATATCCTCGCGACGCAGCCTGTGGAACAGGATGATGTCGTCGAGGCGGTTGAGGAACTCGGGCCGGAAGTGGCCGCGCACCTGGCCCATGACTTCGGCGCGAACGGATGAGACGTCCTGGCCTTCCGGCATGTTGACGAGATATTCCGAACCGATGTTCGAGGTCATGATGATCAGCGTGTTCTTGAAGTCGACCGTGCGGCCCTGACCGTCGGTCAGGCGGCCGTCGTCGAGCACCTGGAGCAGCACGTTGAACACATCGGGGTGGGCCTTCTCGATCTCGTCGAACAAGATCACCTGATAGGGTCTGCGCCGCACCGCCTCGGTGATGGCGCCACCTTCCTCGTATCCAACGTAGCCCGGGGGCGCGCCGATCAGACGGGAAACGGAGTGCTTCTCCATGTATTCGGACATGTCGATGCGCACCATCGCCTGCTCGTCGTCGAACAGGAAATTCGCAAGGGCCTTGGTCAACTCGGTCTTGCCGACACCTGTCGGTCCCAGGAACATGAACGAGCCGATCGGGCGGTTGGGGTCCTGCAGGCCCGCCCTGGCACGGCGGACGGCGGTCGAGACCGCGCGCACGGCTTCCGCCTGACCAACGACGCGCCTGGCGAGTTCGTCCTCCATGCGCAGCAGCTTGTCCTTCTCGCCTTCCAGCATCTTATCGACCGGAACGCCGGTCCAGCGGGAGACGACACCTGCGATATGATCCGGGGACACGGCTTCCTCGACCATGACGCCTGCTGCGTCCTTGTCGCCTTCGGCTTCAAGTGCCGCAACCTGCTGCTCAAGTTGCGGGATCACGCCGTACTGCAGTTCACCGGCACGGTTATAATCGCCGCGACGCTGCGCCTGCTCCAGCTCGTTGCGGCGCTGGTCCAGTTCTTCCTTGATCTTCTGGGCGGAGCCGAGCTTTTCGCGCTCGCCTTCCCAGCGCCGGGTCAGGGCCTGGCTTTCCTCTTCGAGGTCGGCAATGTCCTTGTCGAGTTTCTCCAGGCGGTCCTTGGAAGCCTGGTCGGTTTCCTTGCGCAAGGCTTCGCGCTCGATCTTCATCTGCATCAGATCGCGATCGATGCGGTCGAGTTCCTCGGGCTTGGAGTCGATTTCCATCTTGAGGCGCGATGCGGCCTCGTCGACGAGATCAATCGCCTTGTCGGGGAGGAAGCGGTCGGTGATGTAGCGGTTCGACAAGGTTGCCGCAGCGACCAGCGCGCTATCGGTGATGCGCACGCCATGGTGGACCTCGTAACGCTCCTTGAGGCCGCGCAGGATCGAGATCGTGTCGGCCACCGTCGGCTCGTTGATGAAGACGGGCTGAAAGCGGCGGGCGAGTGCTGCGTCCTTCTCGATATGCTTGCGGTATTCGTCAAGCGTGGTTGCGCCGATGCAATGCAGTTCGCCGCGCGCGAGTGCGGGTTTCAGGAGGTTGGAAGCGTCCATTGCGCCGTCGGCCTTGCCGGCTCCGACGATGGTGTGAAGCTCATCGATGAACAGGATGATGCGGCCTGCCTCGGAGGTGACCTCCTGCAGGACCGATTTCAAGCGCTCCTCGAACTCGCCGCGGTATTTTGCGCCGGCGATGAGAGAGCCCATGTCGAGGGACAGGAGCTTCTTGTCGCGCAGGGAATCCGGCACGTCGCCCTTGATGATGCGCAACGCCAAGCCTTCGGCGATCGCCGTCTTGCCGACGCCGGGTTCACCAATGAGGACCGGATTGTTCTTGGTGCGGCGGGAAAGCACCTGGATCGCGCGGCGGATCTCTTCGTCGCGGCCGATAACCGGATCGAGCTTGCCGGAGGCGGCATCTTCGGTGAGGTCGCGGGCATAACGCTTCAAGGCATCGTAACTTTGTTCGGCGGACGCGGAATCGGCGGTGCGGCCCTTGCGGACCTCATTGATCGCCTCGTTCAGCCCCTGTGCGGAAACGGCTGCGCTTTTAAGGATCTTGCCGGCTTCGGTGCCGGTTTCCATGGCAAGCGCCAGCAGCAGGCGCTCGGCGGTGACGAACTTGTCTCCGGCCTTGTCGGCGATCTTTTCGGCCTGATCGAAAAGGCGCGCGGTTTCGGACGCCATGTAGAGCTGGCCGGAACCGCCACCGGACACCTTAGGCCGGCGGGCGAGTGCCGTCTCGACGGCCTGCAGTGCCTGGGCATGTTGACCGCCGGAACGCGCGATGAGATTTGCGGCAAGCCCGTCGGGATCATCGAGAAGAACCTTCAGGACGTGTTCCGGGGTGAAATGCTGGTGGCCTTCGCGCAGAGCGAGGTTCTGTGCGGCCTGGACGAAGCCCTTGGCCCGGTCGGTATAGCGTTCGATATTCATCTGGTTTCCTTCTCAGCGCGGTTGCGATGCCCGTCAGGCGCAGCGTCACCGCCGGATTTGGCAGGAGAACGAGTTGTTGGCGCCTGTCCGACCGCAAAGGCATCGCGACAAAGCGCACAGCTCAGATATAGTGGCGGCAAGTTTGCGTAAAAGGGGGCTGGCGCTCCTCGACCAAGCGTCGCGCCGCCGCAGTATCGCCACCAGCACGGAGTTCGCGGAAGTGTTGTCGTTTCTCTTTAAACGCCGAGACAAATCGACCTATCCGGACGATGAATTCGGCGATGAGTTGTACCGGTCATACCCGAAGCCCGGTGCGATACCGCCGCAGGCGTTGTTGTGGTTCGACATCTATTTCGAAAAGGAACTGGACGCGGACCTGATGGCGAAGGAATTCGCCAATCGCCGCTTTGAAATCAACAGAGATTACGACGAAGAACCCAACGACGGATTCGGCCGGTGGAACATCGACGTGGAACACCGCATCACGCCGTCCTACCGGGAGATCAAAGCCAACGTCGAACAGATGCGCGACCGGCTGAGATCAAGGGGCGGGAAGCTTGCATCCTGGCTGCTGATGCCTGCGGAATGACGACGCCAAATATGAAGTGTCATCTGGAGGCAGGAGAAGCATGACCGCGCAAGCCGCCCGGGTCACCGCGCTTTACCGCTACCCAGTCAAGGGGCTGTCCGCGCAGCCGCTGCAACAGGTCCGGCTGACCGCGGGTGAGACGATTGCGTTCGACCGTCAATGGGCAATCGAGAACGGGCCGGGTCGGTTCGACCCGAACGCTCCGAAGCATCTGCCGAAGGTGGCCTTCGTGATGCTGATGCGGGACGAGCGCCTGGCCGCGCTTGAAGCGGAATTCGACGAAGAAACCGCCACGCTCACCTTGAAGCGAGACGGGCGGCAGGTTTCGCGGGGGGCTCTCACGACGCGGATCGGCTGTCAGATGATCGAGCAGTTCCTCGCCGCCTACATGAAAGGAACCTTGCGGGGGCCGCCGAAAATCGTGTCGGCGCCCGGGCACAGCTTCAGCGACGTCGCGGCGAAATGCCTGCACATCGTCAATCTGGCGACGGTCAGGGAACTCGAAAGGGTGTCGGGGAAGTTCATTGACCCGCTCCGCTTCCGTCCAAACGTCATCATCGACGGTGTCGAGCCGTGGGCGGAATTCGGCTGGATCGACAAGCCGATCTCGGCCGGCTCTGCAATGCTTGAAGGGTTCGACCGCACGCAGCGGTGCGATGCAACGAATGTCGAGCCGGGTAGCGGGCTCCGCAACATGGCGATCCCGGCCATTCTCCAGCGGACTTTCGGGCACACCAATTTCGGGATCTACGCGAAAATTACCGCCGGCGGCTCGATCGCGATGGGTGATGCTGTGTCAGTAGCAGGGGGCTAGTGTGGCGTCGCGCCTTAATTGACCTGTTGGTGCCGCACAGGAGTTGTCAATTGAGGCGCGCTGAACGCCACACTAAGCCATTGTTTTCGCTAGCGCGAGCCCTGGGTCGTTTGACCAATTAAGCAAAAGCATTTCGACCCGGCCTCAAGCAACGGCGGCCGGAACGCAGTGCGCACCGGCCGTCACCGAGCTTGGATCGAATCATTCCTGATCTGGAGTGGCATCGACCGGGGCTGCTGCGGGGCTTTCGCCGGATTCGGCAGCCACTTCGCTATCCTCGCCACGCGGGCGCCTTACAGGACGGCGCAGGAAATCCGGCTGCTGGTCGGATTCACCGAAACGCTGGCGCTCACGGCGACGCTGATCCCGCTGCGGTGCACGTCCGTCGCGCGGCTCGCGGACCTCGCGGGGTTCGCGGCCTTCACGCGGTTCGCCGCGACTTTCACGCGGTTCGCGGACTTCACGCGGTTCGCGGACTTCGCGCGGTTCGCGGCCTTCACGGGTCCCGTTGCCGCCGCGTGGACGCGGCTGCCGGCGGCCTTCGCCGCGATCGGTCCTTGCAGCGGCTTCACCTGCTGCAACCGGCGGCTGCGGATCGCCAGGCTGAATAATGCGGGACTGATCGTCACCGCCATCTTCGTTGCCAGAATCGTCGAAATCGTCATTCGCATCGCGCACGTCGCGCTGGCGGGGGCCGCCATTCTGCGAATCTGGAGCGTTCAGGCCTTGCTGTTCGCGGAATGCCAGGATGATGCGGTTATAGTGCTCGGCGTGCTGGAGGTAATTCTCTGCCAGCACAGGGTCGCCCGCGGACAATGCATCGCGCGCCAGAGACATGTACTTCTCAGCGACATGAGCCGGGGTGCCGCGGATTTTCACGTCCGGACCGCTGCTTTCGAAGTTGCGGGTCAGGGGATTTTGGCCCTTGCGGTTGTTGTTGTTATTATTGTTGTTGTTGTTGTTGTTGCCGCGATTGCGACCACGACGGTGCTGCTGCTGTCCCTGCCTCATGGGCTGTCGTTCTCTCGTGTTGCTAACGTTCAAATTGAGTTGTTGATTTGATGCGTTCCAATTGGCGTTCAAAGACGCCGGACTGAAACGTGATTGCCGCCTTGATCCCCGCCGCGCCGCGTCCCCGCGGATGGCCTAAGTCCCATTCTCGGGTAATTCCCAATCGTGGGCAGTCCACCGGCTCGCGGTTGTCCCGCCAAGTTCCATCTGTCTATGCCGCCCATCCCGTGGAGGATAAAAACAGCACGGCTACTCAAGGGCGACCTTGCCGGCGGATTTCGTTGTCCGAGAAAGTCCGGTTAGTCTCAACGTGACGTTTCAGTGCGGTATCGGCTGAACCGCCAGTCCGGTCGTAGCCGGACCGACTTACCGATAGATCCCTGGTTGCGAAATCGACCACGCATGATGCGCCGGCAACACAAGCTTGGGACTTACACTTCGGGTTTCAACAGACTGGTCTACCGCCCGACCGACACAAGCCTGTAAATAGGCCCGGATTTTGTCGGCGCGACGATCTCAGGTTGAAACCCGGCATCACCTTTGTTGTTTGACACTGCGGCCCGTCGCCAAGGGAGAGCTTCAAGGCTATCCAAATTGGTTTGATTGGGCCGTCGCTGCGAATATGCCTGTAAGGTTGTTACCCATCGGGCGTTTCAATCGCGCGGAATTGATAGTGACTCTAGCTTCATAGCTGAATTTAGCCAAGCATTTTTGTGATTGCGCTTAATTGCGTGTCTCAACCGCAACACACCGGGTGTGGCCGCCAAGATCCTGCCAAACGCGGTGCCGGGAAAAACCTGCACCCGCAAAGATCTCCGCGACTTCGTGCGCCTGCCCCGCGCCGACTTCAAAAACAGCTGCCGAGATATCGGGCGGCTCGGCCAAAATGCTGCGAAGGCCTTGGGAAATCCGCCGGTAGAACGCCAGCCCATCGGCGCCGCCATCAAGAGCCGCTGCCGGGTCAAAGCCGACCACATCCTGGTCGAGCGCGGCGATCTCGGCGGTTGGAATGTAGGGCGGATTGCTGATCAACAGGTTGTATCGACCGGCGACGCTTTCAAGTAGGTCACTGCGCCGCAGTTGCAGGCGCTCGGCGACGCCGTGGTGTTCGGCGTTGCGCAGCGCGACGGCGAGGGCGGCCGGCGATATGTCGGTGGCGAGAGCGGTCGCCGCCGGAATCTCCGCCAGCAGCGTGACGACGATGCAGCCGCTTCCTGTACCGATGTCGAGGAGCCGAAGCGGCGTCCCGTCCAATGCGCCTGCTTCGTTCAGCACTTGAAGCGCGGCCTCGACGACCGTTTCGGTGTCGGGGCGCGGATCGAGAGTCGCAGGCGTGATTTCGAAAGTCCTTCCGTAGAACTCCCTCTCCCCCAGGATACGCGAGACCGGTTCGCTGCGCGACCGGCGGCGGGTCATCTCAACAAGCAGATTGGCGGACCTGTCGTCGAGTTTTGCCTCCGGGTCGGAAATCAGATCGACTGCACGGAGGCCGGCTGCCTTCGCCACCAGGATGCGCGCGTCGCCCGCGGGGCTTGCTATGCCTGCGTGACGCAACATCCGCGCCGTGGCAGCGATGGCTGCGCCATGGCTCATTCCGTCCACGATGGAAAGCGCGGGAGGCGAACGCCCGGTCTCCGACTCAACCACTTGCTTCATCCCGCAATGCCGCCAGCTGCTCGGCCTGGTGGTGAGTGATCAGCGCATCGATGATTTCATCGAGGCCGTCTCCGGCGATGACTTCGCCAAGCTTGTGCAGAGTGAGGTTGATGCGGTGATCGCTGACGCGGCCTTGCGGGAAGTTGTAGGTCCTGATGCGCTGCGAACGGTCGCCACTGCCGACCTGACTCTTGCGGGCCTCGGCGCGCTCGCCGGCACGCTTATCGGACTCCTGCTCATAAAGCCGCGAGCGCAGCACCATCATGGCCAGCTTGCGGTTCTGGTGCTGTGACTTCTCCGCCGAGACAACGGTGATGCCGGTCGGGATGTGGACGATGCGGACAGCGCTATCGGTACGGTTGACGTGCTGGCCGCCGGCGCCGCTGGCTCGCATCGTGTCGATGCGAATGTCCTCCGGGCGGATATCGATGTCGACATCCTCGGCTTCCGGCAGGACTGCGACCGTCGCCGCCGAGGTATGGATTCGCCCGCCGGCTTCCGTCTCCGGGACGCGTTGCACGCGGTGCACACCGGATTCATACTTCATGCGGGCGAAAACCCCTCGCCCCGTCAGGGAAGCGATGATCTCCTTGTAGCCGCCAAGGTCATTCTCGGAGAGAGAAATAATCTCCGTCTGCCAGCCGTGCAAATCGGCGTAGCGCTGGTACATGCGGAATAGATCGGCGGCAAAGAGGGCTGCTTCGTCGCCGCCGGTGCCTGCGCGTATTTCCAGGATCGCGCTGCGCTCGTCGGCGGCGTCTTTCGGCAACAACAGGATCTGCAGTTCTTCGCCAAGTTCATCGATGCGCGCGCGCAGGTCCGATATTTCGTCGTAGGCCAGTTCGCGCATTTCCGCGTCGGCGGAACTGTCGCGGGACAGTTCCTGCAATCCGGAGAGTTCGCTTTCGGCCTCGCGCAGCTTGCGAATTGAACTGACCAGGGGATCGAGTTCGGCAAACTCGCGATTGAGCTTGGCGTAGGACTGGGGGTCGGGTCCGGCGTTGAGTTCCGCCTGGATGGCCTCCCAACGGTCGACGAGCCTGTCGAGTTTTTCTTGCGGCAGTGCGGGCATTGCTTCTGTGTTCCGTGCTCCGGGTTGCGGAGTGATGATGAGTTATCAATTGGCGCTGAAAACGCATCCAGCGCGGCGGGCGTTTGAACCGTTCACGAAAATGCCCGCTAGACCTCGACGTCGTGGTCCTTGGCGAATCCCAACAGCTTGGCGCGAATATCGCAGTCGGGATCGTCGACCCAGCCATGCAGGCGGTCGCACAATTCGCCCAGATCGAGTGTCCGCACCATCGCCTTGACGGGGCCAATCCTGGACGCGGCCATCGACAGCCTGCGGCATCCCAGTGCGATCAATGCCATCGCTGTCAGCGGGATGCCCGCCGTCTCGCCGCATACCGTCACAGGCACCGAGTGCCGGTCGGCTGCCTCGAATACCGTGCGAAGGGCGCGCAGCGGCGCATGGGATAACGCATCATAGCGGCCCGACACCTGGGCACTCGAACGATCGGCCGCGAACAGGAACTGCAAGAGGTCGTTGGACCCCACGGACAGGAAATCGGTTTTCGGCAGCACCCTATCAAGTTCGAACAGCAAACTTGGCACTTCCAGCATTGCGCCCAACGAAAGCGAAGCTGGCAGCGCGTGCCCGTGCCGGCCGGCGTGCTCAAGTTCCATGCCGATCAATTTGCGCACACGATCCATTTCAGAGGCGGTCGTCAGCATCGGTACCATCAACGACATCGGCCGCCCGTCATGGGCGCGTAGTAGCGCGCGGATCTGGGTGCGGAACAGGCCAGGGCGGTCGAGCGACATGCGCAACGCACGCCAGCCCATGGCCGGATTCTCCTCTGGAACGCGGTGAAGATACGGGAGCATCTTATCACCGCCGATGTCGAGGGTACGGAAACACACTGGCGCGCCGCCGGCCTGGTCAAGTACGGCCTTGTAGGCCTCCGTCTGGCGATCCAATCGGGGAAGCCGGTCGGACAGCATGAACTGCAGTTCGGTACGGAACAATCCGATTCCTTCGGCGCCGGACTCTTCGAGATGCGGTAAGTCCACGAGCATACCGGCGTTGAGCAACAGATCGATCCGGGTGCCGTCGCGGGTCACGCCAGGAAGATCACGCAGCTCACGGTAGTGTTCCTGGCGCCTGGCGCGGAACCTGACCTTGTCCTGGAATGCGGCGATGACGTCGCCCGAGGGACGAAGATGAACTTCGCCGGTTTCCGAATCGACGATTACAGCGTCGCCGTCAGCGACATGTTCGACAATGCGATGCGCCTGGCCGATGGCAGCGATGCCCAGCGCCTTGGCGACGATGGCAACGTGACTTTGGCAACTGCCGTCCTCGACGACGAGGCCGCGCAGCTTGGTGCGGTCGTAATCGAGCAGTTCGGCGGGGCCCATCGTGCGGGCAATCAGGATCGTGTCATCGGGAAGGTTTTCGCGATGGCCGTGATCGTTGGCGCGGCCGGCGAGGATCCTGAGAAGGCGGTCGGATAGATCATCGAGGTCGCGGACGCGTTCGGCCCAGAACGGATCAATCTGGCGCAGCATTCGGGCGCGGGTGGAGTTCTGCACCCGCTCGACTGCGGCCTCCGCCGTCAGCCCGTCCTGAACGGCGCCGCGCAGGCGATGATGCCAGCCGCGGTCGTTGGCAAACATGCGGTATGCTTCGAGAACGTCGCGGTGCTCGCCGGCCCCAGACAGACGCTCGTGGGAGAGCATGTCGTCGACGCTGGCGCGCAGGCCCTGAAGGGCGTTCTCGAGCCGGGTGAATTCAAGCGCGGGGTCTTCCGACAGCAACGTCGTCACAACGATGCGGGGCTCATGAAGCACGGCGTGCCCGAGCGCGATACCCTCGGCCAGCGCCTGCCCGGCGATCACCGCAGATGCAGCCCGCGTCAGCTCGATCTCGGCCTCAGACCCTGCGACACCACCGGACGCGAGAAGTTCGGCCATGACCATGGCAGTTGCCTGGAGGACTTCGACGTCCTCTTCGGCGTATTCCCGGCGGGTGTGGTTCTGCACGACGAGAACGCCGACCACCGTGCCCGCGCGCAGCACGGGGACGGCAAGCATCGAATGATAGGCTTCCTCGCCGGTTTCGGGCCGATAGGAAAACGCCGGGTGAGACTGGGCGTCAGGCTCATTGATCGGCTTGGCCTGTTCGGCGCAGCGGCCAACCAGACCCTCGTTGCGGTTGAGGCGGGTTTTGTGGACCGCTTCGGTCTTCAGTCCCTCGCTGGCGTAAAGCTCAAGGGAGCCATCGCGGCGCTTGAGATAGATCGAACAAACTTCTGCGACCATGACGCCGGCAATCTGGCGAACGATGCGGTCGAGCCGCTGCTGGCCTTCGTCGGGGGCGGCCATGATCTCGCGGAGCCTGCGCATGATGACGCGCAGCGCCGGCTCGGACGCCAAGACCCCTGGCTCATCTCCGCGTCTCTTGTGCATTTCAAACGCCGCCTTTGATGCCTGTGCTCCCGACGTGTCGGTGCGGCAAGGCTGGCAACCCCTTTCCAATAAGCCCCATGGAAATGCGGTCAGTGCGATCTCAACGGCGAAGCCTTCACCGCTCAGTTAGGCCGAAAGGCGGCGAAGGCAACATCGCCGCATGCACTTCCCCAGAATATCTTCACCTAGTGCTCCGACTCTGACATATGGTTCCCTGCCGGGAACCTGAATGTCAGCCCGGAACACTCAGCCCAGAAGACTAGGCAACCATTCGATTGTGTTCTGGATTCACAAACATTTGACGACCTCCACCCGGGAATCAAATGTTTGATCCAGAACACTAGTGCTCCGACTCTGACATATGGTTCCCTGCCGGGAACCTGAATGTCAGCCCGGAACACTCAGCCCAGAAGACTAGGCAACCTTTTGATTGTGTTCTGGATTCACAAACATTTGACGACCTCCGCCCGGGAATCAAATGTTTGATC
>JAHJSN010000040.1 GCA_018830445.1 Alphaproteobacteria bacterium | reverse complement strand
GCCATCGATCTCAACACCGCGCATTGTGCGTCCGTTGCCGTCACTGGAGACTTGCCTGCCATGCTCCACCCCCCGAATCAGATGGAAACAGGGAATCACAATCGGGATTCGTTGGGAATCCCGCACCAACCTGCTTAGTGTGGCGTCGCGCCTTGATTGACCTGTTGGTGCCGCACAGGAGTTGTCAATTGAGGCGCGCTGAACGCCACACTAAGCCATTGTTTTCGCTAGAACGGGTATAACTCTTCGGGATGGGCAATCGGCACCAAGCCCACCGTCCGTCACCCCCGCGAAGGCGGGGGCCTATCCAAGCCTCAAGGGCACTCCCACCTGTTTTCTGTTTTCCGAACGAACCAACCAGTTGGCGATCGTCGTAAAGTTCTCAGAAGGATACGACACGTGACCGGATTCCGGCCTTCGCCGGGTTGATATCAAGGGTCTAAGTTAGCCTGGGACTACCCACGCACCCCGAGTATCGCCGAGCCGACCCACACCCACCATCCGTCACCCCGGCGTAGGCCGGGGCCCATGCGAGCCTCGAGGATACTTCCAACATCTCTGCTGATTTCCCGCCAACCAGCCAGCTGGCGAAAATTGGAAACTTCAAAGCGACAATAATCGTGTGGCCAGATTCCAGCCTGCGCGGGGATCACGAAAGTCGGCAACACCAACCACTACCCCCGCACCCCGAAAATCGCCGAACCGACGCGCACGTGCGTCGCTCCAAGCTCCACAGCCGTCGTGTAATCCCCCGACATCCCCATGCTGAGGCCCTTTAGACCCAGTTCGCCCGCCAGCTTGGCAAGAAACGCGAAGTGGATGGCAGGTTCCTCATCGACCGGCGGAATGCACATCAGCCCGGCAATCTCCAGGCCGAGTTCGCCGCGGCAAAGCGCGACCAGGGAGCCAGCTTCACCCGGCGCGACGCCTGCCTTCTGCTCTTCTTCGCCCGTATTGACCTGAATGAAGCAGGGAATTCGCCTGCCCTGCTTTTCCATTTCGGCGGCAAGCGCTCGCGCGATCTTCTCCCGGTCGATTGAGTGGATGACGTCGAACAGCCCGACCGCCTCCTTGGCCTTGTTCGATTGCAGCGGCCCGATCAAATGCAGCGTCAGGTCGGCATACGTGTCCCGCAAGCCCGGCCACTTCGCCAGCGCCTCCTGCACCCGGTTCTCCCCGAAATGCCGTTGCCCGGCCTCGATAACCGGCTGAATATCTTCAGCCCCGAACGTCTTCGAGACCGCGATCAGCGTGACGTCCGCTGCTTTACGCCCGACGCCGCGCGCCGCCTCTGCGATTTGCTGGCGTACCGCATCGATCCTACCGGACACGTCTTCTAGCAATTCCGGCCCTCCCAGCTTGCGCATTAGAACAAAACATGTACAAAATGCGCTCAACACCTTCAATGGCATCCCGCGCGACGATTGCCCTGTATCGCATTTATTTAAGGAGAGGTAACATGAGCGACATCACCGATTTCCGCATCAGCGAACTTGAGAAACGTATGAATAACGCCGAGGACCTAATTGCGGACCTGCCCCACACTATGAACCTGCGGCTCGAAACGATAGTCGGCGCCCAGCACGAAACCGCTGCCCGTCTTGGGTTGATGGACAAGCAGCTTTCAATGCTGGTTCGTGACGTCCGCGATATGCGCGGAGGCGTGACACGCCAACTTGCCGAACAAGACAAGCGTCTGAGCCAGCTTGAGCAGCGCCTCGACGGAGTTGAGACTCGCCTCGACGGAGTTGAAACACGCCTCGGGGCAGTCGAGCGGCGCCTGGCAGGAATCGACGATAAGCTCCAGCAACTGCTCGACCGCAGCTGAATTGCGACCGCGCCGCAACACATGTCATTGCAGCTACGCTTGACCCCCGATGGCCTTTGCGTTCATCTCCCGCGCGACAATTCCTTGCACCATACTTGGCTGAGGACGGTGAACCGTGCTTCAAGCCGATCCAACACGGGTTTGCATCTGACACAAGCGTGCGCATCGTCAAGCAGATGTCGTGTTGGGAAACACCCCAACACCGGTTTACCGAGTGTTGGGCAAACAAACACACACGACACCGGTTTACCGAGTGTTGAGAAAACAACCACAAAGAACGGCCCGATCAAATGGCAGTCGAACGCTACAACGCCCCCGAACGCGAACCCCACTGGCAGCGTGTGTGGGAAGACGCCGACCTCTTCACCGCAAAAACGGATTCCGACCGCCCCAAGTGCTATATCCTGGAGATGTTCCCCTATCCCTCCGGGCGCATCCACGTCGGCCATTCGCGCAACTACACGATGGGTGACGTTCTGGCCCGCTACAAGCGCGCCAAGGGCTTCAACGTCCTGCACCCGATGGGCTGGGACGCATTCGGCATGCCGGCCGAAAACGCCGCGATGGAGCGCAAGGTTCACCCCGGAGAGTGGACCCGCCAGAACATCGCCGCCATGCGCGAACAGCTCAAATCCATGGGCTTCGCCATCGACTGGGCGCGCGAATTCGCGACTTGCGACGTCGATTACTACAAGCATCAGCAGAAGCTTTTCGCCGATCTGCTTGCCAAGGATCTGGTCTACCGCAAATCATCGAAGGTCAACTGGGATCCCGTCGACAACACCGTGTTGGCGAACGAGCAGGTTATCGACGGACGCGGCTGGCGTTCCGGCGCGCTTGTCGAGCAGCGCGAACTGACCCAGTGGTTCTTCCGCATCACGAAGTATGCCGATGAACTGCTCGAAGCCCTTGGCACGCTCGACCAGTGGCCGGAGAAGGTCCGCCACATGCAGGCCAACTGGATCGGCCGCTCCGAAGGCGCGCTGATCCGCTGGGCGCTCGACAAGCAAACCGCTCCAAAGGGCTTCAAGGAGGTCGAGGTTTTCACGACCCGGCCCGATACGCTGTTCGGCGCTTCCTTCCTGGCCATCGCGCCTGATCACCCGATCGCCAAGGCCGCCGCCAAGGATAATCCGGAAATTGCCGCTTTCGCGGAGGAATGCCGTCGCCTCGGCACGTCGGTCGCCGATCTCGAAAGCGCGGAGAAGAAGGGCATCGACACCGGCATCCGGGTCAAGCACCCATTCGATGCTGATTGGCTCCTGCCGGTCTGGGTGGCCAACTTCGTCCTCATGGACTACGGCACCGGCGCCATTTTCGGCTGCCCGTCCGGCGATCAGCGCGACCTCGACTTTGCCCGCGCCTACGATCTGCCGGTGATCCCCGTTGTACTGCCGCCGGGCGCCGATGCCGATGCCTTCGAAATCGGCAACGAAGCCGTCGACGGCACCGGCACCATGATCAACTCGCGTTTCCTCGACGGCCTCGCCCCCGAAGCCGCATTTGAGGAAGCAATCTCACGTTTGGAAAAAACCAAGCTCGGCGGAAAACCCGCCGCTTCCCGCAAGGTGAATTTCCGCCTCCGCGACTGGGGCATCTCGCGCCAGCGCTATTGGGGCTGCCCGATCCCGATCATCCACTGCGACGATTGCGGCGTCATCCCCGTCCCGGCCAAAGACCTGCCTGTCGAACTGCCCGCCGACGCAACCTTCGACAAACCCGGCAACCCGCTGGAGCGGCACCCGACCTGGAAGAACGTCGATTGTCCCAAGTGCGGCAAGGCGGCCCGCCGCGAAACCGATACCATGGATACCTTCGTCGATTCCTCCTGGTATTTCGTTCGCTTCACCGCCCCGAACGCCAAAACTCCGGTCGACCCCGAGGCCGCCGCCTACTGGCTGCCTGTGGACCAGTATATCGGCGGCGTCGAGCATGCCATTTTGCACCTGCTCTATTCGCGCTTCTTCTTCCGCGCCATATCGGATGCCGGCCACGCCCCAACCGGCGGCGCAAACCTGCGCGAACCCTTCGCCGCCCTCTTTACCCAGGGCATGGTCACCCATGAAACCTACAAGTCCGCAAAGGGTGCTTGGTTGCCGCCCGAAGCCGTGACGCTCGAAGGCGACGGCAACAACCGATCCGCCCGCGAAACCGAAACCGGCGCGCCGGTCACGATCGGTTCCATCGAAAAGATGTCGAAGTCGAAAAAGAACGTGATCGATCTCGACGCCTTTATCGGCAACTACGGCGCCGACACCGCCCGCTGGTTCGTGCTATCCGACAGCCCGCCCGAACGCGATGTCATCTATACCGATGTCGGCGTCGAGGGCGCACGCCGCTTCGTCCAGCGGATCTGGCGCCTGGTCAACGAAATGGCCGAAAAATCCGCTGCTCAAGGCACTGAAAAACCGGCAGATTTCAGCCCCGAAGCGACCCAGTTGCGCCGTGCCGTTCACAAGACCCTGCATAATGTCGGCCGCAACATCGAGGGCCTGCGCTTCAACGTTGCGGTCGCATCCCTGTACGAACTTGCCAATATTCTCGGCTCGTCTCTCGATAAAGACAGCGAGGGTCATCCCTGGGCGTTGCGCGAAGCCGCTGAAATCACTGTCCAAATGATCGCCCCAATGATGCCGCACCTTGCCGAGGAGTGCTGGTCGCGGCTTGGTTACAACACCCTTGTCACCAATCAGCCCTGGCCAGAGCCCGAACCGGCCTTGCTCGTTGACGATGAGATCACCATTGCCGTACAGGTGAATGGCAAACGCCGCGACGAACTGAAAATCGCCCGCGACGCCTCCAAGGAAACTGTGGAGGCCGCCGCATTGGCGCTTGAAACGATCGTTCGCGTAATGGAAGGCCGGACGCCTAAGAAGGTGATCGTCGTTCCGCAGAGGATTGTTAATGTTGTCGTTTGAGCCGCTACAGGGGTCGAACTCCACCGGCAGCCGGGCACCGCGCAGGAGCACGTCCGCGCGCGGCTCGTATTTGACCGCGCTCCTCGTCGCGATGTTCGTGGGACCACTCCTTGCCGCCTGCGGTGACGGCGGATTCCGGCCGGTTCACGCCGATCTCGGTGGCTTGACGCCGGCGTCCGAAAAGTTGGCAAAGTTGCAGATCTCAACGATTCCAGGCCGTGTTGGCCAGCAGCTCCGCAATGAACTGATCTTTCAGGCCACCGGCGGCGCCGCCCCACTGCCTCCCGAATACACCCTGGAAATCGCCATTCGCGAGGGCGTCACTTCGACTCTCGTTCGACAGACAGGCGATGCCCGTGGCCAAGTGTACAACCTGGATGCCAAATTCAAGCTGACGCGGATCTCGGACAAGAAGGTGGTTCTTTCCGGCACCAGCTACAGTCGAGCAGGTTTCGAGCGTTTCGATTCTATCTATTCCAATGTTCGCGCCCGCCGCGATGCTGAGGACCGTGCCGCCAAGACCATCGCCGTCGACATGAAGTCCCGTCTGGCGGCGTTCCTGGCAGCCTCACCTGCCTAGTGTTCCGGCTCCGACACTTGGTTCCCTTTGCAGCCCACTATCGACCAAGTGTCGGAGCCATAAGGAACACGAGCAAAACTATGATTCTAGTGTTCTGGATCAAACATTTGATTCCCGGGCGGAGGTCGTCAAATATTTGTGAATCCAGAACACAATCAAAAGGTTGCCTAGTGTTCCGGGCTGACATTCAGGTTCCCGCGGCAGGGAACCATATGTCAGAGTCGGAACACGAGTGTAGCTTTTGCACCAAACGTTTGGCATCGAGCCAAGCGGCAAGTGGGGACCAAACGTTCGGTGCGCTACACTAGGGTTGTGAACCGGCGGCTTTGATTTTCTGATGGTTGCGATCAAAAGCCACGAAGCTGAACGCTTTCTCAAATCGCCAAGCCGCGAAATCTCAGCGGTGCTGACCTATGGCACGGACGCCGGCCTCGTCTCCGAGCGTGCCCGTGCCGCCGCCAAGGCCTGGGCGGGCCTCGAAGACCCGCCCTCCGAGATTACCCGCTTGGATGATGCCGACCTCGAATCCGAGCCCGACCGCCTCTCGATTGAATTGATGACCGTGCCGATGTTCGGCGGCCGCAAGGTGATCTTGGCGGGTGCAGGCCGCCGCATCAACGCGCCCCTGCTTAAGGAACTTGTCGAGCCCGGTCCCCTGCCGGGAGTGTTGATTGTCGAAGCCGGCAACCTGAAACCGACCGACAAGATCCGCTCTTTGTTCGAGAAGGCAAAGCACGCCGCCGCAATCGCCTGCTTCCCCGACGAAGGCCGCGACCTAGCCACGCTTATCGATGACGAGATCAAAGCAGCCAAAATGACCATCGCGCCTGAGGCGCGTGGCTTGCTGCTCGCTCAACTTGGTGCCGACCGGGCCCTGTCGCGCGGCGAAATAGCCAAGCTGGCGCTATATTGCTCCGGACGAAAGCGCATCGAGCTGACCGACGTCGAAGCCATCGTTTCCGATGCTTCTGAATTGGGCGTCGACCGGATTGTCAACGCGGCAGCCGGCGGCGAACCCGGCGTTGCTGTGAAGGAACTTTCCCGCGCGCTGAATTCCGGCGAGAGCGCGCAGTTGGTGATAATCTCACTGCAGCGCCATTTCATGCGCCTGCACCGCATCCAGGCCGACGTCGCAAATGGCCGTTCGATCACCGACGCCATGAAGTCGCTGCGCCCGCCATTGCACTTCAAGCAGAAGGACGCCGTCACTGCCCAAGTCCGCAAATGGCCCCTCAGCCACCTGAACCGCGCACTGGAAGAAATCGCGAAAGCAGCCAGGAATTCCCGCCAGACCGGTTCGCGCGAAGACCTCATAACCGAGTCGCTTCTCCTCGGCCTCGCGCAACTTGCCCGACTCTCCCGCTGACGATTGACCGCTGCGCCGTTGGCGCGCCCGCTTGTGCTCGCGGCGCCGATCCCTATAGTGCCCGCGCAACACAGGCCCGCCCGCGCTACCTTGAACATTGCCCGCCGGTTTTTTGGGAAACACTCCAACACCGGCTTGCCGAGTGTTGGACAAGGGAAGAACACTCCAACACCGGCTTGCCGAGTGTTGGACAATAAAAAGCAAGGAAGACTCATGAGCGACACCCGCTACGACGTCATCGGAATCGGCAACGCCATCGTCGACATCATCGGCCGCTGCGACGACGAATTCCTGGTCAAGCACGATGCCCCCAAAGGCCACATGCGCCTGGTCGACGCCGAAACGGTCTCCGCGCTCTATTCCGGCATGGGTCCTGCCGTCGAAATCTCCGGCGGCTCCGCTGCCAACACGCTGGTCGGGGTGTCGTCCTTCGGTGGCAACGGCGCCTTCATCGGCAAGGTCGCCGACGACGAGTTCGGCAAGATCTTCGCCCACGACATCCGCGCCGCCGGCGTCGCCTTCAATTCGAAGGCCGTCAACGGCAAGGACCCGACGTCCCGCTCGCTCATCCTGGTAACGCCCGACGGCGAGCGCACCATGAACACCTTCCTCGGCATCTCGACCGACATCGACGATGGCGAAGTCGATCCCGAGGCCATCAAGGCCGCCAAGATCGTCTATCTCGAAGGTTACCTCTTCGACCGCCCCGATGCGAAAGCCGCCTTCCGGCAGGCGGTGAAGATCGCGCGCGAAGGCAGCCGGAAAGTCGCACTGACCCTGTCGGACGGCTTCTGCGTCGACCGCCACCGCGGCGAATTCGTCGAGCTTATCCGTGATGGCGTCGACATCCTCTTCGCCAACGAGGACGAAATCAAATCGCTCTACGAAACGGCCGACTTCGAGGAGGCCGCCCGCCGCACCATGGCAGACACTGAACTTGCCGCACTGACCCGCAGCGCTTCGGGATCGCTGATTATCTCAAGGGGCGAGCGCATCGAGATCCCGGTCGATCCCGTCGCCAAGGTTGAAGACACCACCGGCGCCGGCGACCTTTATGCCGCCGGGTTCCTTTATGGAGTCGCCTCCGGAAAGGATCTGAAAACCGCCGGACGCCTGGGCAGCATCGCCGCCGCGGAAGTCATCAGCCACATCGGCGCGCGTCCAGAAACAAACCTCGCCGAACTTGCCCGCAAGAAGGGCATTCTGTAGCAGTCTTTTGGCCAACTCAACGTCATCCCCGCGCAGGCGTCGATCCATGCATGCCGGTAAAGAATGAGCCGCTCAACGCATCCAGCTAACGTTCACCAGATTGAACCATGACGAGACCCGACCACCCCCGCGACCGCCTGATCGTCGCCCTCGACGTCCCGACCGTGGCTGAGGCCCGCGAACTTGTTCGAACCATCGGTGATGAGGCGACATTCTACAAAGTCGGTCTCGAACTGATCCTGACCGGCGGCGCCTTCGACAACGGACTGGCACTCGTCGGCGAACTCGTCGACCAGGGCAAGCGCGTCTTCCTCGACGCCAAGCTGCTCGATATCGGCAACACGGTGGAGCGCTCGGTGGCCCGCGTCGCCGAACTCGGCGCCAGCTTCCTCACCATTCACGGGCACGACCGCAAGACGATGAAGGCCGCGATAGCCGGTCGCGGGACAAGCGATCTGAAACTACTCGCCGTCACTGTTCTGACCAGCCTGAACGCTGACGATCTGGCCGAGCAGGGTATCGGCGAACCCCTTGCCGCATCCCCCGCCGATCTGGTCCTTCACAGGGCAAGGATGGCGCATGACGCCGGCCTTGACGGCGTGATTTCGTCGGGTCAGGAAGCCGCCAAGATCCGCGCGGCGACAGGCGGCGACTTCCTCATCGTAACGCCCGGCATCCGCCTGCCCGGCAGCGACGCCGGCGACCAGCAGCGCATCATGACGCCACACCACGCCATTTCCGCCGGCGCCGACTACATAGTCGTCGGCCGCCCAATTAACGCGGCAAGCGATCCGAAGGCGGCTGTGGCAACATTCGTGCGTCACATCGCCGAACGAACGGCCTGAATAATGAGACGAATTACACCTAACCGACCCGAAGCAAAGGACTGACCGCAATGCCCAAGGGATATCTGATCGCCCAGACCATCGTCACCGATAAGGAAGCCTGGGGCAGGTACGTCGAAAAAACCAGGCCCGCCTTGGCCAAATTCGGCGGCACGCCCATCGTTCGCGGCGGCCAGAGCGAAACCGTCGAAGGCAACGGGTTCGCCCGCAACGTCATCATCGAATTTCCGAGTTATGAAGCCGCGATCGGCTACGCACGATCACCCGAATACGCTGAAGCCAAGGCCCTCCGCGAAGCTGCCGGCGAGATGAACATGACCATCGTCGAAGGCGTCTGATTGCAGATTTTGAAACGAGCGCCTGCCGTGCCCCACCATCCCGCATCCGATCAACGAACCGCCCCCTGGCAGGCAAGCGTCATCACCCTTTTCCCGGAGATGTTCCCCGGCCCGCTCGCCGTCTCCCTTGTCGGCCAGGCCTTGCAAGCCGGACTGTGGTCGCTTGCAACGATTCCGTTGCGCGATTTCGGCGAAGGCCGTCACCGCCAGGTTGATGATACACCAGCAGGCGGCGGCGCCGGGATGGTCCTGCGCGCCGACGTGGTCGCCACCGCCGTCGACCGGACACGCGCGGCAAGCCCCAAAGCCGCAGCCCTCCCCGCGATCTACCTTTCGCCGCGCGGCGAGCCGTTAACCCAGGAGCTCGTCAAGGAATTGAGCCTGGGGCCCGGCGTTCTCCTGCTTGCAGGCCGCTTCGAAGGGGTTGACGAACGCGTTCTCGAAGCCCGCAGTTTCCGCGAAGTATCGATCGGCGACTATGTCCTCTCCGGCGGTGAACTCGCCGCCATGGTGCTGATCGACGCCTGCGTCCGCCTCATCCCGGGCGTGATCGGCGCTTCCGAAAGCCTGGCCCACGAAAGCTTCGAGAATGGCCTCCTCGAATACCCTCAATACACGCGGCCCCGCGACTGGGAAGGCCGCCCAATCCCCGAAGTGCTTCTCTCCGGCGACCATGGCCGCATCGAGAAATGGCGCCGCGCCGAATCCGAAAGGTTGACGCGCTCGCGCCGCCCCGACCTCCTCAATCCGAACCCTAAAGATTAACGGCGATGCCCAGGATACTTGGTATCTCGCTAATGTTCTGGATCAAACATTTGATTCCCGGGCGGAGGTCGTCAAATGTTTGTGAATCCAGAACAATCGGGTAGGAGGCGGGATTGCTCCCGCCGTCCTCCCACACCACCGTACGTGCGGTTCCGCATACGGCGGTTCATGATACGCGATTGAGGCGACGGTACTCCATCATCAATGACGGCAGACCGAGATTTGCGAAGAAG
>JAHJSN010000039.1 GCA_018830445.1 Alphaproteobacteria bacterium | reverse complement strand
TCCGACTCTGACATATGGTTCCCTGCCGGGAACCTGAATGTCAGCCCGGAACACTAGGCAACCTTTTGATTGTGTTCTGGATTCACAAACATTTGACGACCTCCACCCGGGAATCAAATGTTTGATCCAGAACACTAGTGTGGCGTCGCGCCTTAATTGACCTGTTGGTGCCGCAGAGGAGTTGTCAATTGAGGCGCGCTGAACGCCACACTAATCCATTGTTTTCGCTAGTGGCCTTCATGTCTCGCCTAAATCGTCAGCGGTTGCGGCCAGCACACCGATTTAGGCGCGACGCCACACTAGATGGTCGGCTCGAGATCTGAAGCACTGAAGCAGAGCACGGGGCTTTGCCGAGGTCACGATTCTGCGATCGCTGCTTAATGGTAGTCCGGCCGAACGATCGACACCCGAAGGTCGGAGACGCCGCCACAGGGCAGGGCGGCTCCGCGGCGCGGCCCGTGCCGCTGCGCGAGCCGCAGTTGCACTTTTCCTTACTCAGTCAGGTGCCGTCATGCCGATCAATCCCGGACACGTTGCCGGATCGCCGATTAGCTACGGAGTGCGGGTCGGGACATTCTTCGGCGCGTTGTTCCTCATCTATGGCGTGCATCTGCCGTTTCTTCCGCTTTGGCTGGAGTGGCGGGGGCTCAGTGCAGCAGAGATCTCGCTGGTCGTGGCAGTTCCCTATTTCCTGCGTGTTGCAGTCTCGCCGACGATTGCTTTTGTGGCCGACAAGAGCGGCCGACACAGGGCGTTCATTATCGGATTGTCGATCGTCGCAGTGGCGATGGCGGCGCTACTCAGTCAGCTCGATGGGTTCTACGCGATGCTGGCGGCGGCAGTGGGGCTGTCGCTGGCGATGACAACGATCATGCCGCTTGCGGAGGTGATTGCGGTCAGCGGGGTGAGGCTCAATGGCTGCGATTACGGGCGAATGCGGTTGTGGGGATCGCTGACGTTCATTGCGGCGAGTTCGGCGGCGGCGTGGTTCGTCGGTCAATTGGGGATCGGGATCGTGATTTGGCTGGTGCTTGCCGGTTGCGTTGCGACGGCAGCTGCCGGGATGCTACTGCCGCCGGGTGAGCGTCCGGGTGGCACGCAATTGCCGGCAGATGCGCGGACAGGTGGTGTGGACGAAGCGATAATCGCGCCAGAGAGGTCGCTCGACTTTGCGGCCGTGGCCGGGCTGATACGATCACCCGCCTTCATTCTGGTGCTCATTGCCTGCGGTACGGTGCAGGCGGCGCATGCGACGTATTATGCGTTCGGATCGATACACTGGTCGCGACAGGGCGTGCCGACCGAAATAATCGGCGTGTTGTGGGCGGTTGGCGTGTTCGCCGAGGTTGGGCTGTTTGCGTGGTCACGGGAGATTTTCCGAAAGGTTTCGGCGGTGCAATTGATGATCGCCGGGGCGGTTGCATCCGTGGTGCGCTGGGGTGCGATGGCATTCGATCCAGGCATCGAGGCATTGTTCCTGCTGCAGACGTTGCACGCCTTGACGTTCGGCGCGTCGCATCTGGCGGCGATCCGGTTCATTTCGGAATCGGTGGATGTGCGCTTGGCCGGGACGGCGCAGGCACTTTACGCGACGATCGCGATGGGCGTTGCCATGGGCGCGGCGACGCTGTTGTCGGGATCGTTTTATCCGGCGTTGGGGGGCTCGACGTATCTGTTGATGGCGGGGGCGGCAGCTATCGGGCTTGCAGCCGGGCTGGCGGTGCAAAGGATTGGTGTGCGGGCGATGGCGGGAACGTCATGAGCCGAATCGGATGCGGCCCGGCAAGGCCGGCAAAACGGCGTTAGGTTAGCCCCAAAGTGCGCGCAGCGGCGGCTCGATCCAGCCGTCGACGATTTGCAGCGCGTCGGCACGGTCGCGGGACAAGAGCATCGGCCCGTCGAGGTCGAGCCAGTCGGCCGAACCGGCCAGTAACATCGCGGGAGCAGCTCCAAGAGATGTTGCGACCATCGATCCGACCATCACCTTGAATCCCATTTGGCGGGCTTCGTTGGTCATCTTCAGGGCTTCGGTGAGTCCACCGGCCTTGTCGAGCTTGATGTTGACGGCATCGTAGCGGTTCGCGAGGTATTTCAAGTCGGCGCTGGTGTGGGCGCTTTCGTCGGCACAAACGGGAAGCGGACGCGGGAGCGATGCCAGCGCGGCATCCGCGTTGGCTGGAAGCGGCTGCTCGATCATTTCGAAACGCTGTTCGGCGGCAATGGCGAGCAGTCGCGGCGTATCGTTTTCGCTCCAGGCTTCGTTGGCATCGGCCACCAGGCGGCAATCGGGGCGCGCGGCCCGCACGGCGCGCATGCGTTCGTCATCGCCGTCACCGCCGAGTTTGAGTTTCAGTAGCCTAAGATTGCCGGCTTCGGAAGCCTGGCGCGCCATGTCGCCGGGAGTTCCGAGGCTGATTGTGAAGCAGGTCTGTGCCCGCTTCGGCGCAGGGAGGCCGGCGAGTGCGTAGGCAGGCTGGTCAAGGACCTTTGCCTCGAGGTCCCACAGCGCGCAGTCGAGTGCGTTGCGGGCCGCGCCATGCGGCATGACGTTCTGCAAAGCCTGACAGTCGAGCGGCCAGTGCCGACGAAGGAGTTCGCAGGCGGCTTCCGGCGTTTCGCCATAGCGTGCGTAGGGAACCGACTCGCCGCGGCCGGTTGTGCCGCGTGCGCGGACCTCGACGACGACGACACGGGCTTCCGTCTTGGCGCCGCGGGAGATGACGAAGGGGCGCAAAAGCGGCCACGTCTCGATGCGGATGCCGGTGATTTCAATTTCGGTGCGGGTCGGGGCGGGCATCGCGGTCCACGTCAGTCCTTCAACGGTTTGCCGGGTCGACGCGGATTGGCTGCGCGAGACGCAACGCCTGATGTCTGCTTGCTCCGGGCTGGCGCCAGGGATGCCGTTGCCGCGAGCGCCGGATGCAGAAACAGTGCAGACACAGTCCCTCGCCAGCGGCTGCGCAGGCTTCCGATCAGTCGAGCCGCCCGCTGACGTGGGCCAGGAACAGGTAGGCGCGGCCCATTTCGGACAACAGCTGGCTTTGGACGAGCCGGCCTGTCGTATCGGTGCTCTCGGCGGTTCTGATCTTATGTTCGAAGTCGGACAGGAAGCGGTTGATCGCGTCGTTCAATTGCGGCTCGCTGCGATACCGGCGGGTCAGTTCGTCGAAGGCGGCGCGGGCGTTCTGGGGATAGAGGCTCGCGACCATGATGCCGCGCTGGCCGGAGCGTAGCCGTTGCCAGATTTCGTCGGCGGTTGCCGGATCGATTGCCTGCACCATCAGCGAGACGTCGGGCAGGGCTCCGCTTGCCGCATTTCGCGCCGGCGGCGCCTGGTTTTGGGAAGATGCCTGAGGCTGCGGATTGGACTGCGCGTGCGGCTGGGCTGGCGCATCGGGTCCGGAGTCGTCGTCGAATGACGCGCGCTTCAGGAGATCGCCAAGTGACCAGCCATCGCCGTTGCGGGGGTCGATGGCGGCTTGATTCTGCGGGCGGGCAGGGTTGGCCGGGGAGGCTGACGGCGCCGGCGCGGCCTTGTTCGGTGCGGTGGATGCGGAACGCTCGGGACGCTGACTGGCCGGCGCACCGATGCTGCCCGTTCTCTTGGGAGCATCCGGCTGACTCGGCGCAGGACCGGTGGCCGCGCTGGAGCTTTTTGTCGTCGTGCGCAGCGGCCGGGAATGAAGTTCCCGGGCGAGGCTCGAAGTCAGGCTGGAAAGCTGGCGGTCGGTTTCTGAGCGGTCCTTTTGGTGAGCCTCGCGGTCATAGCCGTCACGCAGGGACGACGGGCCTGCGGGAATCTGGGCGGGGGCTCTGGCGTGCTCGTTCGGTCGGACCGGTTCGGCGATGTCGCGGTTGCGGGCTTCCTTCCTGGTGATCTGTGAAAGCTCTTCGAGTGCGTTGAGCTGATCCTGCAACGAACGGCGCATGGCTTCGGCGCTCTCGCGCGACGTGGTTGGGATGCTCTGGAGTTTTTCGGAGATGCGGGCCTGTTCTTCCTCGATGGCGCGGGCAGCCTCGCGGGCGCGCTCGCGGACTTCTCCGGAGGTTTCATCGAAGCGCGTCGACAGGTTACCGAACTGGGATGTGACTTCATCGGAGACATGCGAGAAGTTGTCGCGAAGATCGGCGAGGGCGCGCTGGCTTTGCTCGCTGGCTTCGGTGCGGAAGCGTTCGATGTCGGCAAGGGTCTCGCGCTGATGCAACTGGGAGCCCTGGCGGAGATCCTCGGCGGCGGCCTTGGCGCGGTTTTCGGCGAGCAGGAGCTGGTCCTGGATGTTGGTCGAATAGCCCTCGATGAACTGGGAGAATTCGTCGGCCTTGTCGGATAGCAGGTTCAAGGTGCCTGACAGCTCGACATGGCGTTTCTTGAGGGTGGAGTCGATCTTGTAGTTGGCCGCTTCCAGCGTGCTGGCGGCCTTCATGATGAGTTGGCCCTGGCTTTCGAACCGGGTAGTGACCGAATTGATCTGGCCGAGCAGGTTTTCGGAAACGCGCTTGAGCATCTCGGATTGGCTGGCGAGACCCTCGATCGCCTTGAGCGATTGGCGCGTCACGTTCTCGCTGGAGCGGCGCACGGCGGAGATGCCGTTGGTCAGCGTATCGTCGATTTCGGCGGTCTGGCGGGTCAGCGTATCGCGGAAGTTCTTGGCGTGCGAATCGAGGGCGGTGGTCAGCGCGACGGCCTTCTCGCCGACGGCTTCGTCGATGGCCGAGGTGGTCCGTACGATGGTTTCGTCGAACAGGCGCAGGCGGTCGTTGAAGGCGTCATCGAGGGCACGGGTGCGTGCCACGAGCTGGCTGTCGAGCGCTTCGGCGCGGCTTGCCAATGTGGTGTCGAGGGCGTGGGCGTAGGCTTCGAACACCGATTGCAGGTTGTCGGTCCTGTTCGATATCGAGGTGTCGAGGGTGAGCATGTAGCCTTCGAAGGCTTCCTGCATTTCCTCGGTGCGGTTGGCGAGCGCTTCGGCAAGGGCGGTGGTGTAGGTTTCAAGGACGCCCTGCATCTGACCGGTGGTGTCGCTGAGCGTTTCGCCCATGCGGCCGGTGTGGTGTTCGAGCATGTTGCGGATATGCGAACTGTGCCCGCCGAGCGATTTGTCAAGGTGTTGGGCCGTCTGGGAAAGCGTGGAGCCAAGCTCGCGGGTGTGGTCGGCGAGCATCGAATGCATTTGCTCGGTGCGCGCCTGCAGTGCGCCATCGACGGCGCCTGTGTAGTTTTCCAGGACGGACTGGAGTTGTTCGGTGCGGTTGCCGATCGAGCTTTCGATATGACGGGCGCCTTGCGACAGCGAGGTTTCAAGCAAGGTCAGGTTTTCGCCGGCGCCTTCGATGATCTGAGCGAGTTTGAGCTGCTGGCTGGAGAGCTTCTCGATGAGTGCGGGGACTTCCGAACCAAGCGACTTAAGAGTGGTGTGAACGTCTTCGCTGGTGCTCAAAAGAGCTGTGCGTTCGCCCGACAGTTCCTGGATGAGGCCGCGGATCTTGCGTTCGTTTTCTTCGTAGGAACGTTCGAGGGCGGAAACCTCGTTATGGACCAGGGCTTCAAGTTCGCCTGCCCGGCCCAGCGCGCGGCTGACCGCGTCGTTCATGAAACCGACCTGGCGGCGCACGGCCTGCCCGAGCGAGGCCGTCGATTGTTCGGCGAGGCGATCGGGCTCGGCGAGCCGGATTGCCACTTCGGCCATCGTCGAGGATCTGAGGCTCAGCTCGTCGGATCGCGAGGCCAGCAACGCGAGGAACCAGAAGACCAGAATAGGGACCAATACTGCGGTCAGCATCAAGAAGGTGGTCGGCTTCTGGAGCAACGCGGCGTAGGGGTCCGCTTCGGCGGAGAGGACAAGCCAGAGCGCGAGGGTCCCAAGCAGCGCCCAGACGATGCTGCCGATGGCCGCATATTGGTATGGCTTCGTGGATGGTTTCTGCTGAAGTGCGTAGATCAGCCCGCCGATCGAGGGGGCGTCGTCGTTTGCGGCCAGGCGCTCGCGGACCGGGCCGGCGGGCCGGCGGCGGGCTTCGCGGCGGGCGTGGCGGGCAGGTCGCGACGAGCCAGATTCAGCCGGCTCTATCGATTCGGCGGGTTCGGCCGGATGAATGGGATCAGGGGACCCGGCAGCCTCATCGGGCTCCTCGTCCGGATAGGCAGGAGCAGGTGGGGACGCAGCAGCCTTCTTGCTCTTGGCCTCGGCCTGAAGTTTGGCGAAAAAGTCGAGAGTCGGCGCTGCCGGCCGGGCGGTTTCGGTCGCGCCGGACTTGGCTGGCCTGCCGATCGACAGCTTGGGTTCGGCGGGTTTGGAGCGGCCCGGGGATTTGCTTGCCTTGAACTTTGTCGACCCGCCGGGAAGATTGCTGGAAGGTAGGCTGTCTTTGGCTGCTGGAGTGGCGGGGGTTGCCGGACTGGCGGGTGCGGGAGTGCCGGCCAGAGGGATCGGCGGCGGTGCCACGCCGGCTGTCGCCGTCGAAGAGGACGGCAAAGGCGGGGGTAAGGTCCCCATCGCAATTTGTGCTGTCCGCGGGTCGGAGTCGCGGCCAGCGGCAGCGGTAAGCTCCAAGTCTTCCGACGAAGAGGTCGAAGTGGCGGCCAAGCGCGCGTTCAGGCTCGGCGGCCGCGGGCCCCCATCGGTTCCCGTCGCTGCAAAGACTGAGTCGCTATCGTCTGAGATCTTCTTGTCTTGAGCCATCCACCCGTCCGAAGTTGTGCCGGATTCTCCCCTGCTGGCACAAATGGGATGTTAATCCGAACCGTGGCGTTAGCTCAAACGCTTGTTTGCGTTTTCCGACGCCAATTCAATCAGACGCCGGAGCGTCCCCCAGTAGCCGGTGTTTGCACCCCATGGCAGCGTTAGGCGAGCTTGACGGCAAAACCGTGACGCTGCCTGCGTGGAAGTTTTGGAAATTGTTAATTTAATAGGTCAACATCGGGAAAAATTGGACGGCGGCGGTTCACGGGATGTTTCTCTGGTCGTGAGATGATGGTGCCATCGAAACTCCGGGCATCCAGCCTGTGGGTTTCTTGATGACAATGGCCGCTGGGAGTTTGCGAAATGTTCGCACAATCGCCGATCGTCGAATCGAAATCGCTCGAGCCTGCCGTGGAAAACCAACCGGCGCTGCTCGATCTGGCGCATCTGCGGCGGTACACTCTCGATGATATGGAGCTACAACGCGAAGTCCTGGAGCTTTTCCGCGATCAAGTTCATTCATCGGTGGGAACGCTTCGCGATTGTTGCAGGGACAAGGCGGCATGGGCGATGGCGGCCCACACGCTCAAAGGAACGGCGAGAGCCGTCGGAGCCTTCCGGCTAGGGCGTGCCGCGGAGAGTGCTGAGCGGAGTTCGGATACGCCGGAAGCGCGGGCGGCCTCGGCCGAACTGGTGGCTGATGTCGCTACGCTGACCCTGGCAGAGATCGGCTGATTGCCTGGCGCGAATCCGGTGCAGGTCAGCGCCGGTCAATCTTTCCGGAAATTCCACCGCCTTGCGCTTGATTGCGCACCTGCGCCATTGAGCGGGCTTGATGCTTGCCCGATGCGCGTCTAAGTGTCGGTCGCTTGGAGCGGCGGAGACTGCAGCGATGCGCTGTTTTCCAGGTGCCTGCGCGGCCCGTGGTTGGGCTTGAGGGCGATCGCAGCGGTGCTGCATGGACGCTGGTGTTGCGAAACTGACGCTTGATGCCCGGCCGGGTAGCTTCGCGCCAGCACGTAACGCCAGACAAATCTTTGTTTGTGCTTTGTTTGGATCCTTGAACGTTTGCCGATCCACGCAAGGGATCAGTCGTTCGATCCGGGACACTAGGGAGCCGAAAGCCGCAGATGGCAAAAATCACATTCATCCAGCCTGACGGGACCAGGCAGATCGTCAATGCAACGGTCGGCCAGACGGTCATGGAAGCAGCCAAACTCTCGGATGTTCCAGGAATCGAAGCCGAATGCGGCGGCGCCTGCGCCTGCGCTACGTGCCACGTTTATGTCGCCGACGGATGGCGTGAAAAGACCGGCAGTCCGTCCGAAATGGAAGAGGATATGCTCGATTTCGCTTTCGACGTGCGCGAAGAAAGCCGGCTGAGTTGCCAGATCAAGGTCACCGATGAACTTGACGGGTTGATCGTGCAGGTGCCGGCCAAGCAGTTCTGAGGCTGGCGGCACGGTTTATGGCGACCGCCGTGGTTGCCGCGTGATTGGTATTGGGTGCCAGCGGTTGCGGGGCGGGAAAGTTTGCACCGCAAGGTTTGCTGGTGTTTCATGGCTTCGCGCCGGAAGCGCAATGATAGGGATGGTTTCTCATGGACATGGCTCAGAACGGGGCTCAGAACGGGGCTGAGAACGGGTCTGACAATGCGTCCGCGGGAGCGCCGGTCGAGACCGATGTCGTTATTATCGGCGCCGGGCCTGTCGGTCTCTTCGCGGTGTTCGAGCTCGGGCTGCTCGATATCAGATGCCATCTGATCGACATCCTCGACAAGATCGGCGGACAGTGCGCGGAACTCTATCCTGAAAAGCCGATCTACGACATTCCGGGTCTTCCGGTGGTGACGGGCCAGGAACTGACGGACCGGCTGATCGAGCAGATCAAGCCGTTCGATCCGATGTTCCATCTCAACGAGCGTGTCGACGAACTGACAAAGACGGCTGACGGTCGCTTCCTGCTGAAGACGGACGTCGGCAGGGCATTCCTCTGCAAGGTCGTGGTGATCGGAGCCGGCGGCGGGTCGTTCACGCCGAAGCGGCCGCCACTCGAAGGAATCGAGGCCTACGAGGCAACGTCGGTGTTCTACTCGGTCCGTCGCATGGACGACTTCCGCGGCAAGGACATCCTGATCGTCGGCGGCGGGGATTCCGCACTCGATTGGACGCTCAGCCTGCAGCCGATTGCGAATTCGCTGACGCTTTTGCATCGTCGCGACGACTTTCGCGCGGCGCCTCACTCAGTCGAAAAAATGCGGGAGCTCGTCGCGTCCGGTCAGATGCGGTTGATGATCGGCCAGATGACCGGTCTGGATGGAAGTGATGGGAACCTCGCAGGGGTTACGGTCAAGACCAAGGAAGGCGAGGAGCGGCTGCCAATCAACAGGGTGCTGCCGTTCTTCGGGCTGACGATGAAGCTTGGACCGATTGCGAACTGGGGGCTCAACCTCGAAGAAAACCTCATCCCGGTCGATACGGAGAAATTCGAGACCAGCGAGAAAGGTATCTTCGCGATCGGCGATATCAATACCTATCCGGGCAAGCTCAAGCTTATATTGTCCGGGTTCCACGAGGGGGCGCTGATGGCACAGCAGGCCCACCGCTATATTTATCCGGATAAGAAGCTACTGTTCCAGTACACAACCTCGTCGTCAAACCTGCAAAAAAAGCTCGGCGTGAAATAGCAGCACCGAAGCGACTGAACAGGCGAAGCGAGGGCATTACCCTCGCTTCGTTGATGGCGGGCCGTTCAGACCGGATGCCAGAGGGTAGGCAACCGGTTCAGCCGACCGTGAGCACTGTAGAAAGTGCAGGGGAGGTAAGTTTCTTCAGCGACAACGGCAGCGCCTGATGAGCGGCTTTGAGACGGTCTCTGGCAAAGCCGAGATAAATCCGCGCCCAGAGCGTGCCCTTCACGCTCAGAGGGACGGCCCAGTCGTTGACGTCCACCGTGCCGTCGGACCATTCCAGCTTGAATGGCGCGCATGGTCCCATGAAGTCGAACACATCGATGCCTTCGGCCTTGCAGGCTTCGAGGCCTTCATAGGTCGTCAGATGGCCCGGGTTCCATCTGTCGTATTTGAGATTGTAGGTGATGACGTGGGCTATGGCGCGGCCCTTGGCGACGTAAGTCAGATTGGCGCCGATCAGTTCGTCGCCGCGGTGGGTCGCCGATATGCGGCAACCGGTCTGGCGCTCGGTATCAGCAGCAGTGTCGAGGAAGAAGCGGCTGGTTCGCGGATCACTCAGGGCGCGGGAAAGCACGGATCTCGACTGCATCCAGTCCTGCTTGAATCGCAGGAGTTCTTCGGTCACCGCGCGTGCCTTGGTCCCTGACGGCAATACTTCGGTGCGAACCTCAGCCAGATCCTCGAAGCGCCGGCGATAACGGCGTAAGTAGCTCCTGCGCTTTTTCGAGTAGCGTTGCTGAGCATAGTCCTCGAACGTACCTGATTGGGACATGTCCACGTAAGGTGCACGATCCTTGTGGGTCAGGACCGCACCGATTTCGGACAGCAAAGGTGCGACGGCGGCATCGTCGCGCACCTTGTAGAGCGTGATGGCATCGGCCTTGGCGTTGGCGCGGATGTGGGCCCAGGCCTGGCGCATCTGCGCCAGTGCATCGTCGCCTTCAACGAGGACGTCGCCGTACTGGGTCACAGGCTGGCCGAGCCAGGTCAGCGTTTTCAGTCCGGCGGTGCGTTGACGGACCAGCGGCCAGATCATGGTGAGGCGCCCGGCCTTGCGTCCGGTGACGATGAACAATTCGCTGGTGCGACCTGTTGCGGTCGGTTTTTTCAGGAAGTTGTTAGCCCAGTGCCAGCTCCAGGCAAAGGATTGGAACGGATTTCCGGGTCTGCCGGCGCGTTCATACAGAGCGGTCCATTCGCCTTCGAGTGCATCGAAGTCGCGTCGAGATGTGAGAATTTCGAGTTCCACCGGAGTGGCCGGGGCGACGACGGCAGTCTCCACCCGGGCCTTGGCGAATATGCCGAAACCGGTACCGGGAGCGAGATCAAGAGCAGCGGAGTTCATGCAGTAACCCGTTCGTTGATGTTGCCCGGTCGTCCCTGCAACTTGCGTGCCACCCCTAGCGCTCCGACTCTGACATATGGTTCCCTGCCCGGAACCTGAATGTCAGCCCGGAACACTCAGCCCGGAACACTAGTACCGCCGATCAGAAGTCCCTGTGTCGCATCAGTCAACCGCTCTCAGGGACTTCTGATCGAAAAGCGGTACTAGATTCAATATTTTACTAGTACCCTCTGCTTTCAGAAGTTCGTCAAGGTGGTTGCCG
>JAHJSN010000038.1 GCA_018830445.1 Alphaproteobacteria bacterium | reverse complement strand
TAGTGTTCCGACTCTGACATAAGGTTCCCTGCCGGGAACCTGAATGTCAGCCCGGAACACTAGGCAACCTTTTGATTGTGTTCTGGATTCACAAACATTTGACGACCTCCACCCGGGAATCAAATGTTTGATCCAGAACACTAGGAACAAAACGTCGGGAGGATTTTCAGCGTGACAACGAGTGGCCGTGACGTCCTGGTCGAGACAGACTGGCTCGAGAAACATCTCGCGACACCCGACGTGGTCGTGCTCGATGCCTCCTGGCATCTGCCGACGCAACAGCGAAGCGGTCGCGAGGAATTCCTGAAAGAGCATATTCCCGGCGCCCAGTTCTTCGACATCGACGAACTGTCCGATGAAAAGAGCGACCTGCCGCATATGCTGCCGTCGACGGTCAAGTTCGCCAGTCGGATGAAAGAAATGGGAATCGGCGACGGGGTGCGGATCGTGGTCTACGATGCGGCCGGCATTTTTTCCGCCGCGCGCTGCTGGTGGACGTTCCGGGTGATGGGCCATAACGATGTCGCTGTTCTCAACGGCGGCCTGAAGAAGTGGAAAGCGGAAGGCCGCCCGCTCGAGGACGGGCCGGCGACAAAGCGTTCGCCGAAGCATTTCACGCCGAGGGTCAACGCGGCACTCGTTGCCGATGTCGATGACATCAAGGGATATGTCGAGCGGGGTGGAACGCAGATCGTCGATGCCCGGCCGGCCGCGCGGTTCGCCGGTGAGGCGGATGAACCGAGACCGGGGCTGCTCAAGGGGCATATGCCGGGCGCAAAAAACCTCCCCTACGGGTTGCTTCTCAATTCCGACGGCACGCTCAAGTCGAAAGCGGAAATAGATGCCGCGCTAGCAGCAGCCGGAATCGACGCGCATGCTCCGATCGCCAACACCTGCGGTTCGGGCGTCACGGCTTCGATCGTCGCGCTGGCGCTTGCCGCCATCGGGCACCCCGACACGAGCGTCTATGACGGAAGCTGGGCCGAATGGGGCCTGCCTGAAAACGATCTTCCCATCGAGCAGGGCTGACCGGCGCGCCGCGTTTCAACCATCGGCCTGTCCGAGCCAAGCGTCGGTCCGGACAATTCGGCCGGGGCGGGCGACTGAATCAATCCCAAGGATAGGCCGGGCGCTTGTCGGGTGGGGTCGGCTCCAACTCGGCATCCGACTTGCCGGCTGCATCCGGATCGAGGCGGCGCACCAGCAGATAGAGTTCCCGCGTCAACTCCATGCGATTGGTGCGGTTCGGAATGGCGGCGAACGGCGTCACGCCACCGACATGGACGTTGAAGGTGGACCCCGGCATGTAGCGGAATTCGGAAACCAGCAAGGACAGCCGAAGCGTCAGCGACAGGCGGCTGACGGCGTGGAACAGGACGCTGTTCTGGCCTTCGAAAAACACCGGCAGGACGGAAGCTTCCGCGAGTTGCACGAGGCGGGCTGTAAACGTTTTCCAGGGCAGTTCCTCGGCCTTGCCGAAGGGGTTATGGGCAGTCGCCACGCCGCCGGCGGGAAAGACGATGATGGTGACGCCTTCCCGCAGCAGGCGGCGGGCTTCGGCGCGCGAGCGCAAGTTCATGTCGACGGCTTCGCGGGTCTCGGAAAAATCGATCGGAAGCGCGTAGGGGCGAACCTCGGGGATGCGCATCAGGTCGTTGTTGATAAGCACCCGGAACGGCCGGCCCAGTTCTTCTGCGAGCGAAAGGGCTGCAACGCCGTCGCCGATTCCGAAAGGGTGATTGGCGATCATTACAAGGGGGAGGCCGTCGGATATCTTCGGAGGCCAGGGTGCGACCGAGCGGATATTGAGGTCGACGTCGATCAGGTCGAGCCCATCGCGCATCATGGTTTGCGACCTGCCGACATACTCGCGACGCCACTTCAGGTAGTACGGGAGGATCTTGCGGCGCCCGGAAACGTCTTCGATGGTGGCCGTCAGCCACCTTTTCCACGCAGGGTCGGTGGGCGTCACGTAGCTGAGTTCTCGCATGCTTTGTGAAGGCCCTGTAGCCGCGTCGGCGGCAGCTTTCCGGTTCATTGCGCGTCAAGATCGTATCGGGTGCGCGCGATTAAAATAGCGCAACTGCAACTTCGCGTAGAGATTTTATTGGGGGACGGCCTAATTCCGCAGCCGACAGATCGTCGCCGATGCTTCAACTTGTAGCTCCACCTTGACGCAGCGAGTGCCTGCTGCAAGCTCCGTCAATCGGGTAGCGGAATGAACTCCGCGCTGTCGCCTGGAACTGTATCGAAGCGTCCCTGGCGCCAATCCTCCTTGGCTGCGGCGATGCGATCCTTGGAGGAAGATACGAAGTTCCACCAAATGTGGCGCGGGCCATCCATCGGTTCTCCGCCCAGCACGATGAGGCGTGCGTTCGACGTGGCCAGGATCGATATCCGGTCACCGGGCCTCAGGATCAGCAAGCGACCGGCTTCGTATGTTTCGCCGGCGATATCGATCTGGCCGGATACAATGAATACAGCCCGTTCGTCGTAATCCGCGTCGACTGGAAGGACCGCACCGGGCGCCAGTACGGCTTCGCAGTAGAATGCCGGGTGAGGAAAATCGGCCGGCGACACCTGCCCGTACATGGAGCCCATCACCACGCTTACGCGTTTGCCTTCGCCTTCAATGCGCGGCAGATCTGCCGCCGCAATATGCGAAAAACTCGCCTCCTGCTCCTCGTGACTTTTCGGCAATGCGGCCCAGGCCTGGATTCCGAACAGCCGGCTGCGTTGCCGGCGCTCGTCGTCTCCGGACCGTTCGGAGTGGACAATGCCACGCCCGGCGCTCATCAAATTCAACTCACCGGGGCGGATCGGCTGGAGCGTGCCGAGGCTGTCGCGGTGGATGATTTCGCCATCAAAGAGGTAGGTGACCGTCGATAACCCGATGTGGGGATGCGGCCGAACGTCAATTCCTTCGCCCAACAGGAACTCAGACGGACCGAACTGATCGAAAAAGATGAAGGGTCCGACCATCTGGCGGCCGGCGGCCGGTAGTGCGCGGCGCACTTCGAAGCCGCCAAGGTCGCGGGCGCGCGGCACGATTACCTCTTCGATGAGATCGACGGATTGTCGGTCCCCGAACGAAGGGTCGTCGTGAGGAGTGGCTTTCGGCTCGTCACATGGCTGCCAGCTCATGGCTCTGTCTCCTGCAGATCTATCGAACGGTGATGGTAGTCCGGCACGCGGCCGGCCGATAGCCGTTCAAGTCAAAGTGATCAAGCCGCATCACGGGGCGCGAGGAGATCTCCGGCGCGCCGCTGCATGGCGCGTGCGCCCTCGCACATCGCGGCGAACTCGGCGGCGGCGGCAGGGCTGAGCGAACGGGCGCGCAGATAGCCATGCGCAAGTCTGTTTGCGCAGCGGTATTCGACCGGCACACCCGCGTTGCGGAGACTGTCGGCATAAACGGCGCCGTCATCGCGGCAAGGGTCGTAGCGGGCGGTTGCGATGTAGGCGGGCGGTAATCGGCTGAAGTCACTTGCCGCCAAGGGCGCCGCTCGCGGGTCGAGTGCCGCCTCGCCGCCGCCAGTATAAAGGCGCCAGAAATAAGCGAGGCCCGGCGTGGTCAACATCGGAGCGATAGCGTTGTCGCTATAGGACGGCAGACCGCCGACGGCCGACAAGGCGGGGTAGATGAGCAACTGGCCGGCGGGCATGGGGAGCCGCTTGTTGCGGGCTTCCAGGCATACCGCGACCGCAAGAGCGGCACCCGCACTGTCGCCGGCAAGCACGGTTCGTGTCAGGTCGATACCGAAGCTGGCGGGATGCGCGGACAGGTGCGCCCAGAGCCCGAAGGCGTCGTCGAAAGCAGCGGGAAACGGGTGCTCGGGTGCCAGCCGGTAATCGACACTGATTGCAACCGAGGACGTCGCCAAAGCCAGTTCGGCAACCACACAGTCGTGGCTCTCGATGGAGCCGAGCGCAAACCCACCCCCGTGAAAATAAATGAGTGCCGGTGCCGGACCCTCCGGCAAGTCAGCCGGCTCGTAAAAACGCACGCGCAACGGATTGGGTGAACCAAGCGCGATCAACGTATCGCGGGTGCGCACGCCTGCCGGGCGGCGCCTCGTAAAGCGTTGGGCCATCTCCTCATACGTCCGGCGCTGACCAGCAATCGGCTGGGCTTCGTCGATGCCGGCATATACCGCTTCGACCTCGGCGATGAAGCGGCGCATGCCGGTGCACAGATCGAGGTGCGCCCAGCGCTGCATGGCATGAGTACGTTCTTCGAGAGTGCCGGACATCAGGCTGCCTGCCTCAACACGAGTTCAAGGACGGCGCGCATGTCGTGGAGGGCGCGCGTGATCTCGCCGAGAAAACGGCTCGAGTCGGTGTTCGGATGCGAATGGAAGCTGGTCACGTTGATATTGATGTGGTCCGGCTTGATGATGTAGCCGATGCCGTAACCTTCCGGGCAGACGGCGCCGAAGTGATTGACGAAACCGACCTGCATTGGAAGTTGCGCCGTCGATAGTTCCCAGCCGCGCGTGAAGATCTCCTGGCTGAAGAAGCCGGGAAGCTCGCTCAAGCCGGCTTCGCGTGCGATCAGCCTGAGGCCGAGAAGGTGGCGGTCGCAGGCCTGGGCGGCGGAGGCTTCCTTGCCGCGCTTGGCATGCTCCGCGAATGCGGCTTGCAACAGTTCGACCTTTTGACTGGCGCTGTAATCAGATCCCTCCATGGCCTTGACGAAGGCCAAAGCCTCATTCGATGCGGTGCGGATGGTCTCGGTGCGCCCGCCCTTGAACATCCGCGTGCTGGCCGCCTCGTACGTCTTTGGAAGACGGCCATAGAGGCGGTAGTAGGCAAGCATGAAGGACATCTGCAGCAGCGGATCGGGACCGGTGCGGAACGTCTTGATGAGATCCTTGCCGAAACCCGTGAAATTCTCGATGCGCAGATCGAGGTCGCGGGTCAGATTGTCGAACAGCACGCCCGCGTCGGCGATGTCGGCTTCCGTTTCGGGCGCCAGGTCCCACGTCAGCTCGCGTGGGGCAGGTTCAGATGTTTCGGCCTGCTCGGGCAACGGCTCGGCCGGTCCGCCGATCGCCTCGATCAACGGCACCCAGGCGCCCGCATCCACCGGCGAATGCTCGCCATGAAGTGTGAAACGGCCCTGAGGGTCGATGACCAGATGGAAGCTCTTGTCGTGCCAGCGATTGCCCTTCTGACCGTAGAGGCCGGCACGCGCCAGATCCTCGAAGGTCGGGGACAGGACATCATCGAGGCAGACCAGGAACAGCGCCCGGTCGATGCGGTCGAGGGTTCGGCGATTGCGGTGCGAAGCGGCAAGCCGGTCACGGGCGGCGGCCCAATCGGGGCGCCGTGCAGCGGTGAGAACGCCGACTGCGGGCGCCGGCGGGGCGGCGTCGGCCTTGGCGATGATACGGCGGAACTGCACCATCAGGTCACCGTCGGGAAGACGGTTTCCGGATTCGTCGATGACTTCGACAGCATAGAAGCGGTGCGTTCGCACGACGACGATATGGCGGCTCTGACCGCCGCCGAATGTGGCGATGCGGTCCTTATCCGTCCCGGGGTAGCGCGTCGTTGCATAGAACCGTTGCAAAAGCGACATGTCGAAGCCCGACCCATCGCGCTGCACTTCCGGGGGGAGGGTTTGGTCGACGATCGCCTTGTAGAAATCAAGTGCGCCGCCGGTGAGCTGGGCGGCGCGCATGGCCTGGTCGCCTGGCGCATAGCGGGCATCGGTGGAGATGCCGATCGATGAATTGATCACGAGGGATTCTGGATAGCTCAGGTAGGCGACATCCTCCCACCAGCCCGACAGCCAGTTGTCGCGCAAGGCTGCGCGAACCTCGAGGGCCTGCTGCAGCAGGCGGCCGACGCTGCCAGGTTCAAGAAGTTCGCCTGCGGCGGCCTCAACGTCGGCAAAGGTTGCGTCGTCGACCAGCGGACGAACGCTTTCAAGATAGCGCGCAAGGGTATCTTCCAGACGCGGCACCGGAAGGTCCGGTAACGTTGCATCGAGATCGAATGTCTTCACCGTGGCAGTCATTCCAACGGCCTCCTCAACTTTGAAATCCTATTCATGCGCTCCATGAGCAAATCGGGCCGCCGTCGCTTCGGTCGCCGTGCTGTCCGCCAGAGCCGGCAAGGCAGCCTTGCAGGCGTTCGGCAAGATGGCGCGGCGTCGGAAAGTCGAGGACGTCACCGACGCCCGCATCGCTGTCCGGCACCATGGTGCGCAATTCCATCGCCAACTGGGCGGCCAACAAGCTGTCGCCTCCTAAATCAAAGAAATTCGAGTCCGGCGCAAGGTCACGCGAACCAATCACTTTGGCGTAGGCCATGAGAACAATTGCGAAGATGTCGCCCGGCGCCTTGCCAGCCATCGACGTGTGAAGCTGCTTGGCGGCAACGCTCCGCGGCTCGATGTCCTGCCCAGCGATTGTGGCAATGGCTGGAAGACGGCCCCAGCGTGCGACACGTTGATCGAGGAGTGTTGCCGAGACGACAACACGTTCCAGGCCGGGTGTGCCGAGGAGAGTTTCAATTATCGCCATGCCATCTGCCGGCGGAATGGCGAGGCCTTTGCGCGTGCTCGAATACGCCGCGACCTGCTCTTTGCCGTATTCGAATTCCCAATCGTCGAAGTTGACCGCCATCCATGGCACCCCGTTCGCCTCGGGCGCTTGCGCAACTTCTGCGTCCAGATAGCGGTTGGCGGCGGCATAACCTGCCATTCCCAGCCCGCCGAGGATCGAGGCAAGGGAAGAGAATGTCAGCACGAACTGCGGGAGAGGAGCCCCTGCCGCTTGCAGTGCCGCAATGGCACGGCGCAGGTTGCGGGACCCGGCGATCTTTGGGGCGCATTCTGCGGCGATCGATCCGCGTGTCGTATCATGGAGATACTTGAGGTCGGCGACGCCGGCTGCGTGGAAAACCCCGCCAAGGCCGCCTGCCTTGTTGCCGATTTCGAACAGGGCGGCTTGTAGTGCTGCCGAGTCGGCGACGTCGCAGGGGATGAGGCTTAGGCGTTCGGAGAATTCGCCCAATTGCGAGGCAACGAGGGACTGCGCTTCTTCAAGGTTGCGGCGGGACATGAGGACGACATCGCAACCGGAGACCGCAAGCCGCCGTGCCAGGGCAATACCGATCCGGCCAAGACCTCCGGTGATGATGTGCGGACCCTTGGCCGTCAGCAACCTTTGCATGCCGCGTTCGCGGTTCTGGTCGGCGACGTCCAACGGCTCGAAGCGTTCCACCCAGCGGTGGCGTCCACGAAGCGCGAGAACCGGTTCGGCTCTTGGCTGGACTGCTTGAAGCTCTTCGGCGACGGCTGCTGCCATCCGCTCGCCAGCGCCCTCCGGCTCAAGATCGATCAGGCGTGCCTGGAGGGAGGGATTCTCCTGCGAGGCTGCCAGGATCGGACCGACAAGTGGCGCGAGCAGGGGATTGATTGGTTCGTCCTGGACCTTGAGGATGGCACTGGACAGCAGCCAATACTCGATCGTGCGCGCTGATGTCTGGCGCGAAAGCGCCAAGAGCAATGCCGTCAGGTCAGCGGTTGCAGTCACGCCGTCATCGAGACTCCTCGGAGCGATACCGATGCCGGTGAAATCAACAATCCGGATAGCCCCTTGGGTTGTCGAAACACGCTCCAGGAGGTCCATGATGGTGGCCTTGCGACCGCGCTGACCTGCGTCCGTGCGCACGTTGACCACCCTCACGTTCGGATGGGTCAGCAGGTCTTCGATTTGCCCGGCGACATGCCCCGGCTGAGGATCGGCTGGTGACAGGAAAATGTAGGTACCTTGCCACGGCTGGCGGCCGGATACCGGCGGCGCGGTTCTTGCCCATGACGGTAGATACAGCATCTGCCGCCATGGCTGGCGCGTCTCGCGAACTGCGATGGAACCCTCGGCATTGTCTCGCACAAGCGCTACGTCATGTTCCGGCCAGCAGCGTACCCGCGCGAACGGATAACCCGGGAGTGCGACGCGGCGCATGAGGGGATCTTCGCGCAGCGCCCTCCAATCGATATCGCCGCCCGTCTCCCACCGGTTCGCAATGCGATCGATTTGCGAGCCGGTGGTTGCGTCGCACCCCTGAAACGACGGCGAGGCACTTGCGGCCCGCTGTTCAAATGCCTCGGCGGCAGCTTGATGGCTGTCCGCGACAACAGCCAATCGATGCGCGAATTCCATCCGGCCCGACTGAAGCGTGGCGGCTATATCTGCCAGCGGCAGGCCAGGATTTGCGCGAAGAAAGCGGGCCAAACTCCTGGCCAGCTCAACCAGGTCTTGCCCGGACTTTGCCGAGAGCGGCAGAATGTGGGGCGTGCCGACCTGTGCGGTGTCATCGGCAGTTGAGGCACTTACGGCTGCGGGCGCCTCCTCGATCACGACGTGGCAGTTGGTGCCGCCGATGCCGAAACTCGAAATACCTGCGCGGCGTGGCTTGCCGTCGGAAGAACGCCACGGCTGGCGTTCGCGCGGTACGTAGAAGGGCGTATCGGCAAGGTGCAGTTCCGGGTTCTCGCGCTCGAACCCGGCGAGCGGAGGAATGACGCCATGGCTGACCGCCAGGACGGCCTTGATAAAACCCGCTGTTCCGGCGGCAATGTTCGCGTGGCCGATGTTTGGCTTGATCGAGCCGAGCGCGCACTGCCCCCGATTGCCGCGGTCGGCTCCGTAAGCCTCGTTCAGCCCGCGAACCTCGATGGGGTCGCCGAGGCGTGTTCCGGTGCCATGCGCTTCGATGTAGCCGACCGTCGCGGGGTCTGCTCCTGCATGGCGTAGCGCGCTTCTGATGACGGCTGCCTGACCCGAGGGGCTCGGCGCGGAGTAACCCGCTTTCGATGCACCATCGTTGTTGACGGCATGTCCCTTGATGACAGCCAGCACGTTGTCGCCGTCGGCAAGCGCATCTTCCAATCGGCGCAGGACGACGACTCCGACGCCGTCGCCGAGGATGGTGCCGTCGGCAGACGCGTCGAATGCGCGGCAGGCACCGCTGCCGGTTCCTATGTGGCCGTCGGCGCTGACAAAGCCGCCTTGCGGGAAGGTGATCGAGGACGCTCCTGCGAGCGCCATCCGACAGCTTCCGGCACGCAATGCGGCGGCGGCCTCGGCGATTGCGACAAGGCCAGTCGAACACGACGTCTGGATCGATATCGCGGGACCGTTGAGGTTCATCAGATAGGCGACGCGGCTGGCGAGATAATCCTTGTCGTTGCCGATCTCGGTGAGGTGGAACTTGGCCGGGTTGGCGGCATCGAGATAGTCGTTGGCTCCCAGGTGGTGGATGAGATAGCCGGGCAGGTAACAACCGGCGAAAACGCCGATATTTCCGTCCTCGTCGTCCGGGCGGTGGCCTGAAGCTTCAAGTGCGTGCCAACAGCATTCCAGGAACAGGCGTTGCTGCGGGTCCAGGATGATTGCTTCGGCCTCACTCAGCCCCCAGAAGCGCGGATCGAATGACGCGACGTCCTCGAGGATGGCGCCAACCTTGACGTAGGCAGGGTTGCGCAACAGGTGTTCGGACACACCCCGGCGGCGCAGTTCGTCGTCTGTGAAGCGGCGTATGGCGGAGCGGCCGTCGCAAACGAGTTGCCACAGCTCGTCGATCGTATCGGCACCGGGAAACCGCCCGGCCATTGCGATGACGGCGATGTCGGCGGGGCCGTACTGCGATAGCGGCTGGTCGCTTGCCACGGCACACGGGCGCAGCATTCGACCCGGCTGGCCCTTCGAGCGCAGGTCTGCCGCGTAGGCTTTGAAGACAGGCTTGTCGAACACATCTATGACATCGGCATCGATGCCAAGTTCGTCGACGACGGCCCGCGTCAAATCGGCCGCCAGCAGCGAATGCCCGCCGAGGTCGAAGAAGTTGTCGTCAGCAGCGACGGCTTCGACGCCAAGAACACGACGCCACAAGGCGGCGAGTCGGTCGGCAAACGGATCGGCTGCATTCGCCGGGGCGGCCGTCGTGAGCACCTTCGCGCGGGCGGGTGGGCGCGGCAGCTTGCGACGGTCGATCTTGCCAGTCGCCGGGTCGATGGGCAGCACCGGCAGTTCGATGAAATCACGCGGAATAGCGTATGGCGGGAGGCGGTCCTTGAGATGCGCGCGAATCGCGGACCTATCCAGTTCGCCTGCCGGGCCGCCGGTCACGACGTAAGCGATCAGATAATCCGGCTGGCCGGTGTCCTCGTCATCAACGGCCACAACCGCGGCGGCGGCGCAATCGGGAAACGAACGCAACTCGGCTTCGATCGCCGCCGGGACCACCGTATAGCCGCGAAGCTTCACCATGAAGTGGGCACGCCCGGAAATTTCAACCTCGCCGCCGGGCAGTATCCGCCCCATGTCGCCGGTGCGGAACATGCGCGCGGGCTCGTCATGGTTTGCGGTATTCGTTGCGAACGGATCGGGAAGGAACCGCTCGGCGGTGCGCGCTGGTGCATCGAGGTAGCCGCAAGCGATGCTGTCGCCGCCGACATGGATTTCACCCGGCACGCCACGGGGGACGGGCTGGCTTGCTTCATCGAGCACATAGATGTTGACGTTGCCCATCGGACCGCCAACGGGCAGGTAGCGTCGTCCGGCCGCGCGGTCCATGGCCTTCGGGTCGATGTCGACGGTCGCAACGTCGTGGCATTCGGAGATCGAATAATCATTCACGAGCCTGACGTGGGGCAGCACATTGGCAAAGCGCCGAGCCAGCGCCACGGTGACAACCTCGCCGTTGAGGATGACGGTATGCAGCGCCGCCAGCCGTCGACCGAGATCACCACCGGCGTTGGAAAGCACGGTGTCGAGCAGCGATGGGGTAAACAGGACCCGCGAAACGCGGTGGCTTTCGAGAAAGCCGATCAGGCGGCGCGGATCGAAGATGACGTCGTCTGGTATGAGGATCGCCGGCTTGCCCCGCAACAGCGGGCGCAGCACCTCCCAGACGAAGAAAACGTTGCAGGCCTCGCGCTCATCGTCGGCGTAGGGCAGGTGGCGGTAGCGCCACCAGTAGGAATTGACCGCGCCGCGGTGGGGACAAACGATTCCCTTCGGCTTTCCCGTCGTGCCCGAGGTCATCACGACGTAGGCGGGATCGGCCGGGGCAACTGCGGGGCCATCGTCGAGGCGGGCAAGTTGCTGTGTCGCATTTCGCCCCTCCCAGCCCTGGTCCATCTCGATGCATCGGTCGCTGCATCGCCAACGTTGCGGAAGACGGATACTCCGCGATCCCGTTGTTACGACGGCAACCGGATTTGTCGTCTCCAGAATTTCGGCGACGGCTGCATCCGGCGTTGCGGAAGGTATCGGCAGATATGCGCCGCCAGCTTTCAGCGCCGCGAGATAGGCAACCATGAATTCGGCGGACGGCGCCATCAGGAGCGCAACCCGCTGCCCAGGGGCGCAGCCCAGAGCAACAAGGCGCTGCGCAAGCAGATCGCTCTGGGAATCGAGTTCAGCAAAGGTCAGCCTTCTGGAGGTTGGGTTCGACGGGTCGATGAGCGCAACACTCTTGGGCGTCTTTGCCGCCTGCTGGCGGAAGAGTTCGTGCAGGCAGGCGTCGCGCGGGTAGACCTCGCGGGTGCCGAACAGCAGCGATTGCGGCAGGCCGTCGAGATCTGCCTGCAACGTGTCCGCGATGTGCGCGAGCAGGTCGTCACGCGCGCTCTCGGTATAGAAGTGGCCGCCGGGAAACGACGTTTGAGAAAACGCGCCGGCGGTGTGCTGGCGCCAAGCTGCCAATCCATCGATAGGGATGGCGCAATCCGCATCACCGCCCAGCGCTGTGATCGGGCTGCGAATTCGTGCTGCCTGCTCGTGACGGTAAGTTTCGGCGACCGCGAAGTCGGCGCGAACCGATTCCAGCATCAGTGACTTGAATTCTTCATCCGCAAGCGCCTCGGTCGACTCGTGCCCGAGCGTGGCGAGGTATGCCAACAATGCCTGATCGTCGGCTTTGGAGAGTGAGGGTTGCTGCCGATTGTGCGGACGATCTGGCGCCTCGTAGGCCGACAGGAACGCGCGCAGCGGGGATGGGGCACCTCGGCGTTCAAGTTCACGGGCAACTTCAAAGGCCACCAGGGCCCCGACGCTATGGCCGAACAACGCATAAGGTGCGGTTGTGATTTCGCCCAGCGCGTCGGCGACAGATGAGCGGAAAACGCCGATGTCGCGCACGGCTTCTTCACGCCATCTGGACCCGCGGCCGGGCGGCTGGACGCAGACGACCTCGATCCAACGGGGAAGACTTTCGCCCCAGCTGCGGTAGGCCTGGGGTCCGCCGCCGCCGTGGGGAAAGCAGATAAGGCGCACATGCGCACCATCCCTGGGGACGGGAATGCTCAACCAGGGTGATGACTTCGCCTGCATGCCGCGCCGCTGACTATGTTGTGGCCTCCGGCAAGGTTAACCACAAGGCGGCGGATCGGTCGCTAGCGAAATGGTTCAACACAGCACCCAAACAGACGCCTGCGACAATTCCTGAGAATTCGGTGACATCGGTTGAGAAATTCTTCAATTGATGTATAACACTCGTCATCGGCGCCCAAGGTGAGGCAGCAGACCACTCACTCAGATCTCTGCCGATTGGTTTACTTGATCTGATGATGAACTGATGGAATTCATGTCGAATTCTTTCGACATCCTAGAGATATACTATCTCTTAAACTTTAAAAACAAACAGTATCGGGCGGATGAAGCCGCTTAATACTTGCGCCATTGCGCGTATTAACCGGAGTCTACGATGACAAAAACTGCGGCCATGAAGTTGGTACAGGACTACGGGGACGACCCGCTCGCAGTGCGCGAGACCGGGCACTACAAGAAAGAGTACGTTGAATCCTTCGTCGACAAGTGGGACGCGCTGATCGACTGGGAGCGGCGCGCCAAATCGGAAGGCGAATTCTTCATCGAGACCCTGCGCCAGCACGGTGCCAAGAAGGTTCTCGACGTGGCGACCGGCACCGGTTTCCATTCGGTCATGCTGGCCAAGGCCGGCTTCGAGGTGACCAGCGTCGACGGCAGCACCGAAATGCTCACCAAGGCCTTCGACAATGCCCGTGGGCGCGGCCACATGTTGCGCACCATCCATTCGGATTGGCGCTGGCTCAACCGGCATGTGCACGACCTCTATGACGCCGTCATCTGCCTGGGGAATTCATTCACCCACCTGCACAACGAGAACGACCGGCGCAAGTCGCTTGCCGAGTTCTATGCGACGCTGCGCCACGACGGAATTCTGATCCTCGACCAGCGCAACTACGACGCGCTGCTCGACCATCAGGTCGAACCAACGCATAATTTCTATTACTGCGGCGAGGATGTAAGGGCGTATCCCGAACACATCGACGACACGCTGGCCCGGTTCTGCTATGAATTCGCCGATGGTGCGCAGTTCCACCTCAATATGTTTCCGCTACGCAAAGCCTATGTGACGCGTCTCATGAAAGAAGTCGGCTTCCAGAACGTGACGACCTACGGCGACTTCCAGGAAACGTTCCGCGACAAAGAGCCTGATTTCTTCATCCACGTCGCCGAAAAGGCCTACATCGAGCAAGAGGACGAGGCGTCTTGAGCCAGAGCTATTCGGAAGTCGTTCAGACCGCGCGAAACTACTACAACAGCGAAGACGCCGATAATTTCTACCTGCACATCTGGGGCGGGGAAGACATCCACATCGGACTCTACCAAAGCGAGCGGGAAGACATCGCGGCGGCAAGCCGCAGGACCGTCGAACGGCTCGCCGACCGGCTGCCGCAATTGACGGAAGGATCTCGCATCCTCGACATCGGCTCGGGCTACGGCGGGGCCGCGCGGTATCTGGCGCAACGCTTCGGCTGCAATGTCGTGGCACTCAACCTTTCCGAAAAGGAGAACGCGAGGAACCGCGAACTCTGCGGAATCGCGGGCCTGGCGCACCTCGTCGAAGTGATCGATGGATCGTTCGAGAATATCCCGCTTGAAGATGATTGCGTCGATGCGGTCTGGTCGCAGGACGCGATCCTGCACTCTGGAAAGCGCGAGCAGGTGGTGGCGGAAGTGGCGCGCGTGTTGAAACCCGGCGGCGAATTCCTGTTCACGGATCCGATGGAAAGCGGCAACTGTGGGCATGCCGACCTGGAGCCGGTTCTGGCGCGGCTGCATCTAGACTCGCTCGGGTCGCCGGAGTTCTACCATCAGGCGGCGCACAAGAACGGTATGGAACTTGTCGCCTGGGAAGAAAAGACGCCTCAGCTCATCCGGCACTACAGCCGGGTACGCGACGAACTTGCCGCCCAGCGCGCAAACCTCCAGGGCAAGGTTAGCGAAGACTACATCGAGCGGATGCTGACCGGGCTTGGCAACTGGGTGACAGCCGGCGAGAAAGGCTGCCTTGCCTGGGGGTTCCTGCATTTCAAGAAGGGGTGATGGTCAAGAAGGGGTGAGGGTCAAGAAGGGGTGAGGGCGGCGACCAGACCTGCCAACGTCATCCCCGCGAATGCGCACGGCTGTGCGGCATTACGGTGGAGGGTGTGGGGCTCGTCGGCGTAGTGCAGGCAGCGACCGGGGCTGCGGTTGCAACCCATTTTGGTTGCGAGTTTCGACTGAGTGGATTGTTCGCTGGCTAGGCGGCTTGGCGCGGGACCGGCTTTGCACCGCTGGCCGGTTTCGGCGTAGCTAATCTCGGCGACTTCGCAGACCTCGTGCTCCGACTCTGACATATGGTTCCCTGCCGGGAACCTGAATGTCAGCCCGGAACAATGTCAGCCCGGAACAATGTCAGCCCGGAACAATGTCAGCCCGGAACAATGTCAGCCCGGAACACTTGGCAATCTTTTGGTTGTGTTCTGGATTCACAAACATTTGACGACCTCCACCCGGGAATCAAATGTTTGATCCAGAACACTAGTGTTCCGACTCTGACATATGGTTCCCTGCCGGGAACCTGAATGTCAGCCCGGAACAATGTCAGCCCGGAACACTGGGCAACCTTTTGATTGTGTTCTGGATTGACAAACATTTGACGACCTCCACCCGGGAATCAAATGTTTGATCCAGAACACTAGATAAGGCCTCCGATATGCTCGACCTTGTGCCGATCGCCATCGCAATCCATGCCCTTGCGGCTGTCGTATGGGTCGGGGGAATGTTCTTCGCCTACACGGTGCTGCGTCCATCGCTCGGCAAGTTCGAGCCGCCACAGCGTCTGACGCTGTGGAACGACGTATTCGAGCGGTTCTTCGTCTGGGTCTGGATGGCCGTCATCGCGCTGCCGCTCACGGGGTATTACCTCACGTTCGAATATCTCGGCGGTTTCGGCTCGGCTGGAATGCACGTGCACATTATGCACCTCACCGGACTGGTGATGATCGCGCTGTTCGTGTTCCTCTACTTCATTGCCTACCGCAATTATCGTGGGGCCGTCGCCGCAAAAGACTGGCCGCTGGCAGCCAAGAACCTCAACACCATCCGGCAGATCGTCGGTTCGAATACCGTATTGGGACTGTTGACGGTGATCGTCGGCGCATCGGGCCGGCTGTGGGGCTGATTGCGCCGGGAATGCGGTGTAAATCCGCGCGCGTTCCTCGGCGCTACACTGCGGTCAGCTATGGTGTTGCCAAGCAGGCCGGCAGCCGGTTCGCACAAATTTTGTAAAGACCTATACCTATTCTCCCCCGTTAACCTTTCCGGGACCCGTCACAGCACCGAATGGGGCGTTGCGGTAGTGTCGGCGCAACGGATCCAGCTTGGCGTCCTTCGCGCCGGGCGTGGGATCTCACAGCGCATGCGTGAAACGGAGAATGGACAATGGCCAAGCTTGAACAGTCGGCGAAATTCGGCGGCAAGGGCGGAGACGTGACCCTCGAACTCGACGGCGAAGGCGGCAATATCAACCTCGGCGGAGGCGGCGCGAACGGCAATATCCGCATGTTCAACGCCGATGGACAACTGTGCGTCCAGATCGACGGCGGCAACTCGAACTTCATCGCCGGCGGCAACGGCAGCCAGGGCGACATCGCGCTGCTCAACTCCGACGGGGAGCAGACGCTGCTCATCGATGGAGGAGAAGCCAACATCATTCTCGGCGGTGACGGCGCGCAGGGCGACATCGCGCTCCTCAACGGGTACGGGAAGCCGACAATCCACCTCGACGGTGGCGATGGAAATATCACGCTCGGCGGCAATGGCGCGGAAGGCGACATCGCGATGATCAACGATCGCGGCAAGCAGACCGTCCACATCGACGGCGGCGAAGGCAACATCACGCTTGGCGGCAACGGCAGCCAGGGCGACATCACGCTGCTCGACCATCGCGGCAAGCAGACGATCGCGCTCGACGGCGGTGAAGGAAACATCCTGCTCGGTGGAAGCGGCGCGGAAGGCGACATCACGTTGCTCAACGGGCGCGGACGCCAGACGATCCACCTCGATGGCGGAGACGGCAACATCATTCTCGGCGGCAATGGTGCCGAAGGCGACCTGGTGCTCGTCGATGAGCGCGGCAAGAAAACGGTCCATCTCGACGGCGGCGAAGGCAACGGCACGTTCGGCGGCAACGGCACCGACGGCGATATCACGCTTATCGATCATGCGGGCAAGTCAACGATCCACCTCGACGGCGGCGAAGGCAACGTCACGCTCGGCGGCAACGGACACGACGGCGACATCATGATGAACACCTCGTCGGGGGTGTGCCGGATCGAGCTTGAAGCCCACGACGGCAACATCCGCGCAAACGACGCGAACGGCGAAACAACGGTGGAAATCGTCGGCGGCTCGGGCGAGATCAAGGTCAAGGGCAAGAACCTCAAGGGCGCCGACCACGTCTTTGCGGCCGACTATCGGCTTGCACCGCTCGTACAGGTGGAAAAGTTCATTGCCGCCAACCGGCACCTGCCGGGGATCGCTTCGGCAGACTCCATGCGGGAACAGGGGGTCGGCGTGACCTCGCTTGCGATGCAGCTTCTTGAGAAGGTCGAGGAGTTGACGCTGCACGCCATCGAACAGGAAAAGCGCATCGCGAAACTTGAGCGGAAGCTGAAGGCCAAGTCGTAACCGTCCATACCTCGGAATTGGAAAGGGCGGCGTGGAGTTCTGCTCCCGCCGCCCTGACTACTTTATCGGGTCGTTGTGCCCGCTCAGCGGCTCATCATGCCGCGAATGATGTTCCAGACAATCGTGCCCGCGCCACCGCCGCCTGCGCCGGTCAGCAGGCCGCCAAGGATCTGCTCCAGCATCCCGGTGCCGACCATGCTGCCGATGATCGGGCCGAGCGTGTCGCCGAAAAAGTAGGTGGCGATGACACCGGCTATCATGCCGACGACCGAGTTGGAGCCGCGGCTGCCGCCCTTGACCAGACCTCCGAGGATGTTGCCGCCTGCGGCTCCGCCGCCTGCACCTGCGATAATCGGGATGAGTTGTTCTAGCATTGCTGTTGTCCTGTTGCCTGCCGTTGCTGATCTATTCAACGCTCTGTTGCCTGACACTTCGCAAGCTCGTGTCAGATGCAAGCCGGTGTTGAGCTTGTTTCGTCGTCAACACTTTCTTGCCTGACACTTCGCAAGCTCGTGCCAGATGCAAGCCGGTGTTGGGCTTGTTTCGTCGTCAACACTTTCTTGCCTGACACTTCGCAAGCTCGTGTCAGATGCAAGCCGGTG
>JAHJSN010000037.1 GCA_018830445.1 Alphaproteobacteria bacterium | reverse complement strand
GTTCGGCTAGCGGTTCCCATCACCCAGGGCCCGCAGAGGACTACCATCGATACGCAGACGGGCACCTCCAAGTCATCGACCGGCTACCACCCCGGCCAACAGCGCCGTCATGGCGCTACGCGCCATGCCTGGCGCACCAAGGGAAAGCAGAGCCGCGCAAGCGAGGCTCTACTGAACGTCGGTTGTTCGGGTATGGTGCTTTACGCAGCCATCTTGCCGTCGACGTGCTCGACAATGTGCGCAAACTCCGCCTTGAGGCTCTCGCACTGCATCGCAAACCCTTCGTCCGTCATGCCAGGGTACTGCATCGCCGTGAAGATGAAGAGGCTGCCAGCACCCGGCCGCTCGACGACGCGGGCAGGCCAATAGGCCATCTGCTCTTCGGTGGGACCGCCAAACATATCGATCGTGCCGGTCTTTTCATCGGCCGCGATGCGGAAGAAGATCTCCCCGCCCGGCGTCACGACCTTGTGTTTGCCCTGTGCGTCTTTCTTGAGCTCCTTGCAGAACACCGTCGCCCATTTGGGCAGGTTCGCGATATCCGCAATGAATGCGAATGCCTTTGCCTTTGAGGCGCTGAGCGGCAGGGTGTGTGTACTTGTCTTCATAGTTAGTCTCCTTGATGTTGGTCCGATATGGTACTTTTTCCGCGCAGCATGTCCGGACATCCATTCTGCTCAGAACTCGATAAATTGCCTCAGCCACGCGGCGACGTCATCGTGCGCTTGCTTGCCGGCCACCTTCTTCGCCAGCGCATCGAGCTCCTTCAGCACTGCCTCGGCGACCGGGCGGAACCGCTTCGACTTGCTCGTAAGATAGACGCGGGCGGCACGCGCATCCTCCGGATCGGGCCGTCGTATAACCAGATCCTCCTTCTCCAACAGGCGCAGCATGGTCGTCATCGCCTGCTTGGACAGACGCGCCCGTTTGGCGAGTTCGCCGATCCGAAGCCCGTCCTCCTCGAACAGTGGCACCAGGATCGAGCCGTAGGACGGCCGCACCTCGGGGAACCCTGCGGCGCAGAACCGCTCGTAGAGATGCTCGTTCCAGCGCTGCGTCGCCTTCGCCAGCAGGAACCCGAGATTCGAACGGTCGAGAATCGACACCTGATGTCCTCATTTTTTAGTACTATATCGGACTAATGCGGCCTACGTCAAGGTCTGGCAACTAAGGTCGGGCATCAACCCGGTCGTTAGTCACGATGCTCTAGGGTCGCTTCACCTCATTTTTGAAAAGCGATCCGCCATGCGCTGAGCGAGAGGGCCATGCCCGGAGGCCCGCAGACCAGTTATCGCCCCCAGATAGTCGCGTTCTTCACGATTCTGACTGAGCTTCGACTTCGCCAGCGTCCTTTTCACCTCGATGCGGAACGCGACAATTTTGCCAAGCATCTGCTGCATGTAATCGGTCGGCGCATCGGCCATCCTCCAGGCGTCGTTCCCGTTCAATCGCCGCTCGTGACTGCGTGTCAGCAGTGCGACTGCAGCTCGTTTTGCGTGCTCGTCATGCTGGAACGTGATCGCGCCGTAGGCATGCACGACCTGATAGTTCCATGTCGGAACATGGCGGTGATGCTCAAGCTTGGTGGGATAGAAGTTCGGTGAGATATAGGCGTCGTCTCCCCGAAAGATCGCCAGCACTTCCTGCCCGTGGGCGACCAACCTGTGCATGTCATTCGCCAAGGCGACATGGCCGATCAACGTGCCATCCGGCGCTGCAAGCAACGGGATATGATTGGCAATCAGTCCCTCCACTGTTTGAGCTACAATGCAGGCCAGAGGAGCTGCCTCGATAATGGCCTCGATCTCAACAGAGCTGACTTCTTGGAAGTGGGGCGGGATGTACATGTCTGAGGCTCCGAGCAGGCTGGTCTATTTCAATACAAAATCAAGTAGGCCTGCGAAGCTGTTCGACGTGCTGTCGGCGACGATGCCAAGCTTTTCGGTCGGGAGATTGAACCGATTGACCCAGTAGGTGGAATAGCCGAAGCTCTTCGCGCCGTACGCGTCCCACCCGCCGAATGCGGCAAAGGCGACCTCCTCCTTTTTCAATCCAAGGTGCTCGAGTCCGAGCTCATAAGCGCGCGGCTCAGGCTTATAGCTGCCGTTGACCTCTGTGCTCAGAAGCTCGTCGACGAGATCGACGATGCCTGCGTTCTCCGCATTAGCCGTGAGCATCTTTTTGCTGAAGTTGGATATTGTGATGATGCGTACACCCGCGGCTTTGAGTTTCTTCAAGCCGTCGATAGCGTCGGGCCATGGCGATAGTGTCAGATAAGCCTCAAGAAGCGCCCCCTTGTCCTCAGGTGAGGCCGTGAGCTTCATCGCCTCAAGCGTGTAGTCGAGTGCCGCCTCGATCAGCTTGAAGAAGTCGTCCTGGCGTCCCGTTATCGACCGCAGGAAGCTGTACTCGAAGAGCTTGCCGCGCCAGGCCTTGCTCACCTCGAGACCCTTGCCGGGAAACACCTTCTCCACCTGCGGTACAACAGAGTTTGGATCAAAGATGACGAAGTAGTCGAAGGCTACCGCCTTATATCGAGGGGGCGACGCCGCGAACGTGTCGGCCGCGGCGAACGCCATCCCTGCGCATGCTACGAGCACCGCCATGAAGATCGAAGCTACGCGCATTGTCCATCCCCCTAAAATAGTCGCTCCTGTCCTTGTGTCTCCCGACGAGATACGACATTGGCATCCGAATTGTTTCGTGACCCAATGATTCTTCCAGCAGGACGACATAGAACGATAAGAGTAAACGTCAAGCTTCAGTACGATAGGCAGGAAGGCACGGCCGCATCGGGGCCATGCCCTCTGCCAGCCGCAGTCTTACGCCGCCTGCTTCCAGGCACGCGGCGCGAACACCGCGTCGACTGGCGTATGGAACACGTGGTTGGTGTAGTTGCTCAGCGTCTTGATGCTGATGGCCAGAATGATGCCGAGAATGTTCCGTTCGCTGTATCCAGCCGCTTTGAACGCAGCAACATCGCCCTCCGTCGGATTCCCGCGCGAAAGCACCATCTTCTCGGTGAACGTCGCGAGCGCGGCGAGCTTGCCGTCAGGAATGGTGCGGCCATCTCGGATCGCATCGGTGATCTCGGCTGGCACACCCGACATCTTGTCGGCCACAAAACTGTGCGCGGCGACGCAATACGTGCAGCCATTCTCGCGGCTCACGACCAGGAAAATCACTTCCTGCTCGACGGGTGTGAAACCCGGGTCGGCGCGGAAGGCATTGTAGCTCGACACATAGGCCTCGAACAGCCCAGGATCATGGGCCATGCCGCCATACATATTCGGCACGAAGCCGAACTTTTCCTTGGCGGATTGGAGCAGTGCCTTTGCCTTGCCCGTGGCCGTCTCGATGGTGTGCAATGCCAGATCTTTTATTCTGTACGTCATGGTCGGGTTCCTTTCTCTCGGGGTTGACCCACATGGAACGACCATTCCAAATGGGGTAAAAAAACTCAGTCGAACCGCCGCAGCGCATCGTCGACGATGGTCTTCAGCAGCGCACGCTCAGGGCGGCTGCGCACAAGAACCACCACACCCAACAGCGTTGCCAGGAGCGTGCGGCTGGCCTCCAGCGGATCGATTTGATCGGCGATCTCTCCCGCGTTCTTGCCGGCGACCACCATGCGCTTGAAGAACGCTTCGATATCCCCTTGAGCTGCAGCCACCACGGCGCGGATCTCGGGATCGTGGGCGGCCAGTTCCAGGGCCGTATTGGTGAGAAAGCAGCCCTTGTTGCAGCCGTCCGGATCGATATCCTTGATAAATGCGAGGAAGAGTTGCCTGATCGCTTCGCGCGGCGCATGCCGCGCTGCCAGATGTGCCAACATCCTCCGGCGGTCGCCGTCGTAGCGCTGGAGCGCCGCCAGGAAGAGCGCTCGCTTGTCGCCATAGGTCGCATAGAGGCTGCCGCGGTTGACGCCCATGCAGTCGACGAGATCCTGCATCGACGTGCCTTCAAAGCCGTGCGCCCAGAACGCTTGGAGCGCTCGCTCCAATGCCGCTTCCTTGTCGAACTGCTTCTCGCTGGGCATGAACTTCGTCCTCTCCTCACCCAAGACATAGGGTATTTGGAACGAATGTTCAAGTGTGCCGGGCGACCCATTCGCAACAGCGGCTCCCACATCCGGTGTGGCGTGGCTGGACGTTAGCCCATTGGTGCGTCGGCGATCATCAGACAGACCGAAATCCTCGACTTGTAATAGAACGTTTGTTCTGCTACGTGTTGAGGCATGCCCAGAGCCAAGTCCGAAAAGCGTGAGAACCTCGTCAGCACCGCGATGCTGCACTTCTGGCGACACGGCTATGAAGCGACGTCGGTCGATGATCTCGTGCGCGCGACGGGTGTCAGTCGCCAAGGCATCTATGGCGATGCGGGCGGCAAGGATGCGCTCTTTGTGCAATGCCTGCATGCCTACGTCGAGGCGGTGGTGACGCCGGCCTTTGCGCGCGTGGAGCGCAATGGCGCGATGCTGGACGCCGTAGCCGACTACTTCGAGCATCAGATTGCTCGCGGGCAAGAGGCGGGATTGCCGGGTCCTGGGTGCCTGCTCACCAACACGATGACGGAAGTCGCGCCGCATCGGAACGAGATCATGCACATCGTCGCCCGTCACAACGAGCGGCTGCGACAAGGCTTTGCAGCAGCGATCACCAACACCGCTACCGCTGCCGGCCGGACCCTAGATCGTCGTGAATGTTACGCGCTCGCGACGACACTGGTCGTGTTCGCGAACGGCCTTTGGACGATGTCGCGCACGGTCGACGATGCCGCCGTCCTGCGAGGCGCGGTCCTGAAAATGCTGCAACTCACGAACTCGAGGATCGCCGCATGACGGCAAACGTTACACTGTTTGGCTTCGAGATCCCGCGCGCACTCGCCATGGCGACCGCGATCAATGCCGTCTGGATCAACGCTTCCGAGATCGTCCGCTACTTTGCGTTCGTGCGGGACATGATGCAGCGCGCCTTCCCGCAGGTCCCGGACATCGTTCCAATGAGCCTGCCCATATTTCTCTCGTGGGGCGTTTGGGACACGCTCGTCCTGCTGGTGGTCACTGGCTTCACGTGGATGTATCTCGACCGCTTCGGCGGCGGCGCACGAAATGCCCTCGTGGCCGGTACGCTCGTCTGGCTGGCCATCTTCGTCGTCTTGTGGCTCGGGCTCTTCAACATGGACCTCGCGACGGCACGCATCGCGCTGACCGCGCTGCCGCTGGCATGGATCGAAATGGCTATCGCTGCCTTGATCGTCGATTGGTGTCGGCGGCTCTGCGAGCGAATGCAACGGGACCGCTCACCCGGATCGCGTGGATTATCGGCCACGAAATCGTAGCCGAGGCTGAAATGGCCGTCTGGCTCAAGTCACGTCGTCCACCTGTATCGCGAGCGCTTGGCGGCGCTCAGGCGGAGAATGTCGGACTGCAGTTTAGAGATCGGCACGGGCGGTCTGCTCGATCTGCTCGGCCAACCGGCGCGCGTACATGTCGCCCTCGGTTCGCAGCTGCCGCGTGATGGCGAAGACCTCTTCCAGCGTCGGCTCAGCCTCGACCTCGCGGATGTTCCACAACGCGCGCCCGCCGAACTCCGCGAACGCACGCCGATAGAGCGCGACGACGGCTGGCGTCGCGGCGTGGGTGAGTGCGGATTGGTCTGTCTGAGCCGGTCGGGTCATAGCTAGAAAGGTATCACAAATGGCTCTGGAGTGGGACGGCATTTGCCCCGCTGGCAAGGGGTTATGGTCGCTGTCTGCGGTCAGCGCGACTGTCCTGACTACCACAGGCTGCATTGGTCCGATGCGAGCCGTCGCACGGTCATGGCGGGGATGTCAAAGTCACCTCGATAGCGGAAAAGGTCGTCGCGCCGACTGTGAACAGAGCCCCTCGCGAGGGCGAGAGATCGCCGCAATCCATGGGCTCGACATCTTCGATCGGCACGGGCAAATTGCAGCTTCGACTGCACCGGTAGCCAGACTCAAGCCTCCGCCGTGAACACCCACGTCTCCCGGCGGTATCGTCCAGTGCGGGCCCCCGCAACCACCATTTCTCCCAGTTAAATCAGGCTATTAGATTGCGATCCCCACACAGACCTTCCGTCTGTGTGCGTTCCGGTCGTAACCGGAAATTTACCCAGCCGCGATTCCGCCAGTTGCCTTCTGCCTCGCGTCCAGTTGTCTATACCTCCGTCAGCCAACGGAGGAACGGACATGGCAACGCTCAAAGAGATCACAGCCGCATACAACAAGCTCGCTCACGAACACGGTCGCAAGATCGTTCCCCGGTTCTCCTCCAAGGTCGAAGCTGAGAAGCGGCTGGCGCGGCTCCGGGCCGAAGTCGTAAAGTTCACCTGGGGCGCACAGAAGGACAACCCCTACCACTTCCTCAACCCGGCTCAGAAGGCGAAGCGCGGTGAGCTGTTCGCCTGGGTGCTGGGGGAGTTGCGGGCGGGCCGGATGCCGGAGCGGCCCGAGGGATGCACCCCGCAGATTTGGGGCGGACTGATCAGCCAGGCAAAGAGGAAGCTCAACGCAGGATCGCAATCGCGTTGATTCTCAAATAGTGTCGTCCACTGAGGGGGTGGACGATGCTGAACAATCTTCGCGATGCCGGATATGACGTGCTCGCTCTGCACCACGCAGCGGCGATCCTCCAGCACGATATGCCCGGAGCGATTGCCGACCTTGAGAGCGTGCTCATCGGGCTTGAAATCCCGATTGAGGAGATCGTGGGCGGTGGCGGAGGCGAGGCCCCGTCAACACAGCGCTCCCGCCGGAGGCTGACTGAACTCGGGTGGATCAAGTCGAACGTCACCGTGCGCAAGTTCGTCGCCTTCGGGGAAGACGAACGCGAGACACAGTCGCTGTCGCATGAGATAGACCACGTGAAGGCGTTCGAAGATTGGGTGTTCGCGCTCGAAATCGAGTGGAACAACAAAGACCCATTCTTCGACCGTGACCTTGAGAGCTTCAAGCGCCTGCACGCGGAAGGCGCGATCTCGATAGGCGCCATCATCACTCGCGGGCAGTCCCTTCAACAGAACCTGAGGCAGTTGTTGCTAGACTTCGCGAACCGGGAGGGCATCGACAGCCTTGCTGATCTGGACCCGTATAACTACGCGCCGACACCACGGCAGAGGCGGATGATCGAAGCTCGCGCTGCCCGTGACGGATTCCGTCAGGGCTGGGTCGATGTGTTCGTGTCAGACAAGTTTGGAGAAGCAACGACACACTGGCGAAAGCTCAAGGACAGGGTCGATAGAGGCGTGGGAAACCCTTGCCCGCTCCTCCTAATTGGTATCCCGGCAACCGTTGTGAAAGTATAACCAACGCTAAGGGGGCGATTCGTCATGTTCGAGCAATTCAAGGGTCAGCGCTTCTCAACCATCCTGGCGGACCCGCCGTGGCAGTTCCAGAACCGCACCGGCAAGATGGCGCCGGAGCACCGCAGGCTATCGCGCTATGGCACGATGTCGCTTGACGAAGTGCTGGCGATGCCCGTGGCCGAGATCGCGGACACTCCCGCCCATCTCTATCTGTGGGTGCCGAACGCGCTGTTGCCCGAGGGCTTGCGCGTGATGGAGGCCTGGGGCTTCAATTACAAATCCAATATCGTCTGGCATAAAATCCGAAAGGACGGAGGCCCGGACGGTCGCGGTGTTGGTTTCTATTTCCGCAACACGACGGAATTGATCCTGTTTGGCGTGCGGGGCAAGAATGCCCGAACCAAAGCACCAGGACGCCGCCAAGTAAACATTATCAAGACGCAGAAACGCGAGCACTCGCGTAAGCCTGATGAGTTGTACGACATTATCGAAGCGTGCAGCGAAGGGCCGTTTCTCGAATTGTTTGCGCGCGGCCCGAGGAAAGGTTGGAGCGTCTGGGGCGATCAGGCAGAGGATTATGCGCCGAGTTGGGCGACTTATGCGAACCACTCCGCTTCTGCACTCGATGCCGGGGAAAGATACTCTGCCAACGCGGTCGTGCCGAGCGCGGCTCAGGCGGGTGCTGCGGCTCTATCTTTGGTGAACTCGGATATCACCAAGAAGCGGACGATCAAGAATTGCCTTGAGCCCGACGAATTCATTGAGGCGGCTGTGCGATCCGCTCCCGGCAGCCTGATGCTCGCACTAGAAGCTCGGGATGCCTACAAGCAGGTGTGCGCTCAGGTCGGAAAGAAGCCGGTGGCTGATCTAGCATTCTGGCGAGCCCTTAGCACGACGGCGCTCAACCTCGGTGCGGAAAAGCAGAAGCTGGAGGGGCGTGTCGCCTACTCTGGCGTTGAGCTGGCTGCTTAACAAATCCCTAACGTTAACGCGTGGACGTGGGCGACCATTGTCAGTATTCATCCTATTCTTCGATTGTTGTTGATACAGCGAACGGAGAAAGGAATGCATGCTCAACAGTTTGGTAGACGCGATCCTATCGCGCTCAAAGCGAGGCTCGAACAGCGCAGGCTCGCAGCACTCGCGACGGAAGCGCGTGAACTCCGGGCAATTGTCTCGGACCCGCACCGGAACATCAGCGCATCGGTTCTCCGCCGATACGCAGCGCTCAAGGCCACCCTCCAGCCCTACGGCATCGCCTGCTGAGATGGCGGCCCGGTTCGCCCCACGCCCTCACTACGCGCCCGTGTGGGAGCCTTGGTGGCTCCCCTCCCAGGCCGGTCCCGGACACTAAAGTTGTAGATAAAGCCTATGAGCTTTCAACTCGATGACTCACCCCGGTTCGAATGGGGACCGGACGGTGAGCTGCTCAACGCAGAGGAAATATGTCGATACATCTGCTCAGACACATCGACTTCGCAGCCAATGAGGCCGTCCGTCTCATCGCTCTGCGAATATCGGAGACGACAGAATATTGGGCGCGGGCGGAAGGCCCGAACCTAGTCACCAACGCACCTCGGAAGCTCATCAAGAAGGCCGTCCGGGAAGCCGGTCTCAGATCATGGGAGTGCGCTCAACCGGCGGGCTTCGCGACGGAATACCGGAACCTCAGCAGATAACGCAGGAGAACAAAATGGCAACTCAACACGAAATCTTCGCAACCCTCCTCAAGCTCGCATCCGATGAGATCACCGACGTGGTGTTGAGCTTCCTCGGGAAGTTCGAACCAGGTGACGAACTCGATACGGCATTCATCGCAGCCGGCACCGGGCTTCCGTTCGACGCGGTAGCCTTCGCCCTCGACAGACTTGAGGACGCTGGCGTCGTGGAGTTCGTCGGGCCTCCCGATCCGGAGCCGATCCGTGTTGCTGCCTGATTACATCAAGGAGGCCCGGGCGATCCTCTCGGGCCTCCCCTCTGAACTCAGGTGGACAGCCTACGAAGCCGCCACCTTCCTCGACATCACCGAACAGCTCAACAGGAGCATCGAATGGACTACATCATCTACATCTTCGCCGCCATCGGCCTCATCAACACGATCCTCGTGCTCGGAGCAACAGCCGTGATCGCCCACGGCATCTATCGGGACGGGAGGCGGAAGAATGAACTGGCACGATCCGGTGGGTGATTTTCTCGTGTACGGAGCGATGTGTGCTGCATGCATCTCGCTCGTGGTCGCGGTCGTACTTCTCGCCCCATTTTGAACACAACAGGCGGTCGGTGAGGCTTCTAGGAGCCGGTGAGACAGTGACGGGCGATTAACCCCGAGCGGGTAGGCTCGGGGGATGCTGGACAAACGCATCCGGGACTTGCTCAACGAACTCAAGAAGGCGGGGCATCGCCAGCACCCCGCCTTTTCTGCGTTGGAAGACCTTTTCAACGAGATCGCGGACGATAAGCACAGCAAGCTCGATCAGCTGAAACTGTACCACCGCTATGCGGGTCTGCCCGGCCAGTACGTCGATGTCGTGAAGGGCCGCAAGCTCTATCGGCAGTGGTGCCGCAAGAAGGGCGTGGTGAGTGCATCGCTGTCCCGCAATGGGCACCGCGACGAACACGGCAAGAAGTGCGATCCGCCCTGCCTCGAATACCTTGCCGAGAAACTTGGCGTCTCCAAACACGCGGTCTGGCGTGTCCGCAACGAGTTAACAAAGTAGCGTAGCGGGCCTGCGGACAAGCGCGGCGATCCTCCACTCATCGGACCAAAGCATGGTGCTGAGGCCGGATGAGATGGAGATGATCCATGGACGACCCTTTCGAAGACATCGCGCGTGAGGCCCTTCAGGCCGAAATAATGGACTATCTGAGGCAAGGGTTGATAGACGGGCCAGACTTCGAAGACGACTGGGCAAGCTGGGAAGAGTTTGTTGCCGGGCTTTTCTCGCTTGTCGTCGGAACGGACGAAGGCGACGTGATGGGGGCGATTATCTCCCGCACCTGGAACCAACACCCGCTCCGGGATGAGTGCTGGAAGGTTATCGTGAACGATGAAAAGGATTGGGACCTAACGGCCCTCCTGAAAGCCTTTCCGCGCAAGTTCGTGAACTAATCGGAGCGGCCCGAGCCCCTGCGACGGGGGCTCGGGCCTAGCCTCCGTGGTGAGCGGAGGATCGCGCCAGCATAACGCTCAACGCAATAGGTTGGCTCCTCCCCGGGAAGGACCGAACCGGGGAGGAGCCTTAGCGCGGCGGGCACGAGGCAACGGCCCTTGCGCTTCTGACATCCGACCCTACAGGCCGGAATGGAAATCTGCGTCTCCGACAAACCTCGGCAATCCTACGGGCGGTTCTCCAGCCAGATGATCGCCGCCAGCGCGATGATCGCCACCAAAGCGAACCAGATCACGGATCGCGGAAGGTAGGCCAAGGGTTCGCGTCATCAGGGCTCAAGGAAGCGATCCAGGCGGCCATCTCAGCCGGGTTGTTGAACGGGATGCGTTGACCTGAGTCGCGGTAGGGCTTGGTCAGCGCGAAGGCGTAGGTGTCGAGGCTGAACGGTTCGCCCTGCTGGGAGCACCAGGTGGCGGCCTGCGACCGGAAGACGGAGTTGTTGGCCAGGATCGCGAGCGCTGATGCCCAGGCCTGCGTCGCGGGCCGTCCGGGCTCGATGAACTCGCCGGTGACAGCGTTCCTCATTCCGCGTCCTCCCGTTTGGCGAACAGACGGCTCAGGCGGGCGTCATCCGAGTCATGGATGCTGTCGAGAACCTTCTTGGTCTGAGCCTGGAGCTCACTAATGGTGAGATCCAGGGCCGCGCGGGCCTTCTCGTGGACTGTGCGGGCCGTGGTCGCCTCGGGAGCGAATTGCAGGTGGGCTTCGCGCTTCAACAGGTCGTGTTGCTCAGCGGTGAGGCCCGAGATGCTGGGAGGAGCCCGGAGGATCGCCATCACGGAGAAGTCGCCATCACGCAACATCTTCCGCGCGGTGTCGGCGGGCTTGGGGCTGTTCTTCACGTGGTTGCGGATTTCAGCATCGAACTCGGTGCGGGCCGTCGTGGCGTCGTGCTGTTGAGAGACGAAGTGGGCGATGCGCTGGTCAACCGTCTCCCGCGCCTTCTTCAGCTTGTTGAGCGTGGCTGTTGATTCGCGGCGGATCGTTTCACCGGCCTTGGCGAGGTCTTTGACCGTGCTCAGGGCCTCGTTGGAGCGGGACATGAAGTCGCCCGCAGAGCCGAGGGCATCGTCTGCCATGGGCACGCCAGAGCCATCGGGGAAGTATCCACGACGGGCTGTTGAGGGCGGGCGGAAGGACGGGCGGGCTGGAGTGTGCTGGTCCTGACGGACGCGACGATTGAATGCGACTTGCTCAGCAACAGCGCGGTCTGCCGGTGTGGGATTTTGTATGGACATGGTTTGCCTCGTTTCGTTAATGCGTGTACTGATTATAGCTGAAATCAATAGCCGCCGATATAGCTGGAGTGGCCTGTTGATTTTGAGCCATAAACGTCCGTGGTGAGATAATTTAGGGCATCTAGCCAATGGTCCTTCTGCCACTTGGCGCTGACATCTTCCGGGCGGAGTTCGTCGCGTGGCGCTTCCTCCATCGTCTCGATGAGGTGCTGGTTGGTGTTGACAATGAAGAGCCCGGGGCCGTTGCCGGTCTTCGCGTTGTCGAGCATCTGGTTGATGAGAGCCCACGCGCCAACGCGATCCTTCTTGCTGGGCTTGTAGGCGTCCAGGCCCGCGTCTTGCAGCAGGCTGATCACCGTGTCGTGGCTGGTCATCGAGCGCGCGTCATCGCAGACGAACGGAGTGGCCGGGGATTCACCCCAACGCTCAAGCATGTCCTTCACCATCTCAGCGAAAGCCACGGGTGTGTAGCCCATGCCAATGCTGAGGTTGTTCGGGTCTGCGGTATCGACTGTGTCAGCAATGAACAACGAGCCCGGACGGGCGGGGCCAAGCTGGTGGCGGGAAATGTAGCCCAGCAGTGCTGTCGCCGGTGCTGAGACACCCCAGTCGCCGCCCAGCCGTGCGAGTGGGCGCACGAGGTTCCCGATGACGTGCGGCGGCACAATGTGGATCGCAGGCTCAAGAGGGAACATCGAGCCGCCAGCATTCTCCCACGTGCCGGTGAGCCAAGCGCGCTGAAGCTGGGTCTGGCCCGCTGTTGATTGGATGATCTGGCGTTCATAGGACTCACCGTCCAGGTGCGGGTTCGCGGTGAAGTCCGATGTGAACCACGTCCACCATGCGCTGTTGTCGTCCTTTGGGTCTTCGCGGAACGGGACACCGGGAGGGCTTCGCATCACGTAACGACGCATACAGATCGCGTGCGCACGTCCCATTGGGTTCGCGTTGCGATGGATGTGGGGCCTGATGCCGGGTGGTGTGCGGACGTTCGAACGGAGCCGGTCACTGTATGCGACCGATGCCGGGCCGTATGCGCCGAACTCGTCTTGGTACAGACTGCAATAGGTCTTGCCCTGGTGTTTCGTGTAGCTGGCGTCGTCAGCGATCTGTGTGAACTGGATGACGGAGCCGGTGCCGGGGATCGTGAGTGTGCCGTCACTCTTGTTGCCGTCAACCTTCCCGAAGGCGTCACGTGAGAGGTCAGCGATGAGGTCGCGAAGCTGGGCGAGGCCCGACCACGACTCACGTGTCACGCAAGGGCGGGCTCGGTGTTGAAGGATACGGCAGCGGTCCACGACATCGAGGGCCAGCGTCACGCTCTTGCCCGATCCGCGCCCACCTCCGTTGAAGATGTTACTGGCAGCCCGGAAGCTCAACACAGCCTGTTGGAAGTCAGTCGGGGTCATGTTGGGGCCTCGTGAGCCTGATGAGCTGGTCTTCGGTTAGGGGCTCAGCGAGGGTGATGTTGACCTGCGTGTTGTTGACCACCTTCGGAGCGTTGGTGCCTTCGATGGGCTTGTCGCCGCGATCCGACCAACCAGCCCGAGACTTCGCCAGGAAGATCATCGCAGTCAGATCGCCGCCACGAGCCCGTTCCATGAGCAGGCACTGGAGTTCGTCCGATAGGAGGGCGCGGCCTTCCCCGATCACGTCGTCAATCTCGGGCTGACGCTTGCGAAGCGCTGCGAAGGTCCAGGGAGACATGCCGAGCTTGTTGGCCATCGTCTCAAGGGCCAAGCCTTCCCGTGCCATGTACTTCACGAGCTCAATGCCAGCGGGCTTCAACACCAGCATCTCCCCGCCATTCGGAGGGGCCACGATCTCGACATAGCGCTTGTTCGGGTTCACCCTGCGTCGCTTCACGACTTCCGGCTGCGTTTCCGGCTGTGCGGGAACGAGGGCCTGATTTGCCTGATCTTTTGCCATGATACCTTCAGGTTGCGAACCTAATTATGCTCGCACTGAGTATATCCGAGGCGATGTTGGGCGTCGAGGGTGTTGCTTTTATGTTGTGTGGGTGCGGGTGTTGCGTGTGCCTAGCTCAACCCACACACGCCTACTCAGATACTGGGAAAAGTCCTCCGTCCACGTCCCTTATCAGAGTTTTCCTGGAAACTGTCCCGGCCTATTGTTTAGTTCTACTAAAGAGTTCTCCCTAAGTAACTCTAACACAATATTACCCAGATACTGGGAAAACTCTGATCTCATCCGTCCACGTCGTAACCCCGTCTTTCCACACTTCCGCACGTCCCACAGCCCGTTCATAGTCGGCGCGGGCCTCCCTGAGCTCAGGCAGGTACACTCCCATCACGGCCCGTTTCGATGACATGCAGATCGGCCACCCCAGCCGTTCCCACATCTTCCGCACGTCTTTCTTCCGGCACCCGACATCGCCCGTCGCCACAAACCTCCGTCCGTGCCTATCCCACTCACGAGACGGCACCGGCGCACCGTCCAGCCACGAGCGCAGCGCGTCCCATTCCGGGCCTCGCACCGCCACCGGTGGCACCGCGTCCATCCTGAGAAGGTCGTACAGCATGGCCCGCACGTTCACGTCGCCATCGAGCTCAACCACAGCATCGAAGCCCGGCAGCTCACGATCCGAGACGGCCACCACGGTCGTCATGTTGGGGGCTTCGTCGTACTGAAACCGAAGCACCGGCGCAGGCAGCGGGCGATCCGAGACAAGCCACACGCAGTCCCGCAGCCGGTAGTTGAAGGCACCGCCGACCTTGCCCACTTGGGCGTGTCTTCCGAAGACCTTGGCGAACTCGTGCGCAAGGTTCGTCTTGCCGATGATGTTGACGGACGGGGTGCGCTCCGTCGGGTGTTGAACCTTCCACGCCAACAGGTTCATCAGCCACGGATCGAACCGTTCCCAGTTCCCCGGCTCGGGCTCAACAGCAAAGCCGGTCCACACCGGGAGCGATCCGCGCGGCGGGTTCGTCTTGAGCCACGTCTCAACATTGGCGCCGCCGATCCGCAGGCGAAGGTCGTTCAGCGAGATGACGCGCACTTCAGCAAGATCGCCCACTAGGTCGCCATCCATCAGCACGTATCGCGCGGCGATCCGTTCGGCCACGGGAATGCGCAGCCAAGCCTTGATGTGCTCGGCTATTGCTTGAGCTTTTGTGGGCGGAATGCGGTGGCGTATCTGGAGGAGCGCGGCTACATCGCGGCCTTCACGCGCCTCAGTGAGAACGCTTGCGGGGAGCTTTACCCCTTCTGGGAAGGGCGATATAATGCCACTAGACATCGGTTGGTCCTGTATGTCTTATGCGATGACCTGGGCAGGGTGAATCGCGATTGATTAAGGCCCGGAGGTTGTCCGCCTCCGGGCCTTTATCTTACTGCCTACTTCTTGTTGGGTCGAGCCACCCACCGATCCGCAGGTGGCCAGCCATCGTCCAGGCTCGGATCGTGCTCAGCAAGAAGTTTCCGGGCCAAGTCGAGCGGGTCAACCCGCCAACACCGCTTCCCCAGCCAAATCGTCTCCTCCCCGACCACGGCCAATTCTCTCATCCAGGCACCCGCCAGCCCGGGTCCGACCCAGGGCCGCATGAGAACGTGGCCGCTCGCTTCGATAAGGATCACACCAGGTATTTCCCCGGTGTAGCACCACTCCCAGATCGTCTCGCGTGGGCTCGCCGCTTCCGGCTCCTCCTTCGCCATCCATTCATAGTTCGATGTGCGACCACTTGGCTCAAGCATGTCTCGTTTCCTTCACAGGTATCGCTCCCGGAAGGTTATGCTCAACTGAGAGATAAGGAAAGCTGTGGCCTCCGTTTGCCATTTCAACAGATCGGCCTCCAATTCGCGTCTGTTGATGTAGTGGTCTTCGATGCCAGCAACGACATGTTGATGGAGGTATTCAGCGTGGGCCTTGGGCGCGCCGATCTTGTCGAGCGCTGTGCGATAGGTCTTCCTGAGCTTCTTGCCCGTCATGCCGGCAAGCGGTCCCTTCTCCCGGTGCTCCTGGAGGCCCGCGAAGATCAGCGGCCCATTGCGGGGCGTCCTGTCCAGGACGTGCTGCAATGGCACGGAGATGGGCACGCGCCAATCGTTCGACATCTTGAGCGCGGAGCCGGGAACGGTCAGCCAGCCATCCCGCACCCAGTCCCAGCGGAGCCGCTTGGCAGTGGCGAGGCGTGTGCCGGTGAGCAGGCAGGTGGCGTGGAAGGCGCGGCGGATCGGGTCAGCCGTTTCGGCCCATGCCGCCCACCATATAGGTAGTAGATCGAACTCAAGGGCCTCGTCAGATCGCTTGCGCTCGGGGTTGCGGGCGAACCGTTGCCCGCCATCTTGAACCGCCGCGACGTTCTCCGACACATAGCCGCGTGTCAGGGCATAGGCTAGGACGGCCCGGAGGCATTCCCGTGTACGGTTCGCTGAGTAGGGCGCAGGACGGCCCGTAAGGCCCATTTCTGTGATGCTCTGGAACCGTCCCAACACGTCGCCTCGGGTGAGGGATCGGGCAGGCCTGTCCATCCAGTCGGACAGGTGCTTGCCGTAGTGCTTGTAGTTGTACGGATCGCGGCCCCGTCGGCGCAGGTCTTCCAGGTACATGTCCCACAGCTCGCCCAGCGTCGTGCCTTCGGGCTTCGCCTTCCCGTTCGGGTTGATGCCTTCGTCGCACTGTGCTGCGAGCTCAAAGGCTCTGGCCAGGGCTTGGGCAACGCTCAAGTCGTGGACTGACCCGATGGTCGCGGAAGTCGTCACCCAGCCCTTGGGCCGTGTTGGGTCACGGCGATCCTTCTTGAACTTGAACATCACGGCCCGTTTCGACACCGCGACGAATAGGAAGGGATGCTTGGACTTGATGATGCGAGCCCGTCCGGGCGTGAGCTTGCGCAGTTCTGTGTCTGTGAAGGCGGCCATTCGCGTTCTCCGCTCCGAAACGTGGCCGGAAACTTAGCCGGAAAAACACGGACGCGGAAAGCCCTATTTTCAGGCCATCCGGCCCAAATATCGTTAATAACTAGTTAATTTTGTGGGCCTTTCTGGCGTATCGGGCCTGGACCCTTTAGGCTCATAACCTGAAGGTCGTCAGTTCAAATCTGGCCCCCGCAACCACTGGTAATAAAAATAAGTCTTTTATTTCAATGGTTTGGATTGACTTTTGTTTCCGGCAAGAAAGCGGTTCCTGCAAAATCAATAACTTAGATCTTAGGTTCAAATCACTTTGCGCTCGACCCGCAACCAATCCCAGACCCCAAATCACTTCGCAGCCACCTCATATCCAAGGCTGCGGTAGCCGGACTGGCGCTTCAGTGCCATGCGCGCCAGCATCGGAACGCCGCTATCGACGTAGTCGTAGACGACGACCTCGCGTTTTGCGTGGTGCTCGCGATGCAGCCGGCCAACGTATTGGGCCAGAGTACCCTTCCACGAGATCGGCATCGTCAGGAACAGAGTATCGAGAGAGGCGTCGTCGAAGCCTTCGCCGAGGTAGCGGCCAGTTGCCAGCACGAGGCGCTCCTCGGTGTCAGGCCGTTTCAAGCCGTCGTTGGCCGCGCGCCGCTCGGTCGCGTTCATGCCCCCGTAGAGGACGACGAGGTTTCGTGTGAATTTTTCCAAACGTGCGCGGAAGTATTCGAGGTGGTCGCGCCGCTCCGTCAGGATCACTGGCCGACGCCCGGCCTCCAGGCTGAGCAGCACGTCGTCGAAAATGAGATCATTCCGCTTCCCGTCCTGTGCCAGCGCCGCGTAGAGCGCCGTCATCTGTGACGGGCCATTTGCATCCTGATCGGGCCGGTGTTGAAATCCGGTCTCGCGCAGGCGGACCTTGTGGCTGAATGACCGCGTAGCAGCCTGCGATTTCGCGTCCACACGGTAACGGACTGGCCCACACTGCATAAAGATGATCGGGTGATGGCCATCCTTGCGGGCAACCGTGGCCGATAATCCGAGCACGTAGCGCGCCCTTGTGCGCCGCGCGACGAGTTCGAAGCTGACCGCCGAAAGATGGTGGCATTCGTCGACGATCAGATGGCCGTAATTGGCGACCAAGTCGCTTACTTCTCCATTGCGCACGAGGCTTTGGATCAACGCGATGTCGATCCGACCCGAGGGCTTGCGCTTTCCGCCGCCGATCGTGCCGATATCACCGTCCTTCACGGACAGAAACGACTGAAGCCGCTCGCGCCATTGATCGACAAGCTGGTGACGATGGACGAGAATGAGCGTGTTGACACCACGCGCTGCAATCATGCGCGCGCCAATGACGGTCTTACCGAACGCAGTCGTAGCGGCCAGCACCCCGTAGTCGTGAGGTTCGATCGCGGCAACGGCGGCGGCCTGTATGTCATGCAGGGTGCCAAGAAACTCCAGATCGAGCGGTTGGCCAACATTGCGTTCGTCTCTAAACAGCGCCGTGGTTCCGTTCAACTTTAGCAGCTCGACAACTTCATCAAGGCAGCCACGCGGCAGGCCGACGTGGCGCGGATGAAGCTCGGCACAGGAGATGATGCGCGGCTTGCCGAACGTCGGTAGCCGCATGGCTTGGGCGCGATAGAACTCGGGGTTCTGAAATGCCGCAATCCGAACCAGTTGGGCCACCATTGACGACGGCAAGCCGGAACGGTCGACATAGACTTGATCGGCAAGCACCACGCCTACCTGCTCGGGCATGGGTTCCTTGGAGGACTGCGCCTGCCGTCGCCGCGACGGCATCATCTTCCACGGCTCGTCCGCATTCTCGTCATCGACGGGCAGTCTGACGCCGGTGGCGCCGCCAGGCATTTCCATTTCGATCTTCGCGATCACGGAGGAAACTTCCGAAGGAGTCATTCGGTGTTGGCATGAGAGGAATGCCCACTGATCATCGTGAGGCCGTAGATCACCGTCGACGAAGATGCTATTCCCATTTTCCCGAGCATGTCGTTGCAACGGCAGCGCGATCAGGTTTCCGAAGCCGCCACCCGGCATCGTGTCCTGGCTCGGAAACAGACGATCATAGGACTGAAAGCCGATCTCTGGTCGCCGATTCATTGTTCGTGTCAAAAGCAGTGTCCCCAGACGGCGCGCATCCGATGCCGCGACGGGCTCAGCGAAGAACAGCCAGACATGACCGCCGTTTCCGGAGCGCGACCGTTCCAGCGCAACCGGCACGTTGCACTCGCCGCACGTTGCCATGAAGGCAAAGGCATCAGTCGACCAATTTTCATCGTCGAAGTCGACGGCCAGAAATCCGCACGTGTCGTCGAAGAGCAGCGGATAGACGCCGACCACGAAGTCCTTGCCTCGACCATTCGGCCGAACGCGATCTTCCCCGCGAAGATGGCATTCGATCACGTCGTCGGTAACAAGGATGAAAGCCTTGCTCGGGCAGTCGCCGCACTTGACTTGCGGCTTGCCGCACACGCCGCGTACCCACTCGTTGGCGCATGCCGGAGAGTAGCCCGATCGACCCGTTTTCGGATTGTCCCATCGCGCCGGAAAGACATCTGTGCGACCGCCGAAAAGTCGGCGAAAGAGCGCGATCTTGTCGACGGCAAGAGAACTGTTGGTAACACTTGCGACGGTTGTCGCAACGAAAACCGGCTCAATCTTCGATAACTCGAAATCCCGAAGGCGTTGCTCGAGTCTAAGCCGTTCTTGTTCCAATTCCCGCAATCGCGAGCGGATTTGGTCGGCTTCTTCCTGGTGATCGGGTTTCGCTGTCGGCATTTTATGGCTCGCTCAGCTCAAAGCAGACAGGTCCCATTGACTAGCGAAACGGCAGCACCTTCAACAATCGGGTGTCTGCGAACCGGGCGGTCCGCTTCGATCAAATCGTTATAAGTTCAGTCGCCTTGGCCAACGCATCCGCCATATCCGCGTCGGTAACTTTCTGAACTCTTCCTCCGGCATATAGCGTCCAGTCCCAGGGATCGAAGACCGGCACACCAGCAACAACAAACTCGCTGGTGTCCCTGCTGACGACGATGAGGTCTGCAAGTGCTGCCAGTGCTGCGATGAGCAGGTCGGGCTCGGAAAACGTATGGCCTGACTTCCGGCCGGCTTCCAACATTAAGCGCCAGCGCAATAAAGCATCCTCAGTCACAGGAAGCACACGGCCCACGAACAACGGACGCAGCGTTCGATCGAGCCACTGCCCAAGGTCGGACCGGCGAGCCGGATCGGTAATCTGCTCGATGCCAAAACGCACCTCAGCGAAGGTGACATCGCTCGTAAACAACACGTCGCCCGGCTGTCCAGCAACGAACGCTCGCACTTTTTGGGCAGGTCGCGCTCGCCGCAGTTCCGACACGACGTTGGTGTCGATCAGCCAGCCTCTCAAAGTTTCACATCCCGAATTGGCGATTTCACCGACAGCCTTTCTATCACTACGTCCCGCAGCGGCGAGTTGGCCAGAGCGTCAACAAGATCGCGCCCAGATACCGGCTTCTTGAGGCGATCCCATTCGTCGGCGTCGACAACTACGACGGCATCCTTGCCATGCACGCTGACGCGCTGCGGCCCTTTCTCGCGGGCACGCCGAACCAGCTCGCTGAACTGAGCTTTGGCGTCCTGCAACCTCCAACGGCCGGGACCGGACGGGCGCCGGGAGGTCTTAACGGTGGGTGTTGCGGCCATGGGACAATCCTTTCTAGTCAGATCGACCATTTTATATCCGATCTGACCGCCTAGTGGAAGAGGCGAACGATCACCCGCGCTGCTTGTCTATTCCTACGAGGACCTCAGACTTTGGCCGATCGGCGTCCAAACGTAGTGCTGATTGACACGCAGCCATTCAATCCATCACCACTCCACGTATAAAATAACTTCCGCAGTTCGCTCTTGGCGCTCGGCTGGCGGATTGTCCAAAATGCTAACGTCGGCGGTCGCCAGATGTAAGGGCTCAAGTAGCGGCCGGATCTGTTCACCACGCCTCCCGTTCAATATTCCATTACGGCCCAGGAGCGGTTTTAACAGGCTGACGCGCACCCTGCATCGGTGTTGATGTGAGCCAGGAATCGACGAGCGGCAGCGGAGTCTGGCGTTTCGCGAGGCAGAAGGGCCTGAAGGGATTTATAAAGATCAGCCTCTTCGAAATTGAGGGCAACTAATGTGCCGTGAGCCAAATCGTCGGCGACGCATGACGACAGTACAATCGAAATGCCGAGTTCGGCCTTCACGGCTTCTTTTACGGCTGCTGTGCTACCAAGTTCCATTCCGACCTTAAGATTTACGAACTGGTCGCCGAAGAAGTCACGCAGGATCCGGCCCGTGCCTGTCCCGGGTTCGCCGCCAATAAATGTTTCCTTGAGTAGTCTGGTGCGTCCTACCCGTCTGCGGCCAGCCAATGCATGCGTGGGCGCGACGATAGTCACGAGCTTTTCTCGCCTCCAGGACTGCCACTCGTAGCCTTGATGTTCTTCAGTCCACTCAGCAAGCGCGATGTCCGCTTCACCTGACAGGAGTGCGTCGATGGCGGCCCGATTACTTGCGATACGCACGGTAATCTGCGGCGACTCCGCGCCGGAGAAGCTTTTGATCAGCCGCGGCAATAAGTAGACGCCGATATTGCTCGAAGCTGCAACGACCAAGGCGCGAGACTTGAGGCGCTCTTCCGCTCGGGAGGCCGATTTTAGCAGAGAGCGAGCGTGAGGCAGGAACGCTTCGCCGTCCCTGGTCGGCGTAGAGCACGCACGATCGCGCATGATAAGCTGGACACCCAGTAGTTCTTCCAAACGACGCAGCTTCTGTGAAATCGACGGTTGCGAACAGTTAAGCCGCGCAGCAGCAAGCTGGAAGCTTCCTTCGTCGACAATGGTCACGAAGGATTGGATTTGGGACAAGCTCAGCATGGTCGCCGCGTCATTCCTTCCAGTCAGGCCGCGCAAGGCTCGATCATGCGCATTTGAATTATTGTGTGCCTTGATCGATAACATAATTTCAACCCCCTCCGCAATCGGCAAGCCCGTCTGGCAACCGAGATGACCGTGCGAGATGGTCAGCGCCCCTTGCCGCCTACTGACAAGCCAGAGACGCGTCCCTGCCCAGCGAACAGAGCATTACAGTTTGGTCGGGAGCATGTGTGGTTTACTAGCCACGCTTCAGCGCCGCTGCCGCCGCGCTCGGCCCTACAAGACGCAGAATTCGGCACGTGAGACCCGGGCTGTCGCCGCCACGAATAGAGCGTCCTTTGTCATCGAATTTACATAAGAGATATTTATTAAACTCAACATCGATCGATTGATCGCTATCCTTGTCAAGGTTCGACACGATCGATAGCGCGGCTCGTTTGGATCAATTCCGCTGGAGGGACCCCATGTTGACACGTCGCAATTTCGGTACACTTGCTGCTGCGGCCGCATCTGCCGCCACCGTTGGCGCAACCTGGCCAGCCTCTGCCCTGGAAACCAAAGACGGCAAGATTCATCTGCGTTGCGCCATCGCACCGCTGCGCCCAACGCCCGCGACGACGGTCAAGGAGTTCGAGGCACTCTTCAAGTACGTCGCCGAGCAGATCGGGGCTACTTATGAACTCGTCTCGCCCGAGAGCTGGGCGGCGATCTCCATCGCGATGTCGAACGGCCACATCGACCTCGGCTGGCTCGGCCCTTGGGGCTACGTGCTGTCACACCACAAATCCGGCACTGAGGTTATCGCCACTGCAAAATATCGCGGCAAGCCGATCTATCACGCGATCGTTGAGGGTCGTCCAGGATTGTCAGTCAAAGAGTTCCCGAAGGATGCCAAGGGTCTCAAGCTTTCGCTGAGTGATCAGGGTAACACTTCGGGATGGCTCATTCCGTATGCACATATGTTGAAGAGCGGCATCGACCCCAAGGAGTTCTTCGAGCTTCGCGAGGGTTCGACCTTCGGCAATAACGTGATGATGATTCAGCAGGGCCTTGTCGATCTCGGCTCGAATATGGACCGCGGCCGTTACGGAATGATCGAAGCGGGCGAAATGGACCCCAAAAAGGTGCAGGTCTACTGGACATCTGAGCCGCTGCCGAACGACGCGATTTGCGTCCCCAAGGGTTTCAACCCGGAACTCAAAGCCAAGATCGCAAAAATTCTGACTGAGCTTACCGAAGACAAGGCACAGCCATTGATGGGTAGCGGCTACAACGGCTTCGTTCCGGCCACACACGCGAGCTACAAGGTGATCGAGGACGCGGGTCGGATCACCGGCAAACTCAAGATCTAAACAGCAATTGCGCGGGAGCCCGTCCACTTTGGCTGACGTTCGGGCTCCCCCGACTTTTTCGTCATTCACGACAAAAATGGAGGGCGCCTTGCGTCGAGCAATTGAACTGACCGCCGGATATAGGGAGCCGAGCGCCAGGCTCTTCTCATTTTCGAATCTCATGCGTACGATTGGATTCATCGCTGTCGCCGTATTCCTCGCTGCGGCCTTTTCCGCCGTGCGGCTCGACCCCGCCAAGCTGGTCACCGGGTTGCCGAAAATCGCAGGATGGTTCGTGCAGATGTTCCCTCCCGATTTGTCCGAGATCCGGCTTATCCTTTTTGCTGCGTTTCAAACGCTGGCGATGGCGACGGTCGGGACTATTTTCGCTCTACTTGCCGCAATACCACTGGTGCCGTTGGCTTCACGCAATACGACACCCAATCTTGTGGTCTACCGTATTGTGCGAGCCTTGTTCTCCATCCTGCGCGGCACCGACATGCTGGTATTCGCGTTGATTTTCGTGGCTGCCGTTGGATTCGGGCCATTTACAGGGGTCCTCGCGATCGCTTTCAATATGACCGGCGCGCTCGCCAAGCTCCTCACCGAGGTCATCGAGCCTGCCGATCCAGGTCCCATCGAAGCCGTTTCGCTGACCGGCGCAGGGCCGATCGCGAAATTCCGGTACGCACTTATTCCCGACGTCTGGCCCAACATCGTATCAGTCGTGCTCTACATCTGGGAGTTCAATGTTCGCGCCTCGACGGTCATCGGGATAGTGGGCGCAGGCGGTATCGGGCAGATCCTCAAAGACTCGATCGATCTCCTAGACTTTCCAAAGCTGCTCACTGTGCTTTCGGTCATCCTAATCATGGTCATCAGCATCGATACGCTCAGCGGGTGGCTTCGCCAAATGGTGCTTAGCCCAGGGACCGGCGCCAAGGTTGTACCTAGTCCCGAGCGCGTCGCAATCGCCTAATGGAGTAGTCGGAATGAACCAGCTTGCAAGAGCCGCGGACTTGACGTCAGCGTTCGAGGCGACAGAAGAATTCCACCATGCGACGGGGTTGAGTCCGACCGTTGCCCCAAGGCGCGCCAGCCCGGCCATCGCAGTTCGGGAGCTTCGCAAGGCGTTTGCTCAGCGGCAGGTTATCAAGGGCATAAGCTTTGACGTCCAACCGGGGGAATTCGTTGTTCTGCTTGGACCATCGGGTTGCGGAAAATCGACACTTTTTCGCTGCCTAACACGGCTGATCGAACCCGATGACGGCACGATTGTCATCGATGGTACAGATGTGACGAAGCTGTCGCGCGGAGAATTGGTCGAGCTTCGTCGTCACATTGGGTTTGTTTTTCAGCAATTCAATCTTGTGAAGCGTTTCGCGGCAATTGACAATGTACTCGCTGCGCGGCTGGGCTACGTGCCGTTGTGGCGGGTCGTGGTGCGGCGCTTTCCCCATGCCGACCGGCAACTTGCGCTTGCCTGTCTCGACAGCGTGGGGTTACTCGAATACGCCTACCAGCGGGTCGAGCGGTTATCTGGCGGCCAGCAACAGCGCGTTGCAATTGCCCGGGCGCTTGCGCAGCAGAGCAACCTCATCCTCGCTGACGAGCCGATTTCCAGCCTTGATCCGGAATCGGCTGAAAATGTCATGCAGATACTTCAAAAGTGTGCCCGCGAGCGCAAGCTGACAGTCTTCTGCAGCATGCATCAGGTCGACTTGGCAACGCGATTTGCAGACCGGATTATCGCTCTCAAGGCCGGCGAAGTGTTTTTCCAGGGTCCACCCTCACAGTTCACAGTTGACATCAAAGACCGTCTCTATGCCGCGGTTTGATGCAGCCCAGGCCACGAAGCACCCGATTAGCGTTCTGGGAACAGAACGCCCCGCACGGGGCCGGCTGCTTGGTGTATTGATCGCATTGCGCGAGAAAAATGGTTACGTCGACGACGCGATGCTGCGGAGTGTCGCCACACTGTTCAGGCTTGCGCCCGTTGAGGTCTACGAACTCGCAACGTTCTATCCGGCCGTTGGCTATAAGCTAGGCGAGAAAACTCGGTCTGCCGTCGCCTGTGGCGACCTTCCCTGTATGCTATCTGCTCCACAGCCGTCCGGCTGCGCACCCGTTGCTTGTCGCGGCCGCTGTGCAGAAGGGTCGCGACCGCACAGGTCTTTTTCAGTTCTCGAGCAGGTACAGCCGGTATTCGAACAGCCGTCGTGCGGCTTCGGTGGATACGTAGCACAAGGCGGCTACCAATGTTTCGAAGCGGTGCGCCGAGGACAGATCACGGCGCCAGCAATTGTCGCAGCGGCGCGGTCGTGGCCGCGCCGCTTGCCCGTCGCCACCAAATGGCCCCTGATTGCTGCGCAAGGTCGGCCGCCGCTCCTCGTGGTTAATGCCGACGAAAGTGATCCGGGAACTTTCAAGGATTGCTACCTGTTGGAGACAGACCCGCACGGCGTGTTGGAAGGTGCAGCGATCACGGCATCAGCGGTCGGCGCTAGACGCATCGTATTTTATGTCCGCCACGACTATGCACATGCGCGAAAGCTGGTGGGCCATGCCATCGACGAAGCTTCGGCGCACCTCAGCGACTTCGAATTCGAGATCGCCAGTAGTGGCGGTGCCTATATCTGCGGCGAGGAGACGGCCCTCGTCGCGAGCTTGGAAGGGCAGCGCGCGATTCCACGCGAGAAGCCGTACAATCTGCTGGAACATGGGCTCGACGGACATCCGACGCTTGTACATAATGTGGAGACGCTTTACCGCCTGCGTGCACTGTGCGGCAGCGCCCCCATGTCCGCGGTGCCAGCGTCGCGCTTATTGGATCCCGGCATCGATGCAATCAGCCTCACTGGGCGCGTGGCTGAACCGGGCATCAAGTTGATCCAATGGCGAGGTAGCCTCAGAGACTTGGTGATTGACTGCGGTGGCATGCGAAATGGCGCGTTACTCCATGGAGCGATCGTGGGCGGTGCGCTCGGCTCGATCGTCACCGGGCCGATGGTCGACTGGCCCAGAGACCAACTCGAACGACACGGCGTGTTTCTCGGAGCGGGGGGCGTCACTGTGTTCTCGTCTGACGACAACGTCAGGGAGATCGCAGTCGGGATGTTCCGGTTCTTGGCGCGGGAGAGTTGTGGACACTGTACGCCGTGTCGCGTCGGGACGGCCCATGCCGCAAGTGCGCTTGCCGCGCCGTCACCCGATGTTGACGCGCTCGCAGACGTGGCACTGGCCATGCGCGAAGCTTCGATTTGCGGCCTTGGACGTGGCGCGGGGCGATTGTTAACGCAGACTCTTTCGTTGTTGCGGGAGCCGGTATGACCATCTCTCTCAAAATTGATGGCCAGTGCGTCACGGCGGACGTCCCGGTTTCGCTCATCACGCTGCTTCGAGGCCGGGATATTGCCCTGCCGGGGCTGTGTGCTGCTGAGCGGCCAGGGTATGAACACGCAGGATCGTGCCGCCTCTGCCTCGTCGAAGTGAGTGGCGAGGCGGCTCTCATTCCAGCGTGCCGCACGACCGCACGCGAGGGTATGGTCGTGAACACCTCATCGCCTCGACTAGACCGAGTGCGGCAGATCGTGGGTGAACTGACAAGGTCGGAGCATGCAACGCGCGCACCCGCTGCGGGTGCACTTGCCGAGCAACTCAAGCAGCTGGGTATTGGCGAGAGCAGATTTCAGAAGGCCGATCCGCCAGCCTCCAAATCCGCTCCGCACCCGGCCATCCGCTTCGTTCCCGATCTTTGCATTCGCTGCGGCGTTTGCCGGTCTGCCTGCCAGGACGTCCAGATGAACGGCGTGATTGGGATGGCCGGGCGTGGTGCCGATAGTCGCATCGTATTCGATCTCGATGCGAACCTTGCCGAAAGTAGTTGCGTTTCATGCGGCGAATGCATCCAGGTCTGTCCGACGGCGGCCTTCTCGGCGGCCCCCGCACCCGAACAATTCTCCGTCGCTTCGTCCGGAGAAACGATCTGCCCCTACTGCAGCGTCGGCTGCCGCGTAAAGCTGTCATGCAGCATGGAGGGAGCCATCGTTGCTAGCGGCGCCGACGGCCCAGCAAATCACGGTCGACTTTGCGTCAAAGGCCGGTTCGGGTTCGAGCCCATCATGCACAAAGATCGCCTAACAACCCCGCTCATTCGCAGCAAACCGAAGTCTGCCACTCACAACTTCGCATCGTCTACAGAGGCGGTTGCAGCGCTGTTTCGCCCAGCGTCGTGGGACGAAGCTCTCGATTTTGCAGCTGCTGGCCTTGCCGCCGCCAAGTCGGCCCAAGGGAGCGACGCGCTCGCAGTCCTCGGGTCGGCAAAAGCGTCGAACGAGGACGCATATATCCTGCAAAAGCTCGGTCGTGCGATCCTCGGCACAAGCCACATCGACCATTGTACCCGACTATGTGCGTCGGTGCCGCCGCTTGCCGAGGCGATCGGGTTTGCGGCTTGTACCGCCCCTATCGAGGAGGCGGCTCATACCGACGTCATCTTGATGGTGGGCTCCAATCCGGAGGTCAATCACCCCGTCGCCGCAACCAATTTGAAGAATGCAATCCGCGCCGGTGCTCAACTGATTCTCGTCGACCCCTACCAACAGCCGTTTGCCCGCCATGCACTGCATCATTTGCAGTTGCGGCCCGGCACCGACGTGACGCTGCTTTCTGCAATGCTGAACGTCGTGATCTCTGAGAAACTGTTCGATGCTGCGTTCATTTCCGGACGAGTGGACGGCTTCCCGCAGATCGCCGATTCGGTCGCGTCGATCACCCCCGAGATTGCAGGGCGCATTACGGGTGTCAGAGCGGCACAGATCCGCGCCGCGGCCCGCCTCTTTGCGACCACAAAGCGTGCGATGACGTTCTGGGGCATGGGGGCCTCGCAGCACGTGCACGGCGCCGACAACATCCGCTGCCTTGTATCGCTCGCGCTCATCTGCGGACACGTCGGCAAACCGGGAAGCGGTCTCCACCCGTTGCGCGGCCAGAACAATGTGCAGGGCTCGTGCGACGCGGGCCTTATACCCTCCACGCTTCCGGGCTACCAGCCGCTGGCCGACCCGGCGGCTAGGCAAGTTGTGTCGAATGTTTGGGGCGCTGAACCGCCCGCATTACCAGGACTGACGGTATGCGAGATCATTGAGGCCGCATACGAACGGAAAATTCGTGCAATCTATGTCGCTGGCGGCAATCCGGCGATGGCCAATCCCGACCTCTCCCGGACGCGTGAAAGCCTCTCACGCCTCGACTTCCTGGTGGTCCAGGATATCTTCCCGACAGAGACTGCCGTTTTTGCAGACGTCATTTTTCCGGCTGCCGCGATTGCTGAGCGAGCGGGTTCCTACACAAACACGGACCGTCTCGTGCAATGGACAGACCCGGTGTTGACGGCACCCGGTGAAGCACGTCCCGATTGGTGGATCACTGGCGAGATTGCCAAGCGTATGGGTGCGACCTGGCCCCCCGCTTCTCCAGACGCTCTTTTCGATGAAATGGCCTCCTTGGTGCCGGTTCTTCGGAAGCTGGATGCCGGCATGCTCAGGAGTAAACGGTCAGTAAGAGTTCCAGTGGCCTCTCCACCGAGCCTGTTTGCCGATGAATTTCCGACCAGGAATGGTCGCGCCCAGCTTACCCCGGTTGCGGTCCGGTCACCGGGCGAGGTGCCGGACAAGGAGTATCCACTGGTGCTTGTTACGGGTCGTTTGCGCGAGCACTGGCATACTGGCTCGATGACGCGGCGATCAGAGACTTTGACCGCGCTGGCCCCAAAGGCCCTTCTGCAAGTGGCGGCCAAGGATTTTGACAACATGCTGCTTCGCGAGGACAGCATGGTCACGGTCGAAACCCGGCGCGGACGCGTGCGCGCGTCGTGCGTCCGCGATGACCGGTTGCAAGAGGGCGTGGTCTTTCTGCCGTTTGCCTTCTACGAGGCGGCCGCCAACGAACTCACGGCGGCAAACCTCGACCCATCCACGCGCGTTCCCGAGTACAAGTATTGCGCTGCTCGCGTGATCCCCTTGAACGCCACGGAGTAAACGCGTGTCGATGCCTCCAAAGATCGTTATGACGAGCCCTGTGTTCCCTGAAGTCGAGGCCATGCTCGGGGCGCACGCCCGGCTTGTGATCAATCGCGACTTGGAACCTTGGCCGACGGAGACTGTGCGAACCGAACTGGCAGATGCCACCGCGATGTTGGCATTCATGCCCGACAGAGTCGACGCGGAACTACTGGCAGCATGTCCAGAACTGAAGATCGTGGCATGCGCGCTGAAAGGTTACGACAACTTCGACGTAGATGCCTGCACGCGCGCGGGCGTCTGGCTGTCGATCGTGCCCGATCTTCTCACCGTGCCGACTGCTGAACTTGCTGTCGCGCTGGTTCTTGGGCTCAACCGAAAGATACTAGCCGGAGATGCCGACGTCCGTTCCGGCACCTTTCGTGGCTGGCGAGCGACACACTATGGTCTCGGCCTTGCCGGTTCGACCGTCGGGATATTCGGCTTCGGCAAAGTCGGCCGTGCCATTGCCGAGCGGCTGCAAGGTTTTGGCTCACGCGTGCTGGTCCATGACTTGACGCCGTGCGAACCGGCAATCCTCGACGCATTCAAGGTCCACCAGGTCGGGCTCGATGACCTTCTTGCACAGTCCGATGTCATGGTCGTGGCTCTGCCACTTGCACACAACACTTTGCATCTCGTCGACGCACGCCTACTCGCAAGGCTCAAACCGGGCGTGCATCTGGTCAATGTCGGGCGCGGCTCAGTGGTCAATGAAGGCGCTGTGGCTGCGGCTCTCGAATCTGGCCAGGTCGGGGGTTATGCAACGGACGTATTCGAGCTTGAGGATTGGGCCCGCGAGGATCGGCCGAATGCTATTTCTCAAGCCTTTCTCGACGCACGAGATCGCACACTGTTCACGCCCCATCTTGGCTCAGCCGTGCGTAGCGTCCGCCTCGAGATCGAGCAGCGCGCAGCGGCCAACATCATCGATGTGCTGAATGGGCGCCAGCCGCGCGATGCGCTGAATAGCCCTCTTCGGGCGTGAGCCTCATAGTATTAGAAAACAGCTTGTCACACCAAGTAGCCTCTAATTGCAGCAGGACTGCGCATTGGCCGTCATGACCGCGACATGGGGACTGACGACGCGTCACCCACGGCACTCCTTGGCGGATCGGGCGACTACGGCCCTCGCCAAAGTCGTGATCGGGCAGATGACAATCGGCAACTCGATCTTCTCGCCGCGCTTTGGCACCGTCGCCGACAAGTTCGGCCTGTCGCTGGATGACGCTGGCCGTGCGGCTCCGTCTGTACCAGCCCTGTCGCCGTCCAAAACGCCTCCGGCCACTTCAAATGAGCTGTCACCACGGCACACTCTCTGCGGAGGCAATTTTGAAGTGCAGTTCAGAGCATTACCGTGTACGGCTATGCTTTTACTGCCATCGGCACCACCCGGCTGCATCGTCCACTGCGGGCCCCCGCAACCACCGGTCCGATTTTCCCCTTAATTATCCGTGACTTATCAAGCAGCCCCCGCAACCAACCGACTTTGCATCAAGCGATTTCAATGACTTAGCTCGCAGCTTCGAGTTGAATGACGAGCAACCCGCAACCAACCTACAGCCGACCTCAAAAATAGTTGCGATTACCGAACCGCTATGGCTTCGGGGCAGCCACTGCGGGCTGATGCGCTGCGATCTCGTAGCCGGGGCTCCGGTACCCCGTCTGCTTAACCACAGCGTCATCAAGCGCTGTCATCGGCATCGGGCCTTGCGCTTCGATTTGCGGAGTCTGGTGGAACCCAGTCTCTCTCACTTGCCCCTGAGGCGTGAACGAGCGCTTCTCCGCCTCTGACTTGGCGGGCAGAGATAAACAGACAGTGCCGCACTGCAAGAAGTTGGTTGTGTGATGGCCGTCCTTGCGGGTGACGGTTGCCGAAAGGTCTGATTTCTGGTGATGTTTCCATTTATTCGGGTAATGCGAGAAACAATCGTCCGCAACTATCCGTTCTCAAGTCTTCGCTTAATCCCGCCCACGCGCGAACGATACACCAGCAGCCAAGCGCGGCAGGACCGCTTCTACAATCCCGGGAGGCTGGCCTGTTCGCTGGCCATCACTTCCGCGCCGTAGATGCGCGCAAGATCGGTGCAACGCCCGACAATCAGGTCGACCAGTTTGCGCATGTCATCCGTCGCGGAGCCTTCGGCCACACAGGTCTCAAGGAGGGCGCGCGCCTGATCGGGAATGATGGCGATGATGTCGCGCACATGAGCGACGGCCCGATCGGGATCGTAGTTGGCCTTGCGCGCCTCCGCCTCCCAGTGGCGCGGCAGGATCTGGTCGAAGCGGGTTTTGCCATCGACGGACATGGCGAGCTTGTCCTGCTTCTTGTTGGTGGAGTAGGGAAGCCAGCTGGCGATGTCATAGAGGGGTACCAGGCGGAATTTCCCTCCCGCGCCGAGCAGGAGACCGTAATTCTTGCCGTGTGCATCGGAGCCGCCGATGACGAAGTTGTAGGCTGAGGCGCGCATGAAGCGGTCGCGATCCTCAGCTGGCCGGCTCGATCCGGAGAGCAGATCCAGGATGGCTTTCATGCCGGGGCCGCCGTCGCGCTGATACTTGTTGCGCGGATCGACCTTGAGGGCCTGGCAGCAGTCCTCCTGATGGACGCAGTGCACCGTCCCTCCGGGCTCGTCGATCGGCAGGAGCTTGCGGCCGGCGAGGCGGCGGCGATCGTAACGCTCGATGACGACGACGCTGAGGTCGCCGAATTGTTCCGTCCAGCATTTGGGGGCGGGCAGCCGCACGCGGGGCGCGAGGCGGACGCAGAACATCTCGTTCTCGATCTGGCCGGCAAGCCCCGGGATCGGTGGTTTGAGGATATGCGTGGTGGGCGTGCGCCCGCGCGGCTCGTACCATTTGCCGCGCACGAGGTAGAGCGCCTTCTTGCGCTGTGCGCCGGCGAGGCTGAATTGGCCGCCATCGGCGGTGAACTGGGTTGCACCGGGATGGCGGAGCAGTTCCTCGAACTTCGCGGCGAGCGCATTGCGCGAGAGATAAGTGACGCCTTCGCGCTGCTTGAGGTCGTCGACCTTTTCCGGCGGCACGATCTGCACGGCACCTTGCAGATCTTCACCGACATGGGTGATCAGCGCGAACGAATTGCGCGGGCTCACCCCGAACTGCCTGCCCCATTGATTGAGCGTGTCGTCATTGTCGGGGAGGAGCCCCCACAGGAACGGAGCGACCGCACGGTTGTCATGAGTGGGTGCGGCAAGCGGCATCGAGAGCGACAGCGGGATCGCGCTCGAGCTTTTGCGGTAGTCCTCGTCATAGTCGAAGCGAAGCCGGCCGTCGCGTAGCTGATGGATCGTGCCGACGGGCTGGTCGTCGATCAGGACGGTCAGTCGCTTATCGCTCATCGCCGTTGCCTGCCGGGACGTGAGGTTGGGGCTCCAACATCGAGGCCGGTATCGGCGATGGCGTCGATGTCGAAGAGGTCGGGCGGCGGGCGGTTCTCGATGCGTTGAGGCGGCGTCTCGCCGCTCACATAGGCTGCAAGCGTGATGTCGAGCTCGTTGAGGGCGCGCAGCACGAGGTCCATCCGCGCCGTGGCCTTGCCGCCTTCGAGCTCGTTCACCCACCATCGGGATACACCGAGCCGATCCGCCAGCTGCTGCTGGTTGAGGCCCTTGGCGGTTCGGGCCGAGCGGACGAGTGCGCCGATGTCCTGGGGGCGGCGGATATGCATGGATCTCCTTTGTGTAAGCGTTGACCTACATTTGTCAATGTAAGGGATCACCTACATTCAGTCAATGTAAGTCTTCGCCTACAATTACATAAGGTAGGCGATCGCCTACTTGTTGGTAGTCAACTGGGCGATCACAACTCCCGCCCCATATCGCGCCCGCCATGGCGTTGCCGCCAGGCCTCCATAACTGGAGACGCCGATCGTGATCGCCAGCATCCGTCGTCTCAGGAATATTGGGCGCAATGCCATGGCGGTCTGGAAGCGATGATGACAGGCCCTTGAGCCGCTCATCTGGGCTTGGGCGCCGAAGGATGCGATACATGCCACGGGGCTCGTCCGGACTTTCGCCGGCCCGAGATCTCCTGCCGAGTATCGACGGCGTAATCACTAAGCCAATGCAGGCCTCGCAATGTCCATTACCGACCAGCTTGCCAAAATCCTCGCAGGCATCCGTCGACCCGGCGACTACTTCGTCGCGGGCTGCACCGAACTCCTGGCGCCGCGCATCGAGGTCGCTGGCGTAGGCACGGTGGCGTTGCCGCTGTTGCCGGCGCAGGCGAAGGCGCTGATCAAGGCGGCGTCGCGGGCACCCTATGGGCGTGGACCCGAGACGATCGTCGACACCAAGGTGCGCAAGACCTGGCAGATCGGCGCTGAGCAGGTCGGAATCGGCGGCAAGCACTGGGAAAGAACGCTCGGCAGTATTGTTGCCCGTGTGGCCGAGGACCTCGGCGTCGACGAACCGATCACAGCCGAGCTCTACAAGCTCTTGATCTACGACAAGGGCGGCTTCTTCGTCAGCCATCGCGATACCGAGAAGGCGCCCGGCATGTTCGCGACGCTCGTGCTCGCCTTGCCGTCGGCGTCGTCGGGTGGCGAACTCGTCGTGCGCCACGGCGGGCGCGAGGCGCGGCTCGAACTCGCCAACGACGATCCCTCCGAGATCGCCTTCGCGGCCTTCTACGCCGACTGCGTGCACGAGGTGCTGCCCGTGACCAAGGGCTATCGGGCGACGCTGGTCTACAACCTGGTCCGCAAGGCAAAAGGCAAGCCGCCGGCGCCGCCGAGCTATGACGCGGAGGCAGACCGCGTGTCGGCATTGCTTGGACGCTGGCCGCGCGCGTCGGACACCGTGGACCAGGCTACGGTCGATGCCGAAGGAGAGGTGTGGCCGCTGAAGCTCGTCTATCCGCTGGAGCACGCCTACACGCCGGCCGAACTCGGCTTCGCGACGCTGAAGGGTGCCGACGCTGCCGTGGCCCGGTTGCTCGCGGCGGCAGCGCCGAAGGCAGGTGTCGAACTGCACCTTGCGCACCTGAAGATCTGGGAGAGCGGCTCGGCCGAGTATATCGGCCGCGAAAACTGGCACTATCGTCGCGGCCAGCGGGACGCTGGCGCAAACGAGGACACCGAGGAGTTCGAGGTCGTCGAGGTGCACGACAGTGGCTGCACGCTGTCATACTGGCGTCGTCCCGACGGCCAGCCGACGGCGCTTGGGCAACTGCCCGTCGAGGACGAGGAGGTGTCGCCGGCCGATGCGCTCGATGACATGGAGCCCGACGAGGAGCACTTTCATGAGGCAACCGGCAACGAAGGTGCCTCGTTCGATCGCACCTACGCGCGGGCGGCGTTGGTCTTGTGGCCGTCGACGAGCCGGCTGGCCGTGCTCAACCAGGCGGGCCTCGACGCGACGCTGCCCTATCTGGAGCACCTGGCAAAGCAGTGGCATGCAGATGGGGCTCGCGCCGATGCCCCGATCCGGGCCGAGGCGCTGGAGCTGGTGCGCCACGTGTTGGCGATATGGCGGCCGACTCAGTCGTGGCGCAATAGGGACGTCAGCGCGTCGTGGCGGGAGGCACTCTCCGGCGATGGCGTGACGGATCCTATCGATGAACTGGACGAGCAGGACGACCAGGATGAGGATGACATCGACGATTGCGTCGATGCTCCGCGAGGCGAACTCGGCCTGGCCCGCCTGCTGCAGGCGTTGACGGACTTCTCGGACATCGACGGCATTCTCACTGCGATGGACGTCCTCACCGCACAGAGCAGTCACGCCAAGGCGGACCATGCCGCGATCATCGGTGCCTTGGCCTTGTTGCCGGCGGAGCGGGCCGCGAGCGTGCTGCACGACATCGTCGTGGCCCACGCCATCGACGCCCTGGGCGAATGCGCCGCGCTGCTGTCGGCCGCGGTGTCACGCCTTCCCGCCAAGAAACCGCAACTGCTGAAGGATGCCGCGACGGCGCTGGTCAACGCGCTCCCCGGCGATCCTGCCTCGGCGCCGCGGGATCAGTGGAACCGGCCGCGCATTCCGAGGGCCGATGCCGCACTCGTGGTCGACCTCGTCGCGGTCGTCGACCGCCTGGACAAGGGAATGGCCGAGCGGGTCGGCGCGCATATTCTCGCGTGGCCGCGCCACTTCGATCTCGACACAGTTCTGGTTCCGGCAATGAAGCAAATCGCGAGCGGCAAGCATCCGAGAGGTCCCGCAGCCGGCATGCTCCACGCCGCGGTGCTCGAGCACCTGCAAACGCGATCCGCGCAGCCGCTCGAGCCGCCGCGCGACTGGACCCGGCCCAGCGAGATCGGCTGTACGTGTCAGTACTGCCAAGACCTGTCGCGGTTCCTCGCCGACCCCTTGCAGCCCGAATGGGCGCTACGCGCCGCCCAGCAGCACCGAACCCACGTCGAAGCCGAGATCAAGCGCGCCCGTGCCGATGTCGACATGCGCACCGAGCGCAAGGGCTCGCCGCACACCCTGATCTGCCACAAGAACCAAGCGAGCTACGAGCGCCGCGTCCGCCAGCGCAAACAAGACCTCGCCGACCTCGCCGTGCTGGCACCGCGAGCATCCGCTGGACCGTCCAAGCCACGAAAAGCCAAATAGCAATCTCAATGATATGAGATTTGATGTAGGATTTCGCAGTCTCATCCTGCTGGGTGCGCGAACAGACACCGTCGATAGCGCGCGACCAGATGATTGGCGAGATCCGTCGTTCACAGTCGCGCGGCGGCGCCCGCTTCAGCGCCATGCCCGCCAGCATGGCGACGCCGCTATCGACATAGTCGTAGACGATCACCTCGCGCTCGGGCAGTGGTGATCGCGGTGAAGGCGACCGACGTATTGGGCGAGCGTGCCCTTTCAGGAGATCGGCATCGTGAAAAACAGTGTGTCGAGCGGGGCATCGTCGAAGCCTTCCCCGAGGTGGCGGCCGGCCGCGAGCACGAGACGCTCCTCCGTGTCCGGCCGCCTCAAGCCGTCCTCGGCCGACCGGCGCTCCCTGGCGCTCATGCCGGAGGGGAGAGGGGCGGGGTGACGTGGTTAGCGCCGCGCAGCACCGGTCGGCACAGCCTGCCACCATCAACGGGGCAATCGGATTCAGACGTGGCCCACTTTCATTTGCCTTTCGGCCGGTCGCCGGATGGAGATTTGGGCTCACTTCAGTCCGATTCCTGAAGCGCTGCAACCAGGCTCAACGAGGGCGAGCTTGCCGGCATATGGTCGGAGGTCACTAGCCAGATGTCCTTGTAGAGCCGCGAACCTTCGATTTCCAGGGCCACGAGCTGGCCGGACCTGATCTCGTCGCTGACGGCCGCCGCCAGCACAATCGAGGCGCCGTGGCCGACCCGCACAGCCCGCTTCACCGCCTCTGTATTGCCATACCCTGGGATCGTACGAAGGCCATCGGCCACAGGGCCCAGCCGCTCGCGAAGTAGGGTGCCGGTGCCACTGCCGGGCTCCCCGCCGAGCATGGGCTCCTCGCCCAACTCATCGGTCGCTATGCTCTCGCGACCTGCCCAGCGGTGTAGCGGTGAGACGATGACCACGAGGGGCTCGCGTGCCCATCGTGTCGCCCTATAGCCGCGTCGGTTGTCCCACCACTCCGTTGCGGCAAGGTCGCTCTCGCCACGCATCAGGCGCTCGACGACGGTATGGTTGGAGCCGATCCACAGCTGAATCTCTATGCCCGTCCGCTGTCGGAACGTGGCGAGCGGTTGCTGGAGCAGATAGGTTCCGACATTGCTTGAGGCAGACAGTCTGATGATCGGTGAGCCAATCAGCTCTCTCGCCCGGAGCGCCGTACCAATCAGAGCACGCGCGTATGGCAGGAACCGTTCGCCGTGGATTGTTGCGCGTGTCGCGCCGCGGCTACGAATGACGAGACGAGTCGATAGGTCGGCTTCCAGCTGGTCCATATGCTCCACGACGGTCGATGGAGACAGCCCGAGCGCCTTCGCGGCTGCCCGCACGCCTTTCTCGTCGATGACGGCAAGATATGTGCGGACATGAGTAAGATTGAGCATGGTGTGGCCGGTATCGTGAAGCTGGCCAACCTCAACGGCTGACAGGGTCGTTGATTGCGCCTACCGGGCGCCGGCTGCTCAGGACGTCGATGATGCTCATGGCCGCAGACGCCTCGATTTCACGCCGGACGCTGATGACCGCCGATCCGATATGCGGCGTCAAAACGGTTCGGGCCGCGGGGCTGCGCAGGCGTGGGTCTACAGCCTGGGGCCGGTCACGACGCGCCCAATCCTCGCATTCGAACACGTCCGCGGCGTAACCGCCAAGCTTGCCTGCATCCAACGCATCGGCCACCACTTTTTCGTCAACCAGTGAACCGCGGGCGGGGTTGACAAGGAGAGCACCGGGCCGCATCGCGGCAACCGCTCCGGCGTCGATGATATGGGTTGTTTCGGACGTCAGGGGTAGCGCGAGCACAACGAAGTCGGAATGGGCGAGAATATCAGGGAGGCCACGGCGCTCGACGAGCCCGTTGAACTGATCCGGGAACGCGGCTGGAGAAGCATCGAAGGCCGATAAGCGGCACGCAAAGCCGAATAGCCGTCCGGCTATTGCCTGCCCCACTTTGCCGAAGCCGACGATACCGACCTCGGCGCCGTGGATCCCCGTTCCATAGTGCGTGGGTCGCCAGCCGCTGAAGCCGCTTTCGCGGATCTCACGGTCGGCCTTCACCATATGCCGGCCGATCGAGAGCATGAGCCCGACCGCCAGTTCTGCCGTCGGGACGGTCAACAGATCCTCGCAGATCGTCACCCAGACGCCGCGAGCGCTCGCCGCCGCCACATCGATATTGTCGAAACCCTTCAGAGCTGCCCCGACTATGCGGAGGTGCGGGCACGCGCCAAGGAACTCGCCGTCGATGCGGTCGGTCATGAAAGCCATGATCCCAGCCGCTTCGCGGCAATGTCCGCGGAGGACATCGACCGGCCACGGTTCGGTCTGGTCGTTGGCAACCAGCCGTGCCACGCCGTCAAAGAGAGCGCGCGTTTCGGGAAACGTCACGTTGGTGATAACGACAAGCGGGAGGTTGGGCATCTTCCTCGTTCCTGGCTCAGTTTCTTATTATTTGAGCGCCTTCCGCAGATAGGCACCAATGCCATCCACGACGACAACGCAGGCAAGAATTGCGATCAGGATTGCCGATACCTCATCGTATTTGAGGAGACGAAGCGCGGCCATCAGTTCGAAACCGATGCCGCCGGCGCCGACGATACCCAGCACGGCGGACGCACGGAAGTGGTACTCCCAACGATAGATCGTGACGTCGGTGAGCTGCGGCAAAACCTGGGGAAGTACGGCATGCAGAATGACCTGCATGCGGTTGGCACCAGCAGCACGCGCAGCTTCCAAGGGCTTGGGATCGACGTGTTCGATGGCCTCGGCATAGAACTTTCCGACCATGCCGACGGAGTGCAGTGCGAGGGCAAGAACTCCCGGCAATGCGCCAAACCCGACTGCCGCGACGAAAAGCACGCCGAGGATGAGTTCGGGAACCGAGCGAAGGAACGCCAGGAGCGTGCGCACGACATGGTAGACTGTTGGATGCGGGCTCGTGTTGGGTGCTGCCAGGATGGCGAGCGGCAGCGAGAGAGCAACTGCGAGTACCGTGCCCGCGATCGACATGGCCAACGTATCGGCGAGCGGCCTAAGCCACAACTGCCAGCGCGAGAAGTCCGGCGGCACCATCTCCGAAGCGAGCTGGCTGATCGCAGGACCGCTTTCGGCAAATCTCTGCGCGTCGAAAAAGCCGGTCACCCACAACGAGGCAAGGCAGACGGCAAGGATCAAGGTAACAAGCCCCGCCCCGCGTAATGCGGAGCGGCGCTCGTCAGCCAGGATCTCGTCGAACATACGAGACGGCGTCATGAACTAGACCTCAAAGCTTGGCAATGTTGAGTTTCAGCGTCGTCGCCATGTCGCGCAGGACGTCGTAGTCCTTGTCGCTCGCCGGGGCGAGCTTCTCGACGCGGAACAGCTTCAGGATCTCCGGGTCGTTGAGTTCAAGAAACGCCTTGCGAATTTGTTCCTTGAGTTCGGGAGCCAGATAACCCTGCATGGTCATCGGATAATTCGGGATCGGGTCCGACAGCGCCAGTTCGGTGAGCTTTGCCGGGTCGATTTTGCCGTTTTGCACGAGGACTCGGTAAATCGATTCCGACAGCGCGCCGGCCGGCACCTGACCAGCGGCAACGGCTCGAGCGACGGCGTCATGCTTGCCCAGATGAACGACCTTGTAGTCGGCATCGCCGATGAGGCCTTTCTTGGCGAGCAGTGTCCGCGGCGCGAGATGGCTCGAGGTCGAAGCCTGGTCACCGAACGCGAACGGCTTGCCCTTGATGTCTTCTATCGTTTTTACCGGGCCTTCGGCATTGGCGATGACGATGGACTGATAGTAAGGCTTACCTTTTTCCACGCCGACCGCGAACGGCTCGATCTCGGTCGCCTTCGATTTCGCGAGCACGTAGGAGAACGGACCGAAATAGCCGACTTCGACGCGGCCGAAGCGCATCGCCTCGATCATCGATGAATAGTCCGTCGTGACGATGATCTCGATGTCTTTTTTCAGTGTCTTTTCCAGATACGCCTTCAGGGGCTGAGCGTTCTGGATGATCGTTGCCGCGTTCTCGTCAGGCAGCAGCGCGACGCGAATCTTGTCGGGATTGGTTTTGTCGGCGACCGCTGGACCGGCGGCCGCCAGCACGCCGACCGCGATTGCGGCAGCAAGAAAATTACGACGCTTCATGATGGGTTCTCTCTCGTTTGGTTCCGACGTCTTCTACTCGGCCGCCGCCATAAACTCGGGCTGTCTGACCTTGTAGATCTTGTCGAGGACCGCAGACCCAAGCTCCGTCGCGGCGCCCTCGAAAACGATGTGCCCGTTCGCCAGGCCGATGATCTCATCGGCGAACTGGCGAGCCAGCTCCAGCTGATGAAGGCTGACGATCGTCGTGATGCCGTCTTCCCGGCAGATGCGATGAAGATCTCTCAGGACCTTGACCGACGTTTCGGGGTCGAGGCTCGCCACAGGTTCGTCGGCAAGAATGATTTCGGGGCGCTGCGCGATCGCACGGGCGATCCCAACTCGCTGCTGCTGGCCACCCGATAGCTGGTCGGCGCGATGCAGGGCGCGATCCGCCAACCCGACGCGCTCGAGCGCTTCGAGGGCGATCATTCGCTCGGTGCGAGGCAGCGGCAGAAGCGTTCGAATTGTCCCGTGTGCAGACAAGCGCCCCGTGAGGACGTTGCCGAGCGCCGTGAGGCGACCGATCAGATGGTGCTGCTGGAAGACCATGCCGGTGCGGCGGCGATGCTCTCGCAGCGCCCGGCCGTTGCGGAAGATCGAGCCGCGACCCTCAACGCCAACGTCTCCCTTGGTTGGACGAACCAGCCCGTTGAGACAGCGCAGTAGCGTCGACTTTCCGGCTCCCGACGTACCGAGCAGCACGATGAATTTTCCGCGCTCGAACGAGCAGTTCGTTCGAGCAAGTGCCCTGACCCCGTTTGGGTACGTCACCTCGACGTCTGTAACCGTCAGCATCACGCGATCTCCCTGCGCCCAGCGTTCGGAATATCCAAACATTGAATGGGTTCGTTCGGATTTCTGCTTAGCAACGTTACGTGTCGCGCCAATGACAGCCGATGCATCGGCGGCGATCCCGTGCTCGACGAAGCCGCTGATCAATTTTCGCGGAGTATCGAGTCCCAAAACGCCCCGATCGGCATTCTGCCGGTTGTGGTCGCGACACACCTGCGCTCGGCCGGCGGACCTCTGACGTTTTTCTCGGCCATCGCGCAGTTCGGCACGGCGGAGGACATCGCCTTGGCCGAACTGAGGATCGAGTTGCTTTTTCCTGCAGACGAGGCAACGCGCCGCGCGCTGGTGGAACAGCACAGCGATGGTTGACCTCAACCGCCCAACAATAAGAGCGCCAGCCACTATCGCGAGGCGGCAACCTGGCTGACGAAGGCAGCGCTCGCGTTCGAGGCCGAGGGGCGCGAGGACGAGTGGCTCGCACTCCTCGACCGTCTGATTGACCGCCACCGCAGGAAGTACAAGCTCAAGCCCCTAATGGAAGCGCTGCGTTGATGAGAGGCACCTCAAACCCGGCGCCCTATAGCTGCGCCTTCTGCAGATGCGCCAGCATGGCCGCCGTGATGTCAGGGCTCGACGGCCAATGGCCACGGCGGCGCGCGGCGTGCGTGGTGTAGGCGTCGAGCCTGGTTGGATCGGGTTGCACCGGCCGGCCTGCGTGCAAGAAGATCAGCCCGGCCTTGTCGCTCGGCATCGCGGCAACGAATGTCTCCGCGTCGTCGAGGGCCTCGCGCAGTCGCGCCATGACGGCAGCGGGATCGATCGGCGGGTCGGCGGCCAGTTGGCGCAACTCTGCTGCGGGGTAGCGCGCGTTGCGCCGGATTTCTCCGATGAGGCCTTCGGGTGTGTAGCCGGGCGCGGTCTCGACGGCGGCCCAAACCAGTGCGCCGAGAGGCAGCACGCGATCGTGCAGTGTTAACAGGTCGACGATGTCGCGCGGCTCGCGCCGGGAGGCGGCCGCCATCACTTTGTTGACGGCGAGATCGACGACGTGCAGCACGTAGCCGAACTGGTCGTCCCTGACGGCCGGGAAGAAGCGGAAGTCGCTGTCGGCCACCCACTCGAGCTTCGTCTCGTCGGCGCCGAGGCGGATCGCGGCGCTGTACGTCGCTGGCTGCTGGCGGATCCACTGCACCTCGTAGCCGGCGTCGGCGAGGATGGCGGCATCGGCCAGTGTGGTGTCTCGCAACTGCCGACCAACAATTCGGCTGGGTTCGTAGTCGGCAATTGCGAGACAAGCACCACACCAAGCTCATGATTTTGCTAGTTGCAGCGATCTGCAGGTCGGGCTGAGAGAACGTGTGACTTAAACCAAACGGCCTCCGGTGAAGCCGGGGCGTGACCTTCAGGTTGAGGTGGGAGCATAGGCGGCTTTCAGCAGAGGGCCACCATTTCTTCATCCGCCGCGGCGTTGACGCCGTCGGGCAGCGCATTGGCGGCGAGCCAGCAATCGAGTTCGTGATTGACGTGGGTGAGCAGGGCGCGGCTCGGTGCGAGCCGTTCGATGATCGCGACCGCTTCGCCGACATCGTTGTGGTTGCGCCCGGGTCCTGCACCCGGCGGATAGGCGCAGTCGAGAACCACGAGATCGAGGCTGCGGGCCGCGAGGTGAGTTTGCGTTTCGGATGGCAATCCGATCGTGTCGGAGAGATAGGCGATCGAAGCGCCGCGCCCCTCGATGAGGAAGCCAAAGGTCAGCCGCGAGTGGATGAGCGGCAGCGGTGTGACAATCAGCGGGCCAAGGCCGAATGCGACGAGCGGCTCGACGTCACGGAATACGAGGCGGCCGGGATGGCGCCTCAGGTCATCACATCCTGCAGCATCGGGGGGGCAGAATACATCGAGGCTCGGGGCCTTGCTCCAGCGTAGCCGGAACAGCCCCAGCACATGATCCGGGTGGAAGTGCGTGAGCAGGATGGCATCGAGCGTGCCGGGCGGAAACTGCTCCGGTAGGTCCTCGCGACCGCCATCGATCAGCACCTTGAATCCATCACACTCAAGCAAGGCCGAGGCCGGACGGCGGCGCAAGGCGGGATCGGCGACGGCGCGTTGGCAGGCCAGACAATCACAGCCGTGGACGGGTGCGGCCCAGACGCCGCCGGTGCCGAGGAAGGTCAGGCGCATGGCATCACCGCTCGCAACAAGTGGTCGCGGAGCGTGGCGACGGCTTCCGCAAGATCGCCGTCGTTGCGAATGACGAGGTCGGGCATCACGTCGTCGGCAATCTCGGCGGTGCGTGCGAGGCGCGCCGCGATTTCGTCGCGGGTCTCGCGGTTCCTCGCGGCGAGGCGTCTGGCAAGCACGTCAGGTGATGCCGTTACGAGAACGACGGAGAGGCTACCCGCAAACCTGGCGCGAGCGTCCTTCACATGGGCGCGGGAGCCGTTGACGACGACGGTCATGCCGGCATCGAGGCACGAGAGGATTTCCTGGCCGATGCCGTAGAGCAGCCCGTGGCTCTCCCAGCCGAGCACGAACGCGCCGCTGCTCTGGAGTGCGGCGTAGGCCGCGTGCGTAACGGGAACGTGCCGCTCGCCATCGGGGTCCGCGGGGCGGGTGATATAGCGGCGGGCTATGGCAATGTCGGCGTGAAGGGGAAGCGTGGCCTCGAGATGACGCAGGATCGTGTCTTTGCCGGCGCCGGACGGCCCGACAACCAGGACGAGGCGGCCGCTTCGCGCGCTGGCGACCGCCGTACTGCTGGCAACTTCTGCGCTCATGTCCGCACACTCCGAGGCACCGCACCAGCGCAATAGGCCATGCGGCCATTACGCCAGACCGCATCTGCAACGAGCGTTCCGTCGACGTCGCCGGCAACAACCAGGTCCGCTGACTTTCCGACGGCGATCTCGCCGCGGTCGACAAGTCCTGCGGCGCGCGCCGGATTGGCGCTGACGAGGCGGACGGCTTCCGGCCACGACAGCCCGAGTTCGGAGACGAGCGCGCCGACGGCCGGCAACATTGCCTGAGGAGCGTAGTCCGAGCACAGGCATGCGGCGACACCCGAGGCGATTGCCTCGCGTGCGCTCAACGCGCCGCTGAGGCTCTTGCCACGCACGACGTTCGGCGCGCCGAATAACGTCGCCAGCCCCTTCACATGCGCGTCCCGCGCCGTCGCGAGATCGCACGGGAACTCGCTGATTGTCGCCCCCAGGCGGGTCATCAACGCGATACGCTCGGCGCCCTCGTCGTCGTGCCCGGCCATGGCCACCCCATGCTGGCGGGCGTGGCGCGCAAGCTCCTCCATCCGCGCCAGCGCGTTGGCGGCTTCTTTTTCCTTCGCGCTGATCAGAGTGTCGAGCGCCTGATCGTCGGTGCGATAGACCTTGCCGAAATAAGCCTTGTAGGAGGCCACGTCCTTGAACTGCCCCTGGCCGGGGGTGTGGTCCATGAAGCTCAACAGGCCAGCGATACCCTCGGTGACAAGCCTCTCGACGACGCCGAAGCTCTTGGGATCGGTGATCTCGTAGCGAACATGGACACGGTTGTCGGCGAGCGCCCTTGGCGCGTGGGCCCGGAGCGCGCGTGCAACCTGCTCGGCAACAACGATGTCACGCACGCCGAGCTCACCATCCGCGAACGATAGCCCGTGGAAGGCCGTGGTGATGCCGGACGCGATCGAGCGTCGGTCGATCGACGCGATCGCGACCGGCAGCGGAAAGAAGGCATTGGGGCGTGGCTCGACCTCCTTCTCGATGGCATCACCGTGCAGATCGACGAGCCCCGGCAGTAGCAAGGCGCCATGCAGGTATATTTCAGTATCGCCAGGGAGACCTGATCCACCAATCTCGGCGATGCGCCCGTCCTCAAATGCGATGGAGCCGTCCTCGACGACCTCGTTGGCGAGGACGATCCTTGCGCCCGTCAATCGTGTGCGCATCACGCGACCTCCCGTGTGGCGTCGGCGGCGGCTGCGGGATGAACCGTGACCGTTCGGTCCGCCAGCGCGGCGACGACCGCCGGATCGTGGAAGATTGCGAGGATCGCGACGCCGGCCGCCTTCTCCTCCCGGACGAGGTCGATCACGCGGTCGCGGGCTGTGACATCCAGACTTGCGGTCGGCTCGTCGAGCAGCAGGAGGCGGCGGCGCACGACGAGCCCGCGTGCGATGTTGACGCGCTGCCGTTCGCCGCCGGAGAAGGTCGCGGGCGCGATATCGTGCAGGCTTTCAGGTACGCCGAGCCGCAGCAGCAATGCGCGCGCTCGCTCGCGCGCTTCTCTCTCATCGACGCCGAGCCGGACGAGCGGCCGCGCCACCACGTCACGTGTCGATTGTCGCGGCAGGCAGTGCAGGAATTGCGTGACAAAGCCGATTTCGCGCTCGCGTAGCGCGATGATGTCGCTCTCGTTCGCGGTGGCGAGATCGACGAGGGCACCGCTTTCGGTCCGGTAGTTGATTGTGCCGTCGGACGGCAGATAGGTACGGTAGATGCTCTTCAAGAGGCTCGACTTGCCGGCACCCGATGGGCCGACGAGCGCAACGAGTTCGCCGGACGCGACGTCGAAGGTGACGCCCATCGCGGAGGGCACGGTCTTGTGCTGCTCGTGAAGGTAGAACGACTTGCCGAGGCCCGTGAGCTGCAGCACGGTTCCGCCAGCACTCGGCAAGCTGGTGTTGGGCTCGGTATCGCGCACGGCCTCAGAGGGCGGCAGCGACGAGTTCCTGGGTATAGGCATGCTGAGGGTCCTCTAGGATCTGGTCGGTGAGGCCGCATTCGACGATGTGGCCATAGCGCATGACGATGGTTCGGCTGGCGAGCAGACGGATGACGCCGAGGTCGTGGGTGACGGCGATCATGGCGATGCCGAGCCGCTCCTGAAGCTCCAGGATGAGATCGAGAATGCGCGCCTGCACGGAGAGATCGAGGCCTGTCGTCACCTCGTCGAGCAGGAGAAGCGGCGGGTTGGTGACGAGCGCGCGGGCGATCTGGACGCGCTGTTGCATGCCGCCGGAGAAACGGCGCGGACGCTCGTCCATGCGCAGCGCCGGAACCTGAGTGCGGGCCAGCAGGCCGCGGGCACGCTCACGGATCTCGGCATAGCTCAGCACATCGCTCATCAACAGCCGCTCGGCGATGTTGCCGCCGGCCGAGATGTCGAGGTTCAAGCCGAGATGTGGGTTCTGGTAGACGGTGCCCATGCGGTTGTCGCGGAGCCAGCGCTTCTCGGCAGCGTTGAGCGCGAAGAGGTCCCACTCCTTCTGGCCGTCGAAGAACATGGCCGTGCCCGATGTCGGCGCCTCGTCGAAGTTCAACAACTTGACGACAGTCGACTTGCCGGAGCCCGATTCCCCCATGATGCCGAGAATCTCACCCGGCATCAGAGTGAAGCTGACATCGTGCACGGCGACGACGCTGCCGCAATGCGGACAGACGTTGCGCTGGTGCGACGGTCCCGTCGCGTCGACACAGCTCGGGCAGCCTGGACCGTAGGTGCGGCTCAGGCCGCGGACTTCGAGGATCGGTCGCATCGCGCGGCCTCCAGTATATCGTTGCAATAGTCGGTATCGGAGCAGGCCCACGTGCGGCTGCCATCGGCGCCCAGCAGTTCGTCGAGGAAACTGTCGGTCGCACCGCAGCGCGCACACGTCCGTCGCTGGCCCTTGGCGTCGGTGAAGTCCTCGACGCGGAACGGCACGTCGGAGAACGACAGCGGCTCCGCCGTGGTGTGGGGTGGCACCGCATAGATGCGCTTCTCGCGGCCCGCGCCGAAGAGGTAGAGGCAATCGGCCTGATCGAGCTTCGGCACGTCCCAACGGGGAATGGGCGAGGGATCGATGACGTAATGGCCAGCGATGCGGGTCGGATAGCGATGCGAGATGGTGATCTCGTCGAAGGTCACCATATCCTCGTAGAGCTTGGTCCACAGCCGAGCGTAGTTGGCGGCGCCGTGCATCTCGCGGCGTTTGCCGGCATTGGCCTCGACCAAGACGAGCGGATCGGGGTAGGGCACCTGGAAGACGAGGATCTGGTCGGCGCGGAGGGCGCGCTCGGGGATGCGATGGCGGGTCTGGATGACGCTCGCGTCCGCCGTGCGCGTGGTTTCCGTCACGCCGGGGCAGACGAGGGCGAAAAACTTGCGCAGGTTGGCGGCATTGACGGACTCGTCGCTGCCCTGGTCGATGACCTTGACCGCATCGTCGTCGCCGAGCAGCGACAGCGTGATCTGCAGGCCACCCGTGCCGAAGCCGCGCGCGATCGGCATTTCACGTGAGGCGTAGGGAACCTGATAACCCGGGATCGCCACGGCCTTGAGCACCGCGCGGCGGATCTCCTTCTTGGCGTTCTCGTCGAGAAAGCCGAAGCCATAACTGGCGGGCTTCCGCTTCTTCCTAGCGCGCATTGGTTTGGTCCTTTTTGCCCGGGCGGGCGACCTGCTTTGCCTGGGTCGTGCGCAGGCGGTCGAGGTCCGATTGAAAGGTAATGTAGTGGGGCATCTTGTAGTGGGTGCAGAATCCCATGCTCTCAATGCCATCGACGTGGAGCAGCACGAACTCGGCATCCTCGGACGGGTTCTTTGGGCCATGCGTGCGGCCAGCCTGCATCGAGCGATCAAGGATCGCCATGGCGATGGCCTTGACCTCGTTGTGGCCGAAGCACGCGCCGTAGCCGAGTGTGAAGGTCGGCTTGGCTCCGCCGTCTGCCTCTTCGTACATGGCGACGATCTCGCATTCGGTGATGAGCACCTCGCCGGCCTCGATGGGCTCGCCCGTCACCGGATGGGGGAGCGTGATCGGCAGATAGCCGACGCGCAGTTCGCCGACGGTCGGATGCACGTCGCCGTAGCCGCGCATGTTGGAGTAGGCGAGCGCGAGAAGGCCACCCGTCTCGCCGCGTGCCATGGTTGCGAGTGCGGCCGAGCGCGGCACCGGGAAGACGAGCGGCGCGCGGGTGATGTCAAAGGGTTCGTCGTCGATCGGATCGGCCTCAGCCAAAAGCCCTTCTGCGCGCAGCGCCTCGACAACCTTGGGAAAAGTCGAAGGAAGTTCCTCCTCGGCGAGATTATCGAGCCAGTCACGCGCCAGCGCCTTGAACGTCGGTTGGTCCTCGTCGAGAAGATCGAAGCGGAACAGGCGCTGCAGATAGTCCGGGGCCGGCCCCAGCATCTGGCCGCCTGGAATGTCCTTGAAGGCGGCCGAGATGCGACGGATGAGGCGCATGCGTGACGTATCGTGGATGGGTGTCGTCGCAAGACGCGGCTGCGTCGAGCGGTAGGCGCGGAGCATGAACGCGGCTTCCAGTGGATCGCCGAGGCTTTGCTTCAGTGCCAGCGCGGCGAGTGTCGGATGATAGAGCCCGCCCTCCGAGAGCACGCGGCCGTGCAACAATGGAAGCTGCGTCTCGATCGTTGCGGCCTCGATCGGGCTGTTGTCGCCGCCGAGCGCCCGCAGGGCGTCGAGCAACCGGTTCGACTGGGCGATGGCGTGGGCGCCACCCTTGATGGCGACGTAGCTCACGGCTTCACCTCGGTCTCAACGAGCCGCGCCGTGCGCGGCAGCGCAAGGACAAGATCTTGGTCAGCAAGAATCATATCGACACCCATCGGAAAGAAGCGGTTCCATGCGCCGCGTCGCTCGATCCAGGCCTTGTGAAGCGTGCCGAGGCGCGCCTCGATATGGCCAGCGACGCCAGGACCCGATAGCCGGTAGAGCGAGCCGGATTGACCAAGTCCCTCCACGTTGAGGATCAAGGTGGCACCGAGCTCCGGCGAGGTCAGCGTGCCGAGTTGCGGTGCGAAGTCAGCTGCAGGTGCGTGGTTTCCCGCGGCAAGCACGAAGCGCGCGGAGGCGGCGTCGCCACGGCGGCAATCGAGAAAGCGCCAAGCTGCCTCGTCGATCAGCCCGTCTGCATCGGCGAGCGTCACTTCTGCGTCGGCGAGCGTCGCGAGCACGGCCAAGTGGGCGGATGACGGCTCGGCCCACGGCGACAAGGTCGCGATCGTTCCCGGTCGCGACATCGCATCCAGAAGTTTGCGAAAGACGCGCTGTTGGTTCCGCGGGCGGTAGATGGCGGCAATATCAAGAGTGGGTGTCATCACCGGCTTCCCCCATCAAAGCGAAATCGACGCGCGTTCGCGACAACATGGCGTTGCGAATGCGGCCCTCGCGATCAATCGTCTTCTGGCCCTTGCGCACGAGGTCTGCGACCTCATTGGCGCCAGCGAGGTCGTGGGCCAGCACACCGTCGAGCACGGCGATCGCTGCCGCGAGTTCCGTGCTGTCGTCCATCAGCACCGCACCGCCATCGACGTACAATCCGTCGGGCGCACGCAGCGCGACGCGGGCAGTCGCGACCGGGATCTCGCCAAGATAGAACGTGTCGAGCGCCACGCTTTCCCTGAGGCGCAGCAGGGCGAGGCCGGCCCGCGGTTGCCCGGCCGGGCGCGCGTCATGCTGTAGCGAGAGGCGCTCCGCCAGGACGATTACGGCTTCTTCGTCGGCGGCCATCAAGGCGCGGGACCACAGACCGCGTTCCGGTAACGTCATTCTTCAACTCCCATTACCGTAGCTTCGTGAACCACCGGGTCAACGCCCCCCGTGACCAGATGTCTAGACATCTTTGTTGTCATAGTCCAGTCCCTCACGTGCTCATTCCCATTCAAGAGAGGTCGACGGACAGCTCGATGCGGTCGGCCCGGAAGCGGGTGACGGCGTACTCGACCGGTCGGCGGGTTTTGGTGTCGATGTTGACGCTCTTGACGCGCAACACCCATTGGTTTGCCGGCAGCGCGAGCAACGACGCGTCCTCGGGATGTGCCGGAACCGTCGTGATGAGGCTTCGTGTTCTGGTCAACTGGCGCCCGGTGACCTTCTCGATGTGGGCGTGAAGTGAGCCGCCACTGTAGGTATCGAACAACTCCGGCCCCAGGCTCGCTGGCAGAAAGTGCGAAATCACGCAGAACGGTCCGCCATCGACCGAACGCAGCGTCTCGATCGCGAACACCTTGCTGCCGTCCTTGAGCTTCAGCTTCTGGGCCACACCGCCGTGCGCCTTTTGAACGGCCTTTTTGATGAGCGTGCTTTGCGTGCTGTGACCACTCTTGGCGAGGCTTTCGGTGAAGCGCGAACCCGATCCGACGGGATAGGCGAGCGGCTTGCCCGCGACGAACGTCCCCGCGCCGTGTCGGCGTGCGACGAGACCGGCGTCGACCAACATGTCGATCGCGTGGCGGACGGTGTGGCGATTGACGCCAAACCGCTCGGCCAGTTCGTGCTCTCCGGGCAGCCGGGCGCCGACCTCGTAGGACGAGCGGATTTCATTCTCGAGGATATCGGCGATGCGCCGGTATCGCGTGATGCCGGAAGCCGGCATCGTCGTCTGTTGCGGCATGATGGACGGAACTCCGCTCGAATAGTGGGCCGGCCGGGCAGACGCCGTCGCCGGAGACTTCGACTTTCTGCCGAATCCGCTCGCCGAATCAAGACGTGCCGTATCGTGTCCAACCGATTTCATGCGATCAGCCGCGCCCTCAGCCGCGCCGAGATTTGGTCGAGAACGAACACGGTGACGAAGATCACGACGAGTATTGTCGCGACATTGCCGTACTCGAAGAGGTCGTAACGCCCCTTGAGTTCCTGGCCGATGCCGCCGGCGCCAACGAGGCCGATCACGGTCGCCATGCGGACGTTGCGGTCGAGAATGTAGAGCGTGTAGGCGATGTAGCTCGGCATGACTTGCGGGAGCACGGCTAGTCGCAGAACGCGGACCTTCGAAGCACCGAGCGCCCGCAGCGCATCTTGCGGCTTCTTGTCGGCGGCTTCGATATCCTCGGCGTAGAACTTGCCGAGGAAGCCTGCACCATGCAGCCCGAGTGCGAGAAAACCAGCGACGGGGCCGAAGCCGAAGGCCAGCACCAGAAACAGCGCGCTGATCAGTTCGGGGATCGCGCGCAGGAGGCTGACGGTACCGCGCGACAGGGCATAGATCGCCTTGCTCGGCGTATAGTTCGCCGCCCCGAGGTAGGCGAGCGGCAGGCTCAGCAGCACCGCGAGGATCGTCGCCCAAAGCGCGATCTCGATCGTTTCGATCATCTTGCCGATCGTCAGCGTGAGATAACCGAGCGGCTCGACCAGCACCCTCTTCTCCGACACCGTCTCCTCCAGTTGGGAGGTGGTGGGGTTCATCCGGTACTCGCGATGTTGCACCGTCTCGATGTAAGCTAGCCACGGAAGCCGCGCGTCGTCGAGGTCGGCGACCCGGCTTACATCCGTGCGGTAGGCGAGCGTGATCGGGAAAAGATCCTGGGCCACCCGTGAGAGGCCGCGGCCGACCTGCGAGGACTCCTTGAAGCCGAACTGCGCGGAGATCGCCTCGCCGGTCAAACTCAGGAACTTGTCGACCTCTACACGCCGTGCGGAGACGAACAGGAGCGCCGCGATGGCGATCAGGACGACAAGTGTCCGCCATGTATATGGCGCACCCAAGGCGCCGATATCCGCCTTCGCGCCGCGAGGACGCGGAATGGGTCCAATACTCGTTTCCATCAGGCTGCCAGACGACGGTCCTCGTCGCTCCCTTCGTAGATCTGAGCAAGTTCGGCGTCCGTTATCGCGTCGGGGTGCCCGTCGAACACGATCCGGCCGCGTCGCATCGCGATGACGCGATCGGCGAACGAGAGCCCCATATCGACCTGATGCAGGCTGCACAACACCGTGGTGCCACGCTCGCGGGCGGCGTCGTGAAGGAGCGTGAGCACGTCCCGGCTTGTCGCGGGATCAAGGCTGGCAACTGGCTCGTCGGCCAGAATCACATCGGGATCGAGAATGAAGGCGCGCGCAATTCCGACGCGCTGCTGCTGTCCGCCGGAAAGCTCTCCCATGCGCCGCGCCAGATGAACCGGCTCGAGGCCGACGCGGGCGACCAGGTCGCACGCCTTCTGGCGAAACGAATGCGGATACCACTGGAGCATGACCTGCAACAGTGTCGCGTCGGCGATAGCCCCTGAAAGCACGTTCTGCGCTACGTTCAACCGCTCGACGAGATTGAACTGCTGATGCACTGTAGCGACGCGCTTCTGGACGCGTCGAAGCGTGCGGCGTGACACCTCCTCACCGTCGAACACCACTTTGCCGCTCGACGGCTCGGCAAGGCCGTTCAGCGTTTTGAGCAGGGTGGACTTACCGGCGCCGGATGGCCCCAGAATGACGCAGAACTCGCCTCGCGGCACCGAGAAGGTGACCTCGTCGAGAGCCTTGACGCCGTCGGGGTATTGCTTGGTGAGGCCGTGAAAGGACAGCATCGGATGATGCTGCCCCTCCACGCCGCGCAATTGTGCGGAGCTGGTCATTTCTGGCCTGCCTTGGTGATCATCGACTGACGAACGTCCTTGGAGACTTTGGACAACGTCACGAGCGCAGGCGCCATGACCTCTTCCTTGATCGAGGCGTCGTAACGATCGACCTTCTTGCCGCCGTAGCCGCGGACCATCTCCGGCTTCACGCCCTCGGACTTGTGGACGTTGTTGAAGCCGTCGCGAAGCTTCTGCTTCACCTCGGCCGGCAATTTTGTCGACATGGCGATCGGCGGGTTGGGGATCGGGTCGGACTTGGCCAGCACGATCAGCTCTCCCGGCTTGATCGAGCCTTTGTTGACAGCCTTCTCGAGGCTATCGAACGATGCGGCTGCCGCATCGACGTGACCCTCGCTCAGCGCCTTGAGGCTGTTGGCGTGGCTACCCGTCATGCGCACGGCGGCGAGGTCCTTCGCCGGGTCGAGACCGGCCGCCAGCAGCATGGCGACGGGATAAACGAAGCTCGACGTCGAGTTCGGATCGCCGAAAGCCATGCCCTTGCCCTTGAGGTCGGCGAGCGACTTGACAGGCGAGCCGGCCTTGACAAAGATTCCGGAGAAGTACGTCGAGTTGCCATGGTTGACGTCGAGGGCGAGCAGTTCCGCGCAACCCCGCTCCTTGGCTGGCAGATAGGAGGCCGCGCCGTACCATGCGATTTCGATCACGCCCGAGCAGTGCGCCTCGATGACGGCGCCGTAGGTCTGGCCGACCTTGATGTCGAAGTGGATGCCGGTCGACTTGGTGATGGCATCGAACACCGGCTTGAAGTCGGCCTTCGTGCCGTCCTCGGTGCCGCCGTCCGCGGGCACAAGCATGACGCGATACGGGTTCGCTGCAGTGCCGTCGGCGGTCTGGGCTTGTGCCGCGCCGGCGAGGAGGCCGACAGCCGCCGCGGCGGTGGCCAGAAGTTTCAAAGCTTTCATGAGATTTCCCTCGATGACTGGAACCATCGCCGGCGCCCCTTCGAAAGCGGCATGCACGGCGGCCGCCATCCATCGGACTGCGATCGATGTGTTGAATTTCACATCGGCAACCCGTCCAGATGTCTAGACGACTTGGGCAGATTTAGGGGCGGCGTATTACAGGGTGATGACAGGCCGTGGCTGGCTGAGAAGGCCTCCGGCGCCTGTGGAAAGGGCACCACGATCGCGTACCGACGGCGGAGGAAAGCGGTACGGCTCCGATCTCGGCGCCAATTTGGCGAACAACTCTGACTTGCACGCCCGCCACGCATCTTCAGGAGCTTCCCGCCAAAGAAGCGCGCTGTGGAGGCCAGGGAAATCAATTGTCGATAAGGTGAGCGGTCGCTTAGTTTCACATTTGTAAATATCCCCCGGCAAAGCCGGGGGCTTTAAGATTGGGGCCGCCCGGGGCGGCTTGCGGGGTCGCTGACGCGGCCCCTGAGTTTTGTGCCACCTGAAGGTGGCAGGTCAGCGCCAGAGGTTCAACTGCTCCAGATGCTGATCTTCCTTCTCCTGGTTGCGGATGTACTGGCGGATCACCTCTTCGTCACGACCGACGGTTGAGACGAAGTATCCCCTGGCCCAGAAATGTTGTCCCACGAAGTTGCGTTTGCGCTCGCCGTAGACGCGGGCCAGATGAATGGCGCTCTTACCCTTGATGAAGCCCACCACCTGCGACACCGCATATTTCGGCGGGATCGAGATCATCATGTGGACGTGGTCAGGCATCAAATGCCCCTCTTCGATCTTTGCTTCCTTCTGCGCGGCGAGATTGTGAAACACCTCGCCCAGATGTCGGCGCAGCTCGCCATACAACGTCTTGCGTC
>JAHJSN010000036.1 GCA_018830445.1 Alphaproteobacteria bacterium | reverse complement strand
TTCCCTGTTCCGCTCGCAGGGAATTCTCCGCGAAGAGGCCCGGTTTCTGGGGCTTTGCGCAGCAACGGAGTGCCGGATTTCGCGAATTTTCCCTGTTAACAGGCAATTTCCTGGCAGAGACCGCCTCGCTCGCGACTGCCTCCACCACCAATGTCTAGATTAATAAGTATTCGCAAGAGGATCGGCTGGTGGCATTTCGACCATCGAACCCCTTTCATTTTCGATTGGCCACACTTCGCAAGCTCGTGTGGCGTGGTTCGATTCCCCTCGGCTCCACCATTTTTGTTGCGCCTTCAGGTGCCGACCGCTTTCGTTGTTCGTCCACACTTTCTAAAGTCGTGTGGAGCGGCGCACCCGGCGCCGGACAATTCTCCGATATCTTGGCGAAGCCCGGGAGCAAGGCGACCTGGCGCTTGTTCAACACCAGATTGCGCAGTGTCGACGAATGATGCGCCGCCCAATCATGCACAGCATGGCTCCGCCATTACGGAGCGGCCTGCGATGCAATCGCAGATCAGCCGCGTGAGACATTCGAGTTGGCGCTTGGGATGCCCACCGCTTTCTTGTTCGTCCACACTTCCTTTGCTCAACACTTGTTTGCCCAACATTCGGCGAGCCGATGTTGGAGCGCGCAAGCTTGTGTTGACGGTCTAAAGTCGTGTGGAGCGGCGCATCCGGCGCCGTACGATTCTCCGCAACGTTTGGCGAAGCCCGGGGGCAAGGCGACACGGCGCAGGACAATCCACCATCGATGATTCGCGATGTTGGGTGCCCGCTCGCGGACCACTATGTCCCGCAGTAGGTGGTGTAGTGGCCGAAGCCGGCGGGTGCCGGTTCGGCGTAGCTTTCCGCGCCATCCTGCGTTTCAAACGGGCGCGTGAGCACTTCGAGCAACCGGTCGAAGGCGGTCATGTCGCCTGCGCCGGCTGAAGTGAGGGCTTCTTCGACCTTGTGGTTGCGTGGAATGTAGAGCGGGTTCGAACGATCCATCGCGGCAGCGCGATCGTTTGGTTCCAACGCTTCTCCTGCGCAGCGGTCGAGGTAACGGGCGAGCCAGGCATCGAAACCGGTTGCGGGATCGTCGAACAAGCCGCGTGCAGATGCGCTGTCGCCGCGGACGGCGCCGGCCAGGGCCCGGAAGAGTTGCGTGAAGTCGACGTTCTGGCCTTCCATCGCGGTGTAGAGATCGTTTGCGAGGTCGAGATCTCCGGGAAGTTCCTTGATCAGCCCTAGCTTCTTTCGCATGCCCTTCAGCCATTCGTGCTGATAGTGGAACGGAAAGTGGCCGAGTTCATCGGTCAGCTTGCCAACGGCGGTTTCGCTGTCGCCGGGGCTGACCAGCTCGATCAGCGTTTCAGCGAAGCGAGCGAGGTTCCACTGGGCGATGTTGGGCTGATTGCCATAGGCGTAGCGGCCGAACTGGTCGATCGACGAAAAGACCGCTTTGGGATCGTAAGTGTCGATGAAAGCGCACGGGCCATAGTCGATGGTTTCGCCGGAAATCGTCATGTTATCGGTGTTCATTACGCCGTGGACGAAGCCGGCCAGAACCCAGCGCGCGATCAAGCGGGCCTGGGCGTCGCGCACTTTGCGGAAAAACTCAAGATAGCGGTCATCGCTTCCGGCGACCTCAGGATAGTGGCGCAGGATCGCATAATCGGCGAGTTGGCGGACCTTGTCGGTCTGGCTGCGGGCGGCGAAGAATTGGAACGTGCCAACGCGCAAGTGGGACGCGGCGACCCGGGCGAGCACCGCGCCTTTTTCCGGGCCGTCGCGCATCACATCCTCGCCGGTCAGAGATGCTGCCAGCGCCCGCGTCGTCGGGATGGCGAGCGCATGCATTGCCTCGGCAATCAGGTATTCGCGCAACACAGGCCCGATCGCCGCCTTGCCATCGCCGCCGCGTGAAAAAACGGTGCGGCCGGAACCTTTCAAATGGATGTCGCGCCGACTGCCTTGCCGGTCGATGATCTCGCCGACGAGCAGCGCGCGGCCGTCTCCAAGTTGCGGGGAGAAGCCACCGAACTGGTGTCCTGCATAGGCCATCGCGATCGATGCGGCCCCGTCGGGCAGGCTGGTTCCCGTCAGCAGTTCCGCGCCGCCGGGTCCGGACAGCACGTCGGCATCAAGTCCGAGTTCGGAGGCCAGATTGCGGTTGAGACGCAACACTGCCGGTGCGGGTGCCGGTTCGCCGTAGGACTCGACATAGAAGCCTTCGAGATCGCGGACATAGCTGTTGTCGAAAACAATATGGGGCAGCTGATCGGTCATCACCGGTTTCCTGTTTGGGGGTGCGATGTGGAGAGGGAAGGCCGGCAGTGGCGGGACGGCATTTGGTGTCCCTATCCTTGTCAGGCGATGAGCTAGCCGCAAACCTCCGCGCAGACGGGCCTTGGCGGGGGTTACCGCCCGCGGCGGCGAGCGAACCGGGAAACGGCGCGGTGAAACGCGTTGCAGGTTTTGCGGGGTTGGGTGCCAGGCTGCCAATGACCGCCATATTCGCCCGTTAAGAACTTTTTTCCGGTTTCCGTGTGCACTCCTGCTGGGCTCCGGCGGAGCCAGGCAAATCCATTTACCTTTAACGCCGCCATTTGGACCAAGGTCTGAAGACTTTCGAGCTTTTTATATTACTAATTATGGCGGCAAGAGAAACTATTCTTGCCAATCCGTGAAGTCCGAGCTTGTGGGTTCTCGATGTTGCAGCGGGTCTACAGTCGAGCGCAGGCGGCGTGGCAGCACGTCGATATGCTGCGCCAGTTTCTGTTCATTGCCTCCACGGTCTTCGTGTTGGGAATGGCGCTCGTTGGCGGTGTTCTGGCTCAGCGCATCGAAAAAGGCGTGGTCGACAATACAGCGGCCGCGACGGCACTCTATTTCGAAAGTTTCGTGGCGCCGCTGGTTCAGGAACTGGCAACGTCCGAATCGCTTTCGGCTTCGAAGCGGGCCCAACTTGAGGAACTCATCAAAAATACCGCGCTGACCAAGCGTGTGCTGGCCTTCAAGGTCTGGCTCAAGGGGGCAAAAATCGCCTACGCGACGGATGCACGGATCATCGGGCGGACCTTTTCGCCGTCGCCGAACATGCGTAGGGCCTGGCTCGGTCAAGTGGCGGCCTCCCTGGACCATGAACCTCACGGCAATGAGCATCATGTGGACCTCGGCAATGTGCCGGTGATCGAGGTCTATTCGCCTATCCGGCAGGAACACACTGATCGAATCATCGCCGTTGCCGAATTCTATGAGGATGCCAGCGAACTCAAGCAGGATATCTTTCTGGCCCAGATGGAGAGCTGGGCGATGATCGCCGGGCTTGCAGCGGTTGCCATCGCGGCGCTCTACGGAATCGTGGCGCGCGGAGCCACCACGATCAGCGAGCAACGGTCGGCGCTGCAGCAGCGCATCGTACAATTGTCGGCGTTGCTCTCGCAGAACGACGAGCTGAGGCGGCAGGTTCAGCACTCCTCGCGCAAGGCTACCATCATCAACGAGAACTATCTGCGACGCTTCGGGGCCGAACTTCACGATGGTCCCGCGCAATTGCTGGGGCTGGCATTGTTGCGGCTGGATGCGTTGCGCAAATCGGATGACGGTCAGGCGCGCGGTTCCGAATGCGGTGAGATAAAGGCGATCCGGGAAGCCCTGCAAGAAGCGCTGGGAGAAATCCGCAACCTATCGGCTGGGCTTTCGCTGCCAGAACTGGAACCGCTTACGCTGGCGGCTACCATCAACAGCGCTGTTCGTGCCCATCGCCAAAGGACAGGCACGCCGGTTGATCTTGAATTGGGCTACGGCCTGCCTGAGACGGTTCCGCATGCCATTAAGGGCACAGCCTACAGGCTGGTGCAGGAAGGCCTAAACAATGCGACGCGTCACGCAGGCGGCCAAGGTCAGAAGGTCAGAGCAGATATCATAGACGACCTTTTGGTTATCGAGGTCAGCGACAAAGGTCCGGGCTTCATGATCGATGCCGTCATTAATCAAGGGCAACTGGGCTTGGTGGGGCTCAAAGAACGAATACAGATTCTGCACGGTCAACTGGAGGTCAAGAGTAGCGTGATGTCTGGGACACGCCTGACGGCGCGGATCCCCATTGAGCACGAGGTTGAGGAGTTCGGTTATGTCTGATCGGATCAGGGTGGCAGTTGTCGACGATCACCCAATGCTTCGTGAGGGGGTCGTCCGCACGCTTAGCGCCGCCGGCATGGACATCGTCGGCGAAGGCGGATCGAAGGATGAAGCGGTCAGGCTGGCGGTCGACGAACTGCCCGACGTCCTGCTGCTCGACATGAACATGCCAGGGTCGGGGCTCGTGGCCATCGGCGAGATTGCCGACGCTGCGCCGGCTGTGAAGGTCGTCATGCTGACCGTGCGAGAGGACCACGACGCCGTTTCAAATGCGCTACGACTCGGTGCCCGCGGCTACGTCCTCAAGGGAGTCGGCGGAGCCGCGCTTGTCGAGATCGTCCGATCGGTTCACGAGGGGGGGTCTTATCTTTCGCCTGCGCTGGCCATCAAGCTGCTCGTCGACCTGGATCAATCCGCAGAGCTGCGCGGCGACGAACCGGTGCCGCTTTCACATCTCACGCACCGAGAAATCCAGATTCTGCGGCTCATCGGCAAAGGCATGAGCAACAAGGAAATCGGCGACAATCTGGAGATCAAAGAAAAAACGGTGAAGCACTACGTCACCAACATCCTGCAGAAACTGCAGGTGCGCAACCGCACCGAAGCGGCGCTCTACGTGCAAACGCACGGACGCGCGGACAGCAACACAGGTTGAACGGCGGCGGGTTTCAGGAAGATTGCGACGACATTCGATTGCTTACATCTGCCGCGAATTCGGCGGCAGTTCCGCTGGGCAAATGCTACCCGAACCTGGCGGGTGCCGAAACGTCCGCGGGCATCGCGGGGACGGTCGCATCAGCGTTGAACGATAGGCCGTAATCGGCGCGCATGTTGAGCATCGCTCGTTCGGCGAGTGCCGTGATCGTGAGAAGCGGGTTGACGCCGAGCGAGCGGGGAATTATCGAGCCGTCGATGACATAAAGGCCTTCGTGAACGGCGGTCGTGTTCGCTGGGGTCGAAGCGTCGAAGACGCGGCCGCCGTGATCGACGACGCCGCTCAAGCGATCCACGCCCATGCCACAGCCGCCAAGGGGATGGGCGGTGGCGGGCTGGCTGCCCATCACCGTTCCGGCAAGCGGGTTTTGCACATACGATCCGCCGACGTGCGCGGAAACGGCGGAGAGCGCGGCACCCAGACGCTTATAGACGGGTTCGTCCTTGGCATCCGGCCAGACAAGTGCGAGCCTTCCGCCATCAAGCCGGAACTCACCGGAAGCGCTGTCGTGGGATACCGCGAAGAACGTTTGAAGGCGCGAGAACGGGCCCTTGTAGACGCCGCTGATGAGGCTTTGCACGGCACCGAGAAGGCGGCCGTTCGGCAGGAACATCACCGGGAGAGCGGGGGCGATGGGAGAGGGAAGCGCTCCGTCCTGGATGGCATATTCCAGGTCGAGGTTTTCGGCATCGCGATATTCGAGCTGGCCGGTCACGGCCGAGCCGACGTCAAAGCCCTCGATCTTTGCAGGATGACCGATGCCGATGGCGTTGACGGTTTCCTTGCCGCCGTAGCCGAAGGCGATGATATCGCCGTTTGCGGAGAAGCGTTTGCCCAAACGATCGGAGACGGGCAGTCCGGCCTCGGCGGAGCGCAGCAAGATCTCGGTCGAACCCAGCGTGCCGGCAGCGACGATGACGACATCCGCCTCGATCGCGAGCCTGCCGCTAACGGCACTCCTGTCGCCCGGCTTGGTTCCGGAGCGGGCGGCCTCGATCCGCCAACCGCCGCCGGGGCGTTGCAAAACGCGTTCGACGCTGACTTCGGTGAAGATCTCGGCGCCGTGGCGCACGGCGTCGGGAAGGTAGCTCAGTGCGACGGTATTCTTGGCGCCGACGTTGCAACCCGAGCAACAGTCTCCGCAGGAGGTGCATGCGGGCTGGCGCACGCCGGCTGGATTGACGTTTTCATCGAAGCTGACGGCGACGGGCGTGTCGCGCATGGTGCAACCGGTCGCCTCGGCTGCGCCGGCGATGGCCTGGTACTTTCTCATTTCGGCTGCGCGCGGGTGCGTTGCCGGGCGCACCCATGCTTCAGCGCGGCGGTAACCCTCATCGAGCAGTCCGTCCTGACGGATCTGGCCCGGCCAGACTTCGTCACCGAAAACGCGCGGGTCGGGTCGCAGGCAGACGCCGGCATTGATTAGCGAGCCGCCGCCGAGGCCACAGCCGACGAGCACATGGATGTCCTCGCCGATGCGCAGGTCGAACAATGCAGTCGCGGAACCCGAAGTCATCGACTTGCCGGTGAGCCGCAGTTCGCTGCGCAACTCGGGAAAGCGAGCGGGGAACTCGCCAGTGACAAACTCGCGGCCGCGCTCCAGGACGGCCACCTTTTTGCCGGCGCGGGCCAGGCGGGAAGCAGAGACGGCCCCGCCATAGCCAGAGCCGACGACGATGACGTCGTAGCGTTGGCGTAAATTCTCCAGCGGTCTGGCGAGGCGTCCCATTGTTTTCCCTCAAGTCTCATTTGCGTGCCGGTATCGACATCGGGGTGTGCGAATACGAATGCTCCAACGTCAGGCGGGAAGTCTTAAGGCCATGTCGCGTTGACGTCACGGGGCTTGCGGCATTTGGGCTGACGAAGTGGGGACTTACCGAGCCGGCAAATGAAAGCCTGCGCAACCTTTGCAGTTTGTCGTGGAGCTTGGCGCATATTGGTCCGGCTTCGGCAAGTTGTCATCCGGGCTCGATAACTTGCCGGGGCCGCTTTAGTTTTGCCGCGAACGTCGGATAGCCGACGGCTTCCTTGAGTAAGAAGCCATATGTCCGGGCTCACTGAGACCCGGCTGGCGCGAACCGCCTTGCGGTGTTCGTGTTCCGGTAGTTCCTGCTGCCAACCCAAGGTAGCGGCTCGGGCGGATTACATGTTGAAGTCCGTCCGAGATGCCGACGTCACGCAGGTGTGAGACCTTGTCTCGACTTGTTTTGTTGCAAGCCGCGCATTGGAGCGCGACCATTACAGTCAAGGGCCCGGAAAACCGGTGCATCAAGCTCTAAGAGGCGGAACCATGAAACTTACACTGAGCATTGCGGGTGCTGTTTTAATCGCGACGGTTGCTGCCTGGCCATCCGGCGCGGTCGCGAAAATCCGCTGCAATGGACCCTGGCAGATCGTTCAGGGCAACGAAATTGCGACACCGTATTGCGGCGACAACTACCTCGCCAGCGTTGCCCGCGGATACGGCAGCAAGGTCAGCGCTCACGCAATTCGCAACAACCCGAATACCAAGCGGGAAATCTGCCAGTTTATCGGCCATGACACGCGAGTGCAGGATATTTGCGCCGGGTTCAGGCAAGACGACGGCAGCCATGGCGGGCACCGTTAAGACGATTCAGTCGCCGGTTTGCCAGGCTATTGCGCATCGGGCGAAGCCGAATTGCCGGCAAGGGTCTTCAAGTAGGCAATAACGGCGGATCGTTGATCATGCTTGGTTATGCCGACATGGCGCATGCGAATGTCGGGTGTATCGAAGGTCGTCTGGGCCAGCCAGTTGTCGAGCGTGCGGGCAGTCCACGGCGTCGTGATATTCTTCATGTTGTTCGAGAAGGTGTAGCCTTCAATCGATCCCGGCATGCGCCCGAACAGATGATGCAACGGTGCCGCGAAGCGATCCTCACCGGCGGCTGTGCCGTGGCAATTGGCGCACCGCTGGGTGAGGAGAAGTTTGCCGAATTCCAATTGAGACATGTCCGGCATTTTGGGCTCTTCGGTGGGCGGCGCCTGCACCGCTTTCTGCGCGGCTGAGGGGGCGGTCAAGCCGAGACTGGAGAAAACAGTCAATGCCGACAGAGCGAAGACCCTGACAATCATCGGTACTGCGTGCAACTTCTGGAAAGTGGATCGAGGTTTTGGCGATCGCAGCATGATTTTCCGCATCTGGTCATGGAGGACAATTTCACTTGGACCTTTTGTACGGTTTTCAGCATTTGCCGGTTCACTTCGCAATTCGGGTCAGCCTGTCCTGCCGCCGTCAAACAATCCCTTCATGCGGTCGAAGAAGCTCTGGCTCTCGGGGCTGGTGCCGGTGTCGCTCAGTTTCTGGAATTCCTCGAGGAGTTCGCGCTGGCGCTTCGACAGGTTGGTCGGCGTTTCGACTTCGACCTGGATGTACATGTCGCCGGTGAGCTTGGAGCGCAGTACCGGCATGCCTTTGCCTTTCAGGCGGAACTGCTTGCCGCTCTGGGTCGCTTCGGGGATCTTGACGCGCGAGATCGTGCCTTCGACTGTCGGCACCTCGATCTGACCGCCGAGTGCGGCGGTGGTCATGGAGATCGGCACCCGGCAGAAGATGTCGGAGCCGTCGCGCTGGAAGATTGCGTGCGGCTCGATCGAAAGAAAGATGTAAAGGTCGCCGGTCTGGCCGCCGCGCAAGCCCGCTTCGCCTTCGCCTGCCAGGCGAATGCGTGTGCCATCCTCGACGCCGGCGGGAATGTTCACCGAAAGCGTGCGCTCCTTGACGACACGGCCAGCTCCGCTGCATGACGCGCAGGGGTCACTGATGGTTTCGCCGCGGCCGTGGCAGGTCGGGCATGGTCGCTCGATGGTGAAAAAGCCCTGGCTGGCGCGGATCTTCCCAGCGCCGTGGCAGGTCGGGCAGGTGACCGGTTTGGTGCCGGGCTTGGCGCCGGTGCCTTCGCATTTCTCGCAGGTGACGCTGGTCGGCACGCGGATCTGCGCAGACTTGCCGGTGAACGCCTCGCTCAGGCTGATCGACATGTTGTAGCGCAGGTCCGAACCGCGCTCGTGGCCACCGCGGCGTCCTCCGCCGCCGCGCCGTCCGCCCATGAATTCGCCGAACAAATCGTCGAAAATGTCGGACATCGAAGACGCGAAATCGGGGCCGAACCCGCCCGGGCCGCCGGGGCCGCGACCGCCTTCGAAAGCGGCGTGGCCGAACTGATCGTAGGCGGCGCGCTTCTGGGGGTCTTTCAGGGCTTCGTAGGCTTCGCTGACTTCCTTGAACTTCTGCTCAGCTTCGGTATCGCCAGGGTTTGCATCGGGGTGAAACTTCTTGGCGAGCTTGCGATAAGCGGACTTGAGGTCCTGATCGGACGCTCCGCGCCCGACGTTCAGAACCTCATAATAATCCCGCTTGGCCATCGTCGTCATCGTGTCCTTGCAGCTGCCGGGCGCCCCAGGACGATTGGCTGTCGGATTTCATCGCGCCAAATCACCTGAGCCTGCCGGAGTCCTTCATTTGTGGTCCTGATTGGCGAAGCGCGCATCCGAGTTGCGGGCCTCGCCGGGACGAATAGACAGAGATTTAAGGAATTCGGGACCGGAGGCAATGCCCCGGTCCCGCATTTGGCAGATGTTGAAGCAAGTTTAGGCGGACTTCTTATCGTCGTCGACTTCCTCGAAGTCGGCGTCAACGACGTCGTCGCCTGCCGCATCGGCCGCTGCGTCGGCTTCGGCGGCACTTTCCTCGGCTGCCTGCTGGCCCGCGTAGACGGCTTCGCCGATCTTCATCGAAGCCTGGGTCAGATTGGCAAGCGCCGTCTTGATGGCTTCGGCGTCTTCACCGGCCATGGTCTCCTTGGCAGCCTCAATGGCGGTCTCGACTTCGGCCTTGACCGCGGCGACCTTCGGATTGTCCTGGTTTTCCTGCAGGGTCTTCTCGGTCGCGTGGATCATCGCCTCGGCCTGGTTGCGCGTCTCGACCAGCTCGCGGCGAGATTTGTCCTCGCTGGCGTGGGCTTCGGCGTCCTTGACCATCTTTTCAATCTCGGCATCCGTCAGGCCGCCGGAGGCTTCGATCCTTACCGACTGTTCCTTGCCGGTCGCCTTGTCCCTCGCAGAGACGTGGACGATGCCGTTGGCATCGATGTCGAAGGTGACTTCGATCTGCGGCACGCCGCGGGGCGCAGGCGGGATGCCGATCAGGTCGAACTGGCCGAGCATCTTGTTGTCGGCGGCCATCTCGCGTTCGCCCTGCTGGACGCGGATCGTCACCGCGCTCTGGCCGTCTTCGGCGGTCGAGAAGACCTGGCTTTTCTTGGTCGGGATCGTGGTGTTGCGGTCGATCAGGCGGGTGAAGACACCGCCGAGCGTTTCGATACCGAGCGACAAAGGAGTCACGTCGAGGAGCAGGACGTCCTTGACTTCGCCTTTAAGTACGCCCGCCTGGATCGCGGCGCCGACGGCGACGACTTCGTCCGGGTTGACGCCCTTGTGCGGTTCCTTGCCGAACAGCTGCTTGACGACTTCCTGGACGCGCGGCATGCGCGTCATGCCGCCGACGAGCACGACTTCGTCAATGTCGGCTGCCTTGAGGCCGGCGTCCTTGATGGCCTGTTGGCAGGGTCCCTTGGTGCGGTCAATGAGGTGACCGACGAGGCTTTCCATCTTGGCGCGCGTCAGCTTCATGGTCAGGTGCTTGGGGCCCGACTGGTCGGCGGTGATGAACGGCAGGTTGACTTCGGTCTGGGAGGACGAGGAAAGCTCGATCTTGGCTTTTTCGGCGGCTTCCTTGAGGCGTTGCAGGGCAAGTTTGTCGTTGCGCAGGTCGATGCCGTTTTCCTTCTTGAACTCGTCGGCAAGGTAGGTGACGAGCGTCATGTCGAAGTCTTCACCGCCAAGGAAGGTGTCGCCGTTGGTCGACTTCACTTCGAAGACGCCGTCGCCGATCTCGAGAATCGAAATATCGAAGGTGCCGCCGCCGAGGTCGTAGACCGCGATCGTCGTGGAGGCCTGCTTCTTGTCGAGGCCGTAGGCAAGGGCCGCGGCGGTCGGCTCGTTGATGATGCGCAGGACTTCCAGGCCGGCGATCTTGCCGGCGTCCTTGGTGGCCTGGCGCTGGGCGTCGTTGAAGTAGGCAGGGACCGTGATGACGGCCTGGGTGATGGTTTCGCCGAGCTTGGCTTCGGCGGTTTCCTTCATCTTCTGAAGGATGAAGGCCGAAATCTGCTGAGGCGAATACTTCTTGCCACCGGCTTGGATCCAGGCGTCGCCGTTCGGACCTTCGACGATGTCGTAAGGAACCAGCTTCTGGTCCTTCTTGACCGTCTCGTCGTCGAAGCGGCGGCCAATAAGGCGCTTGATGGCGAAAAGGGTGTTGACCGGGTTGGTGACCGCCTGTCGTTTCGCGGGCAGGCCGACAAGACGCTCGCCGTCCTCGGTGAAAGCGACGATCGAGGGCGTCGTGTTCGAGCCTTCGGAATTATCGAGAACCCGCGGTTTGCCGCCTTCCATGACAGCCACGCAGGAGTTCGTCGTACCAAGGTCGATGCCGATGACTTTTGACATTCCAAATCTTCCTTTTGGTTGCGGCAGACCGTGTAGGCCCTTTCTCTAGGCGCCTAGGCTCAGCCTCGCCGCCTGTTGAAGACATGCGCCACCAACAGGCGCCTGGGCACGGTCCCCTTCGTCACTCTAATAATCGCCAACACTCGCTTCTGGCCCAACATTCGGTAGACCGATGTTGGAGTGCAAACCGGTGTTGGGCACTTCATCTCGCCAACACTCGCTTCTGGCCCAACATTCGGTAGACCGATGTTGGAGCGTAAACCGGTGTTGGGCACTTCATCTCGCCAACACTCGGTAAACCGGTGTTGGATCACCTGCGTTATATAAGCGGGCAAAATTACTGTGCAACTGCGACCAGGGGTGCATTTGTTGGGGATTGTGAGGATCATTCACGTCTCTAGCGATATGTGTCTTGCCGGTCGCAGGACAAGGTGATCACGATAATGATCGATGGATTTCAGCATTTGCCCGGTTATCTGCCGCCGGATCGGCAGCGGGAGTGGCTCTTGCTGGTGCAAGCGGTGCTCGTCAAAGCCCCGTTTTATAGGCCTTCGATGCCGAAATCGGGCAGGCCGTTTTCAATTTTGATGAGCAATTGCGGCGACCTCGGATGGGTCTCCGACAAGGTTGGCGGCTACCGTTACCAGCCGATGCACCCGGAAACCGGCGAGCCCTGGCCCCGGATGCCGCAGGCTTTCCTCGATCTTTGGTCGAAGGTTGCGGGATTTGCCGCACCGCCGCAGGCTTGCCTGATCAACCTTTACACTTCCGGCACGAAGATGGGCAGCCACGTCGATGCCGACGAAGCCGAAATGAATGCTCCCGTGGTGTCGGTTTCCTTAGGCGACGAGGCGGTGTTTCACGTCGGTGGCCATAGGCGCGGAGATCCCAAGGCGCGCGTAATTTTGCGTTCCGGGGATGTCGCCGTTCTTGGAGGCGCGGCGCGGCGGGCGTACCATGGGATCGACCGGATCGTACCGGGGAGCTCGGACTTGCTGGATGGCGGCGGCCGGTTAAACCTGACATTTCGCCGGGTTACAGTCCTGTAGACGTCTCGTCTCACATGGCAACTGCAATATAATTAACAACTTATTGAATCGTGTGCCTTTATCGTACGGACGAATGATTCTTCTTTTGGTGGCGAGGCCCCGCAATGATCTATGTTGTTTTAGGATTCCTGGCACTTGGCTACGGCATCTGGCGCCTGTTCCTGGGGGGCAGCCGCTCCGGACAGCGATTGCCGGTGCCTAGCGCTGGTTCGGGCGACAAGCGCCTCGATGGCGTGAGGCAGGCGATTTCCGGTTTCTCGGGGACTGTCTCGGGTCTCGTTTCGATTCTCATAGGATTGTTCCTTCTGGCTTCGACGTCATTCGTCTTCATCGACGCCGACAGCGTCGGGCATCTGAAGCGCATCTACGCCTTCGAAGAACTGCCGCCGGGGCGGATCATCGCTCTTTCCGGTCAAAAGGGACCGCAGGCGGAGATCCTGGGTCCGGGCTTCCATTTCATGCCACTCGTCCGGGTGCTGTATCAGGTCGAGGAGTTTCCGATCGTCAAGGTGCCGGAGGGATATTACGGCGAGATCGTTGCCGTCGATGGGGAATCGATGCCGGAGGGCATGTTCATCGCGCCGAAAATTTCCGACGAGCGGACCAGCGCGATGCTTGTAGCCAAGACCTACCTGACCGAAGGCGGCTTTCGCGGCCCTCAGGAAACGGTGTTGAAGCCCGGCGAATACCGCCTCAACCGCTATCTGTTCGACGTCCGCGTCAAGCAGTTCGACGCGCAGTCCGATGACGACACGCGCGCCACGATCATTCCTGCGGGTCACGTCGGCGTGGTCAAGAGCAACGTTTCGAAGCCGGGGGTTTCCTGCGTCGAAGAAGAGGTCAAGGCCAGTGAAGCCGTGCCCGGCGCGTTGTCGGTGCCGCTGGTGCCGCAGGGCTGCGTGGGGATATGGCGCGATCCGCTGCTGCCGGGCGCCTATTATCTCAACCGCAAGGCGTATCAGGTGACGCTCGTCGATACGCGGGTGAAAACCTGGGAGTACAAGGGCGGATTCACCAAGCGGATCATCGATCTGGCGGTCGACCAGCAGGGCAACATCAAGCAGACGGAGCGTTCGGAGCCGCAACCCGTGCCGGAAGAGGCCGCCGACAAGGCCGTGTTCGTAAAGGTGGAGGGTTGGGATATTCCGCAGGAATTGCGCGTGCTCGTGCAGGTCAACCCGAAGAATGCGCCAGTCGTGGTCGGTGCTGTCGGCGGGCTTGAGGAAATCGAGAACCGAATCCTGACGCCGGTGATCCGATCGATCGTCCGCAACGTGGCTGGTTCCGAGATCGAAGTGCCCGATCCGAACGATCCGACCAAGAAAATCCGCCGCAAGACGCAGGTTCTCGACCTCATCGAAAACCGTGATGCACTGGAACAGAATATCGAAGACGCGGTAAAGCGCGAGGGCCGCAAGGCGGGCGTTCAGGTGCAGGAAATTCGTCTCGGCGAACCGGCCGTGCCACCGGAACTCCTGGTGCAGAGGCTGCGCGAACAGCTCGCCGATCAGCTGGAAAAGGCCTACGAGAGAGAAACCATCGCGCAGGCCAAGCGAATCGAAACCGAGCAGGCGCGCGCGACCGCCAACGAACAGCCGCGACTCGTCGAGGCTCAAATCGCGGTGCAGGTGGCAAACCAGCGCGAGGCCGAGCGGGCGGCGCTGGGGCGCGCCGAACGCCAGTTCCTCGAAGAACTGGCGCGCGGCCAGCGGGCGCAGGCCGACGTTCTCGGGCAGGACCGGGTGGCGCTGTTGCAGGCGCTCGACAAGACCTTGAGCGCGCTCGAGAAGAAGCCGGAACTCGTCGGGCTGATCTCAAGGCTGGTGCCGCACACCATGGTGAGCGGCGGCGGCGGAGACGGCGGGCTTGCCGGCGCGGCGGCGATCCTGTCGGGGGTCCTCGGGCAGGGCGGAAACCAGAGCCTGGCAGCACCGCCGGCAGCCGCTCCGGCTCAATAGAGGCGAACCGGCTTCTAATCCGATGTGAAATGCGGAACAGGCCGTGCGGCAAGCGCGGCCTGTTTTCGCTTAGCTGCGTTCCCTGAAAATAGTGGGCGCGCAGAGCGCCATCATGGCGGCCCGATTTCAGGCAGCAGCGCTTGAAACCTTCGTCCGGTGCCGCAGGGGCAGGGATCGTTGCGGCCGAGCTTTTCGATCAGTTCGACGTCGCCGTGGACGATGCGTTCGCCGCTTTTGACGTGGGTTTCTGAAGGGTAGGAGCGACGGCGTTTGCTCGTAGCCTCAAAAGCTCGCCGTTTGGTCAGCGAAGCTTTCGAGGTTATGGCGGCCGAGCCGCAGATTGCGTTTCTGTTTGCGAGACATGGCACACCTGCGTTGCTGTGGGGGCGGGAGCAATACCCTGACAATTCGACTGTGGCGAGGTGAGCCGGTGACCAATTGGCGGCGGTGCTCAGGCGGTGCCGTTGTCGCCCACTGGCGGCTCTTCGTTCGCTTCGGGACCTTGCGCGCGATCCTGAGCGGGAGACGCTGCTTCCTCGGAGGTGGTTGCGGCAGCATCGGCTTCGGATTCAGCCGGTGCCATCGGCTTGACCGGCTTGGGGCCGCCGCGCGCAACGACGACCATCGCGGGGCGCAGGACACGGTCGGCGATAACGTAGCCGGCCTGAAAGACCTGCAGCACGGTGCCGGAGGGTACCGCCTTGTCTTCTTGTTCCATCACCGCCTGATGCCTGTGGGGATCGAACAGTTCGTCCTTCGGCGAGATCCGCTTGACGCCATGGCGCTCGAGAACATTGAGGAATTCGCGCTCGGTCATGGTAACGCCGTCGAGCAGCGATTTCAGCACAGGGTTGTCGTGGATTGCCTCAGCGGGGACGGAGGTCATGGCACGTTCGAAGTTGTCGGCCATCGTGACGATGTCGTTCGCGAACTTGGCGATCGCGTAGCGGCTGGTTTCCTCGGTCTCCTTTTCGCGGCGGCGGTGCAGGTTCTGGATCTCGGCCTGATAACGGTGGATGTCCTCCTGCGCCTTGGCGAGCCGGTCAGCCAGGTTGGCTTGCTGCTTTTCCATTTCCTCAAGGCGCGCGGCCATCATTTCAGCGGCATCGAAGGGGACGTCGTCAGCCAGGTCTTCCTGCTCGGGATCGTCGAACAACTGATCCGGGTCGATGATCGTGCTGCGGCGCGCCGATGAGTGCCCCGGCCGCGACGGATCCGAGCCGCCCGCGCTACGCGGCGAATTGTCGTTCTGGTTCATCGAGGGCTTGGTGGGCTCGTCGGCCATGGTTTCTCCGATCGAATTTATTCTGGCGGGTCCGGCGGCTCGTGATCTGCGAGATCACGTCAGGCTGCGCTGGACGCAAAGCTGTAGACCGCTCTCGATATCAGTCGAACGTGCAGGATTTCAAGGTCTCGCTTCAGGTCAGAAGCCTTCCGACCAGCTTTGCGGTGTAATCGACCATCGGGATGATGCGCGCATAATTGAGGCGGGTCGGACCTATAATGCCGATGACGCCTACGATCTTGCGGTCTTCGTCGTGGAAAGGCGCGGCGATGATCGAGGAGCCGGAAAGTGAAAAAAGCTTGTTTTCAGAGCCGATGAAGATCTTTACGCCATCGGCTTCCTCGGCAATGCCGAGAATCTGCATCAGGTCGCGCTTCGAATCGAGATCGTCGAACAGCTGGCGGATGCGTTCCAGGTCTTCCTGGGCGGAAACCTCCTTCAACAGGTTCGAACGGCCGCTGACGATGAGGCTCTTGCGGTCGCCGAGCGATCCGGACCATTCGGCAAGGCCGGCGTTGATGGCGCTCTGGGTCAGTTCGTCGAGTTCGGCGCGGGCCTTCGACTGTTCGGCCTTCAACTTTGCCATTGCTTCCGGGATCGTCAGGCCCTGGACGTTGGCATTCAGATAGTTGGAGGCTTGCTGCAAGGCGCTGCGCGGCAGATCACTTGGCAGATCGAGGACGCGGTTCTCGACTTCGCCGGATTCACCGACCAGGATAAGGAGCGCGCGGCCCGGCGACAGGGGCACAAACTCGACCTGTTTGAGCCGCTCGACCTGCTTGCCGGCGAAGACGATGCCGGCGCAGTGAGACAGGCCCGAAATCATCTCGCCGGCCTGGCTCAACAGGTTGTCGAATGAGCCTCCGGTTCGGCGCGCGCGAATCTGGGATTCGATCGATTGGCGCTCTTCGTCGGAGAGGTCGCCGACTTCGAGGAGGCCGTCCACGAACATGCGCAGGCCGGACTGGGTCGGCAGGCGGCCGGCGGACGTGTGGGGGGCCGTAATGAGGCCGAGGTGCTCAAGGTCCTGCATGACGTTGCGGATCGATGCGGGGGACAGATTAATCGGCAGTACGCGCGCAAGGTTGCGCGAGCCGACCGGTTCGCCGGTCTGAAGGTAGGATTCAACGATCTGACGAAGGATTGTTCGTGAGCGCTCGTTCAGAGCATCCACGGTGAACAGCCGGTCGTTCGTTTCGAGTTTTTGTTCCTTCATTGCGTCTCAGTCGCGTTCTTCCTCAATCGTCAGGGTCGCTTGATCCCATAAATAGCTAGGGGTGGGAGGGGGCGTCGTCAAACGCTGATTTTGCCAGCTTGTGGTCCGGTTTCGGGTAAATCGGCATCCCGCGTGCCATTCGCGGGCTTTTCAGGTTGAACCTGATTGATCGCTCTTTTAGGGTCCGGCCACCTTGGAGCCCGCAGTCCTGGCTGGTGACAACCACTGCCCGGAGCGTCGCTGCGCCACATCCCTATAAAGAGCCCGAAAAAATGCGCCCATCAAATCGCCAGCCCGACGAACTTCGCCGGATCTCCATCGAACGCGCCGTCTCGATGCACGCGGAGGGTTCCTGCCTGATCAAATTCGGCAATACGCACGTGCTTTGCACGGCCTCGCTCGAAGAACGGGTGCCGCCGTGGCTCAAGGGGCAGGGGCGCGGCTGGGTCACGGCCGAATACGCCATGCTGCCGCGCGCAACGAGCGACCGCACGCGGCGCGAAGTCACCCGCGGTTCGCCGTCGGGGCGAACACATGAGATCCAGCGGCTGATCGGGCGTTCGCTCAGGGCAGTGGTCAACCTTGAGAAGCTCGGCGAACGGCAGATCACGGTGGATTGCGACGTTATCCAGGCCGATGGCGGAACCAGGACCGCTGCGATAACCGGCGCATGGGTGGCGCTCAGCGATTGCATCGAGTGGATGAAAGTGCGTGAGATGGTGACGCGGGACGCGCTTCCAGATCAGGTCGCAGCTGTTTCGTGCGGCCTCTACAAGGGGACGCCGGTTCTCGATCTCGACTACGCGGAGGATTCCAATGCCGATGCGGATGCCAATTTCGTCATGACGGGCTCGGGCGGTATCGTCGAGGTGCAGGGCACGGCGGAAACCAATCCGTTCAGCCAGGAAAATTTCGATGAGTTGATGAAGCTAGGGCGCAAGGGCATCGGCGAGCTGCTACAACTCCAGAAGCTTACAATCAGCTGACCGGGCCGATGACTGGGCCGATGACTGGGCTGATGACTGGGCCGATTGGAAGCGCGCTGCCAAAATCGGAAGAGAGGAGGAGGTGGTGGACCGTCTCGTGCCTCAAGGCATACTCGAATCGAGTCTCTATGCAGAGGATCTCGAAGCTGCAGAACAGTTCTACAGCGGTGTTCTCGGCTTCGAAGTGTTCTCGAAGCAGCCGGGCCGCCATGTGTTCTTCAAGTGCGGCGGGCAGATGCTGCTGATCTTCAATCCGAACGCGACGCGTGTTGCGTCGGCTGCCGATGCAAAAATCAAAATGTCTTCGCATGGAGCCACCGGACAAGGGCATATCTGCTTTCGCGCCGGGGCCGGTGAGATCGCGTGCTGGAAATCGCATCTTGAGGAGAAGGGCGTCGTGATCGAGCTTGATTTCGAGTGGCCGCAGGGCGGGCGTTCGATCTATTTCCGCGATACCGCCGGCAACTCGCTGGAGTTTGCCGAGCCGCGCATCTGGGGGCTTTCATGACGCATAACCTTGAACATGGAATGCGGCTCGTCGTTGCAAGCCACAATGCGGGGAAGGTGTGGGAGATCAAGCAGCTCATCGCGCCGTTCGGACTCGACGCGGTTTCGGCCGGGGATCTCGACCTGCCGGAGCCGGAGGAGACCGAAACGACATTCGCGGGCAATGCGAAGCTGAAGGCGCTGGCCGCGGCCAAGGCGTCGGGGCTGCCGGCGCTGGCGGATGATTCGGGACTTGAAGTCGACGTTCTCGGCGGCGCGCCTGGGATCTACTCGGCGCGCTGGGCGGGGCCGTCGAAGGACTTTTCGCTGGCCATGACGAAAGTCGCCGAAGAAGTGAGTGCGCGCCACGGCTGGGCGGCCCCAGGACCGCGAGCCAACTTCATCTGTAGGTTGTGCCTGGCGTGGCCGGATGGGCAAACGGAAGTCTTCGAAGGGCGCGTCGATGGCGTGCTCGTGTGGCCGGCGCGCGGCGGCAACGGCTTCGGCTACGACCCGATGTTCCTGCCCGACGGCAAGGGCCAAACGTTCGGTGAGATGGAACCTGCCGAAAAGCACGCGATGTCGCATCGCTCGCGCGCGTTTGCCTTGTTCAAGGCGGCCAAACTCGAAGGGCTCGCCCATACGGCGGATTGCGAAGCGAGCCATGGGGCCGGCGCCTACGAAGGATTGGCGGCTGCTGCGGCGAACTTGTCGACACAGGCCGAGCTTGGCACATTCGTCGCCAACCTTCGCAGCGATCTCAAGACGAACGGCGCTGAATGGGAAAACGCCGATCTGGAGTCGTTCCTGGAGGCTGTGCAGGCGTGGATCACGGACAGTCGGACTCTCGAGGAGGAGCCGCGGTGGCGGTTGTTGGCGAAAGCGCTGCTGGCAGGCAGCCGGTACGAATGACGCAGGAAACCGACGGACTGACGGCTGTCGATAAGCGGCTTTGCCCGGCGGTCGGCGGGCCGGGTTTCGGCGTCTATATCCATTGGCCGTTCTGTGCGCAGAAGTGCCCCTACTGCGATTTCAACAGCCACGTTCGCTTTGGCGGGCGCGACGGACGCTCGGGCTTCGATGAAGCGCGTTTCCTTGCGGCATACCTGAATGAGTTGCGGCACTTTCGCGAACTTACCGGTCCAAGGAGCGTCGGCAGCATCTTTTTCGGCGGCGGTACGCCTTCGCTGATGCAAGGCGCGACGGTTGGGGCGATCCTCGCGGAAGTTGCGCGTCTGTGGGATGTCGACAACGGCGCAGAAATCACGCTCGAAGCCAATCCGGGGTCGGTCGATGCGGGACGGTTCCGCGACTATCGCGCCGCTGGGGTCAACCGGGTTTCGCTTGGCATTCAATCGCTGATCGCGGAAGACCTGAAGGCGCTGGGCCGGATTCACACCGTCGAAGAAGCGAAAGCGGCGCTGAAGATCGCTGCGGATACGTTCGAGCGGGTGTCGTTCGACCTGATCTATGCGCGCAGCGTTCAGACGCTTGAAGCGTGGCGCGCGGAACTCGCCGAGGCATTGGCGTTCAACCCCTCGCACCTTTCGCTCTATCAACTCACCATCGAGCCTGGAACGACGTTCGAAAAGCTTTATGCGGCGGGTCAACTCACGGTGCCGAACGAGGATGAAGCCGCAGACATGTACGAAGCCACCCAGGCGATGACGGAGGCCGCCGGCCTGCCGGCCTATGAGGTTTCGAACCACGCCCGTTGCGGCGAGGAGAGCCGGCACAATCTCGTCTACTGGCGGTATGGCGAATATGCCGGGGTGGGGCCGGGTGCGCATGGTCGTATTGCCGGAGAACACGGGCGGATGGCGAGCGTCATCGAACGCCATCCGGAAACCTGGGCAGGGCTGGTCGAAGCCGAGGGGCACGGGATCGTCGAAGCAGAGCCGATCGCGCGGGAGGCGGCGGCCGACGAAATGCTGCTGATGGGTCTCAGGCTCCGCGAAGGGCTCGATATCGAGCGGCTGCGGCAAGTCGGCGGTGTGATTCCGGATTGTGAAACCGTTGAACGACTCGTTGGCCAGGGCGTACTCGAAGTCATCGACGGCGGGCGCCGGGTAAGGGCGATCGGTGCCGGCCGATTCCTGATCAATGAACTGGTGCTGCAGTTGTCGCGCAGTTTCGTTACGGCAGAGGATGTCGCAGGTTCGTTGTCGTGATCCTGCGGTAATCCGTGTAGACAATTTAGCTCCCTTCCTCTACTTCCCCGGTGCCATGATCCGATCCCTCTATGACTGGACGATGCGGGCTGCCAGCCACAAGCATGCCGTCCCTTCGCTTTTCGGCGTTTCCTTCGTCGAAAGTTCGTTTTTTCCGATTCCGCCAGACGTCATGCTCATTCCGATGGTCATGGCCGAGCGGGCGAAGGCCTGGTACTTCGCAATGGTGGCGACCGCCGGTTCGGTGCTCGGCGGCGTGTTCGGTTATCTGATCGGCTATTTCCTGTTCGAGACCGTCGGCAAGTCGATGCTCGAATTCTACGGTTACTCGGACAAGTTCGCGACGTTCGCGTCGCAGTATAACGACTACGGTGCGTGGATCGTGTTCGTGTTCGGTGTGACGCCGTTTCCCTACAAGGTGATCACGATCGCCAGCGGCGCGACGCATCTCAACATCTTCATGTTCATGCTGGCGAGCGTTGCGTCGCGGGGGTTGCGGTTCTTCGCGGTTGCGGCGCTGCTCTACTGGTTCGGTCCGCCGATCCGGGAATTCATCGAGAAGCGACTCGGGCTGGTGTTTACCGTGTTCGTGGTTCTGCTCTTCGGCGGGTTCATAGCCATCAAGTATCTATTGTAGCATCACCGATCGAAAACATTGGCGACACGGGGATCGAGTCATGCGTTCCGGACCTGCAAATCCGATGAAATCACACGCCTACGAGCTTGGCGGGACGATGCTGTTCCTGGCGGCGGCGGTAATTCTCGCGGCGCTCGCATTCCAATACATCGGCGGCTATGAGCCCTGCGCGCTGTGCTACCAGCAGCGCTACGCCTATTATGCCGGCGTGCCGTTGATGTTTGCGGCCCTCGTCTTTCTCAGTGCCGATCAGGCGCGGGCGGCCGCGATCATTTTCTTGGTCGTGGCGCTGGCGTTTCTGGCGAATTCCGGTCTGGGGGTCTACCAGGCCGGTGCCGAGTACGGGTTCTGGCCCGGACCGGAGGCGTGTTCGGGCGGGCAAGAGTTATCCACAAGTGCGGTCGATCTTCTCGGCGATCTGGAAAAGGCCAAAGTCGTGCGCTGCGACACGCCTGAATGGTGGTTTCTCGGGCTGACATTCGCGGGCTGGAACGCGCTATTGTCTTTCGTGATCTCCATCGGTTCACTCAAAGCTGCGTTTGCAGCTGTCGATCGTGGCTGACTATTTCTTCCGCTGAATCAAATCGCTAATCCAATAGCCTGAGGTGCCGTGTGCGACGCCGAAGCAGTCGCTGTGGCTTGTTCATCTCCGGTCAATCAAATTACCAGGGGGCTGACGTTTTGGCGTCTTGATGTTGCCCAAATGGAACGGTTAATTGTTCCTTAACGGCGGCCCAATCCCGCCGGCCAAAAAAGCAAGGAACCCCAAGCAGCCGGTCGATGTTGGCAAGCAAAGGTTCCCGACCAGTCAAGCGTACCCCGTTCGAGTTGTTTTGCGTCGTTGCTAGTTCCCGGCCCGGCTCCCCGCCAATGGTCCCGGTGTCAGCATTGTTCTCGCGTAAGTATCGAAGCCGCGTCCGTTCTGGCTTCCCGAATTCGTATCGCGTTTGTTTTCCAGTCGTACCTGTATCGCGTCGTAACGGTGAGTGGCGTTCTTCCCATGTCGCAGAGTTTCGTTGGTAACCGCGTGCCCGTGTCTGAGTTGGTATTGCGTGGTGAAGCGTTGGTGTCTGGTCCGGGAGCGTCTCCGGGTCGCAGTGCGTCAGAGTTCGTACAGTATCGCGTCAGTTTGAGTTCCGCGTTCGTATCCGCCGCCACTCCGAAGAGGGCACTCCCCGCTGTGTTCGACGAGTTGAGGCGGAAGGCGAGCCGGATGAAGTTCCAGCGTATCGGTGCAAAAGCGCCGGACCGTATTGCGTCAAGTCTGCGTCGTTCCAGTTGAGTCAAGCGTCGTTCGTGCATGGGCGTTACGAAAGCCCCGTATGTCCATGTGTCCAGTCGGTACGCCGTGATGCGGCATGAGGCGAGGTGCGGAAATCTCGCGCTTGCCGCTCACGGCCCAGTCAAGTGAGAAGCGTCGTGAATAGTGATGAAGATACGTGGCGTCCGATCAGCGATGTGGTGTCCCAGTTGATCGGAGGCGTGACGGCCGGGAAATAACCGGCAGTCAAGAGTTGGCAGTTGCGTAAAGTCTCAGCGTCGTTTCATGCGTTTGTCGTTCGTCAATGCTCTCTGGTCAGCGGATTTGAGAATCGAAAGCGAGACTTGAACCGGTGCGGTCGGTCTCCCAAGAGCTGGCAGGCGCGTCGAATGCGGTGGAGCTACTCCATCAAAATGCTGTGTGACCAGGTTGCGCGTTACAGCATGTCAGCATTCCTCGCGCCTGCCGCCGATATCCGAAGCCAGCAGAGATGGTTCTTGAAGTTCATGGAGAACATCGAAATGCAGATGAGCCCAGAGTACGTCGATCAGATGCAGTGGCACCAGACGCTCGGTTTCGCCCGGCAGGTTTGCGCGCGCGTCTTCCGGGACGGCGGGGCGCCAGCGGATGCCCTGAAGGCCTTCGGACTTCAAAGTCATGCTGCCTCAGTCAATGGCGACTGGAGCAAGGCGGTGGAGCTCATTGCGGAAGTGATGTGCGCACCGCCGCAACGCAGCGCGGCATGAATGGAAAGCAAAGGGCGCCCATCGGGCGCCCTTGTTACATGTGCCGTCCGTCACCGGTTTATGGTTCCAGTTCGGTATCCCAGTACAGATAGTCGAGCCAGCTCTCGTGCAGATAGTTCGGCGGGAACAGCCGGCCGTTTCGATGCAGTTCGAATACGGTCGGACGGTAGGGCGCCTGCATCGGCACCATGCCTGCGACTTCCGGCATGTCTCCGCCCTTCGCCAGATTGCACGGAGCGCACGCGGTGACGACGTTGTCCCAGCGCGTCATGCCTCCGCGTGAGCGGGGGATCACGTGATCGAACGTCAGGTCGTGCTGGGCTCCGCAATACTGACAGGAAAAGCGGTCGCGCAGGAATACGTTGAAGCGTGTGAACGCCGGATAAAGCGCCGGTTTCACATACGTCTTCAATGAAACCACGCTCGGCAGCCGCATCTTGAAGGTGGGGCTGGAGACCTGAAGGTCGTATTCCGAAACGATGTTGACGCGGTCCAGGAACACCGCTTTTACGGATTCCTGCCAGCTCCACAACGACAGCGGATAATAGCTCAAGGGCCGGAAGTCGGCGTTGAGGACCAAGGCCGGAGAGTTTTCCAGCATTGCAGCAGAACGCATCACGTTCGTGCCTCCTGTTGGGTTCTTTCCAAAGAATCGGTCCGCGCCACCAGACCAGCGTTCGGATACTAGACATCCATGACAGCTCTGTGAAGCACCCCTTTGCAACACACAAGCGGCTGCAAAAAAGAAGGTGTCCGAGGCTGTTATGGCATGAAACTGCGGCTTTGGCGCACCGCTCAGATGGCGGTGCTGCTGGTGGAATTCAAGGTGTGAACGGTGTGACAGGCGGGATGCCGGGGGTAGCGGGCGGTTGTTTCAAGTTCGCCTGCGGCGGTTTGCATAGTCCGCCCAGAGGAGCCGTGCAGCGACCGCGCGCCAAGGCCGCCAGCGTTCGGCGATGTCGGTCAACTCGTCGGGGGTGGGCCGCTCCTGCAAATCCAGGAGGAGCCGGGTCGCCTCCTGGAGCGCCAGATCGCCGGGTGCGAAGGCATCGCAAGCACCAAGGCAAAACATCAAGTAGATATCGGCTGACCAGGGGCCGATGCCCGGCAGGGCGGTGAGTTGTTGATGAATGTCAGTCGCGCTCACCCGGTACAGTTCATCGAAATCTATCCGACCTTCGGCGGTGGCAGCGGCGATCGCGCGGAGCGTCCTGATTTTCGGCCGGGAGAGCCCGAGGCGACGCAGGTCGTCTTCGCTCTGCTTGAGGATGGCCGCCGGGCCGAGGGGGGCGATTGCGGTATGGACGCGGGTCCATATCGCATCGGCACTGGCGATCGACAGTTGCTGGCCGACGACGATGCGCGCCAGCCCGGTGAATCCTGCCTGGCGTCTGCGTAGCGGCGGGTCGCCGAGGCGGTCGTGGATTTCGCGCATGTGGGGACAGCGGCGGCGCAATGAGCGGCAGCCGCGGGCGATGTCGTCGGCCGTCTCAATGGTGGTGTTGGCGCTACGGCGCTTGGATGGACCCGGCATGATGGTTAGATTGTCATGGATGCCAGTGCTGCAGGTCAATGGCGCGGTGCCGAATAGGTTCGGGATGTCCGTTCGATGAAGCGGACGCCGAAATCATCAACGTTGGGCGACTTGAGCGAAAATCAATCCATGTTCGGACCGGTATTCAGGTTTGCGCCCAGTCCGAACGGTTATTTGCATCTCGGGCATGCCGCGTCGGCTCTCATCAACCAACGGCTGGCGCAGGAAGCGGGCGGTCGCTTGCTACTGCGCATCGAGGATATCGACCTGGGGCGAAGCCGCGAAGACTATGTCGATGCCGTTTATGAGGATCTTGCCTGGATCGGGGTGGCCTGGGAGCAACCGGTTCTGCGCCAGTCGCTGAATTTTGCCGCCTATCGGCGGGCCGCGGACAAGCTCGTCGACATGGGGCTGCTTTATAAGTGTTTTGCAACGCGCGCGGAGATAAGCGCCGCGGCGGCGGGGGCAGGCGGTGGGTTCGATCCGGACGGGGCGCCGGTTTATCCCGGTCTGCACCGCAACATGAGCGCGGCGGAAGTTGAACGGCGCACGGCAGAAGGTGAGCCGTTCGCCATGCGTCTCGACATGGCGAAGGCGTGCATGCTGTCGCGCCAGCGGGCCGGGGGAGAAATCAACTGGCGGGAGATGGATGAATTCGGCAAAACCGAAATCGTTACCGCCGATCCAATGGCGTGGGGCGATGTCATCATTCAGCGCAAGGACGTGCCGACCAGTTATCACTTGTCGGTCGTGGTGGACGACGCCTGTCAGGGCGTGAGCCATATCGTAAGGGGGCAGGATCTTCGCGCGGCCACTTCGATCCATCGTGTGCTGCAATTGCTGCTCGGCCTGCCTGATCCAATGTACCGCCACCACGGCCTGGTTCGAGACGAGTCGGGACGAAAACTCTCGAAGTCGGACGCGGCGACGAGTTTGAGAAGTCTCAGGCAGGCGGGATGGAGTCTGGCGGATGTTATTCAAAGCCTCGCCTTGAAGGACTTGCAACGGTCGTGTTGCAAATAGCCTCTTTGTGGCTGTTTTATTCTGCGATCCTGGTTCCCAGAAACGGCAATGGCTGATCCGGTGCCGATTCAAGTCGCACTGGTTCATTGGGAGATTTTCTGTTGAGCGCTCCGCTTGCATTACGCCCCGTCCAGAAATGCCAAATCTTGGCTACCTGGGTTCTGCTTCTGATGATGTGCTGTCCGCCGGCCGGGGCGGCGCTCGACGAAGAACAGGGTGCGTTTGCCAGAGACCTTGTCGCGGCGGCACATGCTCAGCGCGCAGTGCCAGTCATCTACGATCCAGCTTATCGCAAACTCGAATACCCGATGGGCGACGTGCCCTGGTATATCGGGGTGTGTACCGACGTTGTCGTTCGCGCATATCGCGCCCTGGGGATCGACCTGCAGCAGCTCATTCACGAATCCCGGCTCGGTTCGGGAGACCGGAATATCGATCACCGGCGGGTCGTCGTGATGAAGAAGTTTTTTCAGCGATACGGCACGAAACTGCCGGTCAGCGATAAACCAGAGGACTATCGGCCGGGCGATCTGGTTGCCTACCATCTGCCCGACGGGACCTTTTCGAAAAGTCATATCGCAATCGTTTCCGACAGCAAGACCCTTGAGGGCGTGCCGCTTGTGATTCACAATAGGGGATACGGTGTGCGGGAAGAAGACTGGCTGTTCGGGAGCGAGATTACCGGGCATTATCGTTATCAGCGCGCACCTAATATCAGCGGCTGGAAGAAATGAGTGGTGATTCGTTTTCGGACGGGCCCAATTTCCGGAGGCGGCTGCTATTTCTTAATGTCATTCTATCTACACCTGAATCAATTGCTTGGTTTTTATCGCCCCAGATGGCTAAAACCATGGAGTTTTCGAATGTTTGACATGCATCCTCATTAATATATTGTCTTTCTTTTCCAGCTAGTTAGTTTTCTTCTAATTTTTTTATGCAAATTGAGTTATGATGTTCCGGCCATCCCCTTTACATGGCGATTGGCCTCATCGGTTCTGACCCAGTAGTCGTTGCGCAGGCCGGCTTCAAATAGTGTGACCACTTGAACACCAAGGTTCTGTCCCGTGACCTTCGAACTGTTTTCCCATCTCGGCGTCGAGGGAATTGCAATCGTATCCCTCATTCTGATTGCCAGTTTTGGGCTGGCTGGATTCCGGCTGTCAGGCGCTGGTGGCATTGGATCGATCGCGGCGGCCGGGCCGGCCTGGGGGAGAATGAGGCTGCGCCGGCGTTCGGCAGACGAATTGACGGCTCGTCGGGAACGATCGCCGGGCAAGTCGCGAACCGGGCAAGCGGTGAAGCTTGGCAAATGGGTTTGGGCCGCAGTGGGCAAAGAGGGTCCCCAAGCAGCAGCGAATCAGTCAATGATTCGTTTTCGTCATGCGGACTTCGATGGCGTCAAGGAGCCTGCGGTTGCATTCGATGAGCAACCTGTGGGCGTTGGCGCCTCTGATGGCGATGCTTGTGCGGGCGTTTCGAATAGCGAGCCTCAGCTGATGGATTCGGATAAGCAGTGGACGCGGGTGAACGCCATCGTTGCCGAAGGCCTCGGCAAGGCCCGGGAAATCGAGTCGCTGCACGAAGCCGCGGCAAGGCAGCTTGACGCTGTCGATTATGCCTACGAGCGTATGCTCCTGGAATTGAAGGACGTGCTGCCCGCCGTGGTCGAGGCCCGCATGGTGTGCCGCACCAATCGCGATGATGCCTATGCGGCGGTGACCGCCAATCCGGTCGAAACCACCAATGCGGCAGGGGACTTCGCGGCATCGGCAGGCCCGTCGACGCCGGTTTCGGCCAAGCGCGCGCCGCTGACGCCGGCCGCAGGCAGGGCACAGTCTGTCCGCGCCGGAAAAACCAAATCCGAAGCTGCTTGAAGTACGCCGGCTTCGTCCCAGACCTATTTCATGGCGTCGGCCCGGTTTTTCCCGGTGGGCCATAACGGCAAAGGCAAAGGCTCGCGGCAGCGGGTTCGCCTTGGTGAGGCCAACCCTTCATTTTGATTGCGCCAGGGGCTTGCGGAGCGGGCGATCCAGCCCTCATAGAATGTCATGCAATACGATGCCATTCGCCTTCGAGTGCCATGCGCCGGCCCTAGTGTTCCGGCTCCGACACTTGGTTCCCGTTGCAGCACACTGTCGTCCAAGTGTCGGAGCCATAAGGAACACGAGCAAAGCCATGATTCTAGTGTAGCTTTTGCACCAAACGTTTGGCATCGAGCCAAGCCGCAAGCGGGGACCAAACGTTAGGTGCGCTACACTAGCCCGGCTTGCGCGGCCGTCGTTTCAGTTTTCAGCAAGTGTTGTGGGCCATGCGGCAGCGCCTGGATTATGTTCTTGTCAATCGCGGCCTGGTGCAGTCGCGATCACGGGCGCGCGACCTGATTGCGCGCGGCGCGGTAACGGTCGAAGGCAAGGAAGCGCAAAAGGCCGGGCAGCTGGTCGAGCCCGATGCGGTTCTCACGGTGGACGGTGAAGCCAACGCCTACGTTGCGCGCAGCGGCGCGAAACTGGCGGCGGGCCTGCGCGGTTTCGAATTCTCCGCTGCGGGGAAGGTGGCCCTTGACGTAGGGGCTTCGACCGGCGGCTTCACGCAGGTCCTGCTGGAAGACGGCGCGAAGAAGGTCTACGCCGTCGATGTCGGTCACGATCAACTGGCCGCTGAACTGCAAACAGATGCGCGCGTGGTGTCGCTCGAAGGGCATGATGTCAGGCACCTGACGCAGACTGAAATCAAGGAGCCCGTCGAGGGGATTGTGGTCGATGTCAGTTTCATTTCGCTTGCCCAGGTGTTGCCTTCGGCGCTGTCGTTTGCCGCCGCCGACTGCTGGCTGGTCGCACTCCTGAAGCCGCAATTCGAAGTGGGGCGGAAGAGTATCGGCAAGGGCGGTGTGGTGCGCGATGACAATGCTGTCATTCATGCCTACATGGGCGTACGAGACTATCTGGAGGAGCAGGGGTGGAACGTGCTCGGTCGTCTGCCCTCACCGCTTCCCGGCAAAAAAGGCAACGAGGAATACCTGATTGGTGCGACACGGAATGGGGAATAGCGCAACATTGACGATCGAGCGTCTGGGCGCGCTGGGAGACGGCGTTGCCGAAACCGGCGATGGTGCGGTGTTCGTGCCGTTCGCGCTGCCCGGCGAGACCGTCGAGGCGGTGGTGGAAGGCGATCGCGGACGCCTCATTCGGGTCGTCGATGCCGCCGCGTCACGTGTCGCTCCGCTGTGCAAGCATTTCGGTCCGGTTGCAGCGGCGGAAAAAAGCGCAGGTGTCGGTTGCGGTGGGTGCGCCCTGCAACATCTCGGACAGGCTGCGTATCGGGCGTGGAAAAGTGCGCTGATCACGCAGGCATTGGCGGCACGCGGGATCCAGTGCGATCTGGCACCGATGATTTCGGTCGGTCTCGGCGACAGACGTCGTGCGGTGTTGACGGCTCGGCGTTCGGGAAAGGCCGTCGACATCGGTTTCCATGTGGCCGGCACGCACGACCTCATCGACCTTGAAGTTTGTCCCGTGCTGTCACCAGGAATCGTCTCGCTGCTGCCTGGATTGCGTAAGCTGATCGGGCCGTTGATCGACGATCGTGCAGAGATGCGTCTGAGCGTGCTTCATGCCGAGAACGGGCTCGATGTCGATATCGCCGGAGGTGCGCAACGCAGTTCGCCGAAATTGCGGGGTTCGTTGGCCGAGCAGGCCGCCAGCCTGGGGATTGTGCGGCTCAGTCTCGACGGGGATCCGCTTTACCAGGTGGTTCGGCCGTTCATCCGGTGCGGTGCCGCCGAGGTGGTGCCACCGCCCGCGGGGTTCCTGCAGGCATCTTCGCAAGCCGAAGCGGCGATAGCGGGAATTGCCGTCGGAGCGTTGGGACGGCGGGCGAAGCAGGCCGCGGATCTGTTTTGCGGGGTCGGGGCATTCACGTTTGCGCTGGCCTCGAAGGTCAAGGTCGTGGCGATGGACAGTGACGTGGCTGCGATCGAGGCGCTGGAGGATGGCAATCGCAGAACGCAGGGCGTGCGCGGCATCGAAACGCGCCGCCGCGATCTGTTCCAGGAGCCGTTGTCGCGCAAGGAGCTGGAACCGTTCGACCTCGTCGTGTTCGATCCGCCGCGGGCAGGTGCCAGGGCGCAAGCCGAGATGCTGGCAAAGTCCAAGGTGCCGACGGTTGTGGCGGTGTCGTGCAATCCGGCGACCCTGGCGCGGGATCTCGGCATTCTCGTCGATGGGGGATACCGGCTCGAAGCGGTGACGCCGGTCGATCAGTTTCTTTATACGGCGCACGTCGAGGCGGTGGCGGTGTTGCGCCGCTGATTGCAGCGCGCCTAGACCATCATGTCCGCTGGGGATACGGGTGACTTGAGTGGTGACCCGCCCCGACGTGTCGACTAAGGCGCATGGAGCGCAACGGGGGTTGCTTCGCTTGAGCGAGGCCTATCCCCAGACACGAGGAGCGGATCAGGATGGTCTAGGACGACGCGGCTACCCGGCGAGCAGGCGCTCGATGTAGGACGGCACAATTTCGGTGGCGGGGCCGTGCAGGTGCTCGGCGAAATAGTTTGTCGTGTCCGAAGGTTCCAGGTTGATTTCGACGGTGTGTGCGCCTGCCTCGCTGGCGGCTGCGACGAAACTTGCCGCCGGGTAGACGTTGCCGCTGGTGCCGATAGATATGAACAGGTCGCATTCGCCGAGCGCTTTGGCGATGCGGGCCATCTCATAGGGAACCTCTCCGAACCAGACGACTGCCGGGCGCATGCCGCCGATCAATTCGCATTCCGGGCAGGCAAGGTCGGGGGAAAGGTCTGCGGCCCACGGCAGTCGCGCATCGCAATGCGTGCAGAGCATCCTGGTCATCTCGCCGTGCATGTGGATGATCTTTTCGGCTCCGGCCTGCTCCAGAAGATTGTCGATGTTCTGGGTGACGAGGAGAACGTCGCCTGGGTAATCGCGCTGAATGCGCGCCAGCGCTTCGTGGGCGGCGTTGGGTGCGGCATTGGCGCTCTCGCGGCGGCGCATGTTATAGAAATCATAGACGAGGTTGGGGTTGCGCTGGAAGCCGTCTGGGGTCGCCACGTCGCGATAATCGTACTTGGCCCAGATGCCGCCGGTATCGCGGAACGTAGCCAGTCCCGATTCTGCGGATAATCCGGCTCCGGTCAGGATGACGATTTTTGCGTAGCGTGGCATTCTCAAGCGAACTCCGTTATTGTTCAGCGCATCTTAGCAATTGCACAAATGAGGATTATGCGAAAGTTTTTGGCCCAAATGGTCACGGTTCTCATCCTTTGAGCTCGTGTGGCGTCGCGCCTTAATTGACCTTTTGGTGCCGCACAGGAGTTGTCAGTTGAGGCGCGCTGAACGACACACTTAGCCATTGTTTTCGCTAGTGGCCTTCATGTCTCGCCTAAATCGTCAGCGGTTGCGGCCAGCACACCGATTTAGGCGAGACAGGCCACTCGGCGCGTTTGAGGGTAATTTCAATAAGTTGGCGATGGATCGCGGGATGGACCAAGATAGCGCAGCGGTTTCTTTCAGTCCCTCGGATCGGTTGCGCATGGCGGTGCAGCTTGCTGGGAACGTCGCGCGGATGACCTGGTATAGCGGTGTCAATTTGATGCTGCGGCGGCAGTTCGGACGAACCTCGGCGCCTGCCGAGTTTTCACCCTCACTTCCGGTTCCAGGCCGCGAGGAACTGCTCGGCGATGTGCGTGCGTTGTTGCGCCACGACGCCAGAGCCGTGGCGGAGGGGCTTTATCCGCCGGGTGACGAAGAAGCGCTTCGACCTGTCGAGTATCTCAGCCGATTGCGCGCGATGTTCGTCGACTCTTCCGAGGTGGTTTCCCGGCGCGTCGGAAGAGATGCTGGAAGTGCACGATCCGTGGCGAACCAAAACAATGACCTGCCACACGCCAGCCAGTTGCCCGATTACTTCACGCAGGATTTTCATTTTCAGACGGGCGGCTATCTCACCGAGAGTTCCGCGCGGCTATACGACGTGCAAGTGGAGACGCTGTTTTATGGAGCGGCGGCGGCAATGCGCCGGGCGGGTCTGCGGCCAATCGCGGAATTCATGCGGGGGCGGGATCAGCGCCGCATTCGACTTCTCGATGTGGCCTGCGGTACCGGGCGATTCCTGCGCGATGTGAGACGCGCCTATCCGGCAATGCGCCTGACAGGTTGCGATTTGAGCGAACCCTATCTTGAGGAGGCTCGCGGGCACATGGGGCGGTTGCGAGCGGCCCGGTTCGTATTCGCGAACGCGGAGAAGCTGCCGTTCGAGGACGCGAGCCAGGATATCGTCACCTGCATTTTTCTTTATCACGAGTTGCCTTCCGAGGTGCGCCGGGTGGTGACGCGCGAGATTTGCCGGGTGCTGAAGCCGGGCGGACTTTTCGTATTCATCGATAGTCTGCAGATGGGCGACAAGCCGAACTGGGACGGACTACTGGAAGCCTTTCCGGTGCGATTCCACGAACCCTTTTTCAGCAGCTTCGTGACCGACGATCTGGAAAACATGTTTGCGGAGGCAGGGCTCAAGCCAAGCGGGGAAGTTCTGGCGTTCCTGGCGAAGGTTCTGGTGCGGCGGAGGTCGATGAATTGAAAAGCAGGCGGCTTGATAGAGTGTTGAGCTTGCAGTCTTTCCGGGACAGATTCGACGGTCTCCAGAAGAGGTTAATCAAACGCCTTTTCCCGTTAAACTTAGCGGTATCTTTACGCAGACCAATTACCGTTCAACTGGAATGTCCGACGCAACTCATCCACCAATGGGAGAGCTTACGGCGGTGACGTTCGAGAGTTGAAAGGTGCATTTCGTTTTGATGCAAATTGAAACGAACTGGTCCCGGTTCCAGCGTCGATTGCTTGGTGCTGACTTGAACTCTCGGGCAAACTCGAAGAGTTGGATCAGCCAGGCCGATGACAAAGTTCAATCCACAGCGTAATTCAACGGTCGTCGCGGAGTTGAAGCTCCTCAACCCGTGGGTCGACAATACAGACTACGGGGACGACATCGTACAGCTTGCCCGGGCTCTGCTCGGCGATATCGGCCCGATCTCGGAGAAGGCCCATTTCGAGCAGCGTCTTGCAACGATGGGCCGGTTCGCGGCGGGGCGCGCGGCATGGAATTCCTGGTCGCAGAATATGCTTGAGGTGCGCGGTCTCGCAGGAAGCGATCCGGCGCTGGTTGCCGTGTGCGATGCGCTTGCAATCGCCAACTTCTCGGGAACGCGGTTTACCGAGGACGTCGATTTCGCTGCCCTGGTGTTTCCTGGACGTGCCGATTTCTGCGGAAGCGAATTCGAGGCCGACTGCTGGTTCCAGGGCTCGACGTTCTACGGTTCGGCGGTTTTCCGCCAGGTCTCGTTCATGGGGGAAGCCAGTTTCGAGCGGGCAACCTTCTACGGTCTTGCCGATTTTGCGAACTCAGTATTCATGCAGCCGGGGCAATTCCGGCAATCGCAAATCCTCGGGCAAGCAATGTTCGAGTCCATCGATTTTGCGCGCGGCGCATGGTTTACGGACTCCAAGATCAACTCGGCCGAATTCTCCGATGCGCGATTCGGCGACTCGGCGGCGTTCACCAATTGCGAGTTCTCCGGGCCGGCTTCGTTCTCGCGTGCGATGTTTCAGAAAACCTGCGGCTTCGAAGGTGCAAGCTTTCTTGAACTCGTCGATATGAGGGAGGTCGATGTCAATGGGGCGGCGTGGTTCGGAAATGCGAAGTTCAAGACGCTGCCAAAGCTCGAGGACATGTATGTCGCCGGCGGCGGGGATTTCCGCGATATCATGGCTCCGGCATGAGGGCGATGGGCAAGGTGACGCCGCTGTGGCCAGTATAAAGATGAGGCATAGTCAATCGTGTTGAAAGAACCGGAAACAAGGCCGCAGCGGCAGCCGCAGGCGCCGTCGGCGGGTAAGCGCATCCTGGTATCGCTGGAGTCTTTCGAGCAAGTTCGAAGCCTTCTGGTCAAGTTCAATGCGGATTGCGACATCACCTTCGTCGTGATGATCCACGATTCGGATGGGGTCCAGATCGCATCCAGCGTCGATACGACTCCCGTCTTCATCGAGTCCAGCCGCAGGAAGCGGGCCGCCAACAGCAAGTGCATAGAGCTCGTGTCGTGCGAGGATGAGCGCGATCCGGCTATCGAGGAAGCGATTCTGGGTTACTTCGATGGGCTCGAGATTGGCTGCGAGCAAGGCGAGTTCGTCTACAAGTCGACGCGGACCGATATCGATCACCGTACTGTGGGGTTCCTCATTTCCCGGCGTGAGCCGGTAGCCGGAACGGACACATCGAACGATGCTCAAGAGGCTCGCGGAAAACCTCGTCCTTTCGAGATCAAGCGGCTGTTCGATGCGCTGGTCTACGTTTCGTTGCAGTACTGCCTGTCGCCGCGCCATTCGGACACGTTCTTCGGGCTCGCTCCCGATCTCTTGTCGCGGGCGGCAGCCCAGCTCTACCTGCAGAAACTTTCCCAGGAAGCGACAGGCCGGATGAATTACGGCCTCTATGAATTGTGCTGCGACCTGGCGGCGGCGCAGTACGAGGGGCGCGCAGGCGCTGGATATATCGTGCTGGCAAAGCGGGGTAGCGCCAATATCAAGCCGAGCATCGAGTTCCGGCGGCCTATCCACCTGTCGCACAATACCGGTGCGCGCAAGCTCATCGAAATGGCTTCCCAGCAGTTCGCGCTCTTGTTCGATGGCGACTACTTCTATGGCTTTGTCGATTTCGACCAGATCCAGGAATGCCACCAGATCCTGTTCAAGGGGCGTGGCATCTGGACCATGCAGCGCGGCGAACAGCTGCTTGGGATGGTCTCCTATGGCACGCCGGTGGAGGTCGACCGGATTCTCACCAAGGACGTTTTCCAGGCGCACGTGAAGAAATGCCTGCCGATGGTCGATGCCGTGGGGCTGGAAACGCTTTGGAACATCGCGACGATCGCAGCAGAGCAGCCGGTTGGGACCAACATCCTGTTCACTCCGGGCGCGCGGCATGAAGCGCAACGGCTGTCTTCGCAATGCATTCCGATCCGTCCGGTGGCGTTGACACCGGAAGTAACGACGCAGCTGACGGCGATCGACGGAACGCTGATCGCCGATGTCGAGGGGAACGTGCATGCGGTCGGCGCGATCATGGACGGGGGCTCGACACCGAGCGGCACCTGGCAGCGCGGCGGACGCTACAACTCGGCTGCCAACTACGTAACCAGCAGCAAGTATCCGTCGATGATCTTCATCGTCTCCCAGGACGGCTATGTCGATATCGTTCCGCCGATGAACCCGAAGGGCGACAAATGGTCCATGAAGCGGTACCTAAAATTGAACTCCACTGCCATCTGATCGGGACGCTGAACGCGGAACTCCTGCGTCGGCTGGAAACCACGGGTGAGCAGCTGCTGGCCGATCCCGAACGGCTGCGGCCGGTGGGGTTCGAAGAAGGTCCGCAGGGGTTCGCGGACTGGCTGGTTCGCGTCGAACACTACAAGAGCGCGGATTGGCGCCGGTATCTCCCGGTCCTCGATCAGCACATGGCAACGCTCTGCCGGCAAGGCGTCGTCTATGCGGAGATGATGATCTCGCCGACGATGTTCTCGCGCGATCTCGCGGAAATGGTCGACCAGTTCGCGGAATTCAGGGAGCGGGCGACGGCGTGTGAGCGCGGGCAAGTGCAGGTCGAGTTCCTGTTCCTCATTCCGCGCAGCCTACCCGACGATCTCATCGACAAGGACATAGCTCGCTGCGTTGCGCTCGCGGAAACCGGCGGGATCTGCGGGATATCCATTGCCGGGCTGGAACGGGACCGTCCGGTGACGCGATTCATGCGCATGTTCGACGCGCTCAAGGATTGCGGGCTGGGGATAGAGATTCACGCAGGCGAATTGGGTGGACCAGATGAAGTTGCCGAAGCGCTCGATGTCGGGCGTGCCGACAGGATCGGGCACGGCATCGCCGCTTTTCAGGATGACCGTCTCATCGAGCGCCTGCGCGAGGAGAACGTTCACATCGAATTCTGCCCGACCAGCAACCTGAAAATGGGTGCGGTCCGCGACATGGCCTGCCATCCGGTCGGCCGGGCCCGCGATCTTGCAATGAATTTCAGCATCAACACAGACGATCCAGGCGCGTTCGATTGCGACATGGCAAGCGAGTTCGCCCTCGTCGAACAGGCGTTCGGCTTCTCGAAGCGGGATTTTGCAGCCATCGCGAGGAATTCGATGGCTTCTCGGTTCGCGAAGAAGTTGCGATATCCGGATTCGACATACGGATGCGCTGCGCCGGATCGCCCGGAGGTCGCACGTGTGCTAACGGAATGCTAATGTTGATCGTGCGATTCGGTGTCAAGGGGTCGCTGTGATCAAGTCTTTTGCAGGTTGCAGACTTTCTTCAAACAGCGTTCGTCGAGTATTGGTGGTGGAAGCCTCCGCATTTCCTGTTTGGGAGTGGTGTCTGGCTGGCAGGGCTTTCGCGATTGAAGGGCCGGTTTAAAGCATCGCTGAGCTAATGTGACGTTTCGACCCCAAGCGGAAACGGTCCGCCAGGAAGAGACGCAGAAAACCGAGGGCGAGACATGGCAAATGTATATTACGAGGCGCTCGACAGCGGTGATCGGGTGTCAAGCAATACGATCTCGTATCACTTCAGCGATGACTATTTTCTCTGGAATTCATATGAGAAAGCGCAGTTTTCGATCGCGCTGTCGCAATGGTCGAACGTTGCCAATATCCACTTCGTGCAGACGGCGAATGCCTCGATTGCGGACTTCATCCTGCATAACGTCGACAACTCGGTGGTTGGGTCAGATACGCTTGGTTCGTTCGAAATGCCGTGGGGCGGCCAGCAGCAAGGTTACTTCAACTACGAGGGCACGGGGTGGGATTACGCCAACGTAAATGGCGGCCTTGAGAAGGGCGGCTACGGATTCGTGACGATCCTGCACGAAGTCGGTCACGGCTTGGGCATGGCTCACACGCACGACCGCATAGGCGGATCCGGGCTCTTTCCGGGAGTCGACAACCAATTCGATAGCGGCAGGTTCGGCCATAACCAGGGCCTCTATACCGTCATGGGATATAATGACGGGCGGCTCGCTGATAATCTGGATCCTGATGTCACTCCCGGTTACGGCTGGTCGGGAGGGCCGATGGCCTTCGACATCCATGCGATCCAGAAGATGTATGGCGCCAACAATAGCTACCGAACAGGAAACGATACCTACCGACTGCCTGAGGGGAATGACGTCGGCACCTTCTACGAAACAATCTGGGATAGCGGTGGACGCGACAGCATCGTCTACGGCGGCGATGAAGAATCGACCATCGATTTGCGTGCTGCGTCGCTACGCAGTGGCGATGCTTATGCCGGGGGAAGGCTTTCCAGCGCGGAGGGGGTCTATGGCGGCTTTACCATAGCCAACGGCGTGATCATCGAAAACGCCACGGGTGGATCGGCGAGAGATGTAATTATCGGCAACCAGGTTCGAAACGTCATCCAGGCCGGTGACGGGAACGATGTGGTCAATGGTCTGGCAGGCAATGATCGCCTTTTCGGCAATAACGGCGATGATAGGCTCAGCGGCGCTGTCGGAATAGATCAACTGTTCGGGCAGGCAGGCAACGACCGGCTTTTCGGGGCGCATGGCAATGACATTCTGGTCGGCGGAAACGATCACGACCAGCTCTTTGGCGGGGCCGGAAACGACGTCCTGAGGGGGCAGTCGGGCAATGACAGGCTGGTGGGCGGCGGCGGCGCCGACCGATTGTTCGCGGGAGGCGGAAACGATGTCCTGCTCGGCGGCGCTGGCAACGATCTCCACGTGTTTAGCAGCGGGATCGATATGGCGGTTTTCGCAGGCCGCTGGGGGTTCGACAGGATCGTCAATTTCACCGTCGGTGAGGATCTTCTGGACTTGAGCAGGGTCGCCGGCCTCAACTCGGTCAGACAGCTTTCCATCAACGACGATGGGGCTGATACCATCGTTTCCTACGGGGGCAGCGGCGTCAGGCTCGTCAATGTCGATCATAACCTCATCGATGATGACGATGTGATCCTCTAGAGTTCGACCGATGCGGCCTATAAGGTCCGAGCACAATTGCGAACGGGGTCACTCTTCCGCATCGTCGAGTTCGTCGTCGTCGTCTCGACCCAACAGAATCTCGGTTCCATCGGTCACGCTTTCGCTCAGGATCGTGCTGTTGATGAAGCGGATCTCGTCGAGATTCTGCACGATCGACTGGATTTGCGCGAACGCACCTCTCAAGTAACCGAACATAAACCGGATCATGATGAATCCGATAAGCAGGTAGATCAGGCGTTCAGAGGTCGCGGGCGTGCTGGCCAGGACAACCACGGCGGTTGCCAGAACGCATCCGGTTACGATAGACAGCGCGGCCTCGGGGATCGATTTGGTGGCTCTGACTACGGAGCGTTGTCTTGCTATATCGTCGGTCAGTTGCAGGATTTGGTCGCGCGTGGATTGCAGCGCTTCGGCGGATGTCTCCTGGCGCTTGTTGGCGATGATGGAACGAAAGAGCAATTTGCGATTTGCATCCGTGACCTTGAGGATTGTATTGGCGGCGCTCGCTCGCCTGCCAGTCACGAGATAGAGCAGCAGCAGCGGCAGCAGCACGACCAGAACGATTGCTATCAGCATCGGCTGGAAGAAGGCGAGGATCACCACGATGATCGCGCAAAGAGTCGTCTGGCCGGGGATCAGCGCCAGGGACAAGCAGCTATTCGCGTAGACGGTGATGGCGCGCTGGGCTGACGCGCGGAAATTTTCCGACCTAAGAAGCCTGTCCAGCGAGGGGTGGTGGAGGCAGCGCTGGTAGAGAACGCGTTCGGCTTCCCCCGACAATGCAACCTGGCTTCTCCTGGCCATGAAGGCGGCAATACCGGCGGTAAGATAGATCGGCAGGATGATGCCCGCGCCGATCCAGGCGACGTCGACTTTCGTGGCGCCTTCAATGGATATTCCCAAGGCTGCGGCGAGCTTGATCGCTTTGCTCCAATCGAACAATACCATCGAGGCGATCTTGAGGGTTCCAGCCAGTGCAAGCAGGTTCATGGCGAGTGAAAATACCGACAGGGCACAGGTCGAAAGATATGCGTAAAAGAGGTTACGGCGCACGAATGCGATCAATTCGCCGATCTGAGTCGCAAAAGCATGGGCGGTCTTGACCCGCCAGGCGGCCAAGTGATCCAAGAGGCGGTGATCTTTCGCGGCGGTGCGAGTCTGCTCGCCTCGACCTGGGGACGTTTCGACACCCGGTGGGACGGCGTCGCTGGTAGCCATGAAGGGATTCCAATCAGATTTCGTCGATGAACTGTTTTTCTATCAGAAACGCGACGATGTCGTCAGCCAGATCTTCTGGTGACTTGGCGCCGCCCGGCAACACTATTTCGGCGGCATCGGGGGCTTCGTAAGGTGAGGATATGCCGGTGAAGTTCTTGATTTCACCAGCTCTCGCCTTTGCATAGAGGCCCTTGGCGTCGCGGGATTCGCAGATTTTCAGGGGCGTGTCGACAAAGATTTCAAGAAACTCTTCGCCTTCGAAGCGTTCGCGGGCAAACCGGCGCTCGGCGCGGAATGGCGAGATGAAGGATACAAGCGTGATGAGGCCGGCATCGACCATGAGCCGGGCAACCTCGGTGACGCGGCGGATATTCTCGACGCGGTCGGCATCAGTGAAGCCCAGGTCCCGGTTGAGGCCGTGGCGGACGTTGTCTCCGTCGAGGAGATAAGTATGTCGCCCCTGCGTGTAGAGACGTTTCTCGAGCAGGTTGGCGACCGTCGATTTTCCCGAACCGGAAAGTCCCGTGAACCACAGGCAGCAGGCCCTTTGATGCTTGAGGGTTGAGCGTGCGCTCTTGTGGATGTCGACAGCCTGCCAATGGACGTTGTGGGCACGGCGCAGCGAAAAGCGGATCATTCCCGCGCCGACGGTCTCATTCGTCACACGGTCGATAAGGATGAAACCGCCGGTCGAGCGGTTGTCATGATAGTGATCGAAGACGATGGGCTTGGTGACAGTGAGATTGCACAGGCCGATCTCGTTCAGCTCCAACTTGCGGTTGGCAATGTGATCGAGGTTCTCGACGTTGAGGGTATGCTTGAGTTCGCTGATCTGGCAGATGGTTGTCTGCTGGCCGCAGCGCAGAATGTAGGGACGGCCCTTGAGGAGGGGTTGCTCACTCATCCAGACGATGTCGGCGGAGAACTGATCGGCGACTTCCGCCCGGTCATTCTTAAGGCAGATGACGTCGCCGCGCGAGATGTCGATCTCATCGGCAAGGGTGAGCATGACGGCGTCGCCGGCCGTGGCTGATTCGAGGTCGCCGTCGGCGGTCACGATGCGGGTAACGATGCTGGAGCGGGCGCCCGGCAGTGCGACGACGTTGTCGCCGGTACGGACAGAACCCGAAGTCAGAGTGCCGGCGTAACCCCGGAAATCGAGGTCGGGACGGCATACCCACTGCACCGGCATGCGCATGGGAGCGGCTGCCGCAGCGCTCGATACGTCGACGGACTCGAGCTTTTCCAGGAGCGTCGGCCCCTCATACCAGGGCATTCTATCGCTGCGCCTTGAGATGTTGTCACCGTCAAGTGCCGACAGTGGAATTGCGGTGACCTTGGCAATGCCAAGCTCGTCGGCGAAAGCGCGGTAGGCGTTGTCTATTTCGGTGAAACGTTCCTCATCGAAGGCTATCAGGTCCATCTTGTTGACGGCGAGGATGACGTGTTCGATGCCGAGAAGGTGGGCAATGCAGCTGTGGCGCCGTGTCTGGGTCAAGATTCCCTTGCGGGCATCGACGAGAATGATCGCGAGGTCGCAGCGCGAGGCGCCGGTGGCCATGTTGCGGGTGTACTGCTCGTGGCCTGGGGTGTCGGCGACGATGAATTTGCGGCGCGGGGTCGAGAAGTAGCGATAGGCGACATCGATGGTGATGCCCTGTTCGCGCTCGGCCTGCAGGCCATCGACGAGGAGGGCAAGGTCGAGCTTGCCGCCGGTGGTGCCGAACTGGCGGCTTTCGGCGGTCAGGCTTGCAAGGGTATCGTCATGGATCAGCTGGCAGTCGAAGAGCAGGCGGCCGATCAGAGATGATTTGCCGTCATCGACGCTGCCGCATGTGAGGAAGCGCAGGATGGGCATTTCACCATCGGGGCTTGCGTGGCCGGGACCGGCGGCGTCAGTGGTGCTCGCGGGGCGCGCTGCTGCCTCATTCATCAGAAGTACCCCTCTTCTTTCTTCTTTTCCATCGACCCGGACTGATCCTGGTCGATCACCCGGCCCTGGCGTTCGGAGGTACGGGCGGTTTTGATCTCGTTGACGATATCGGCGACGCTTTCGGCAGTTGAGGGAATGGCCCCGGTCAATGGATAACAGCCAAGTGTGCGGAAGCGCACTCGCATCATCTGCGGCGATTCGTCGGGATCGAGCTGGATCCGGTCGTCGTCGACCATAATCAACGTGCCGTCGCGCTCGATCACCGGGCGGTCGGCGGCGAAGTAGAGCGGCACGACGGGGATTTGTTCGGCGAGTATGTATTCCCAAACGTCAAGTTCGGTCCAATTCGACATCGGAAAGACGCGCATCGTCTCGCCCGGTGACAATCGGCCGTTGTAAGTCTGCCAGAGCTCGGGGCGCTGCTTCTTGGGATCCCAGCGATGATCAGCGGTGCGGTGGGAAAAAATGCGCTCCTTGGCACGCGATTTTTCTTCGTCGCGGCGTGCGCCACCGATCGCGGCATCGAACTTGTGCTTGACGAGGGCCTGGCGAAGCGCCTGCGTCTTCATGATGTCGGTGTGGGAGGCACTGCCGTGAGTGATGGGGCTGATGCCTCTTGCAATACCGTCCTGATTGATGTGAACGATCAGGTTCAGGCCGTGCCGGGTGGCGGTTTCGTCCCGAAAGGCGATCATCTCGCGGAACTTCCAGGTCGTGTCGACGTGGAGTAACGGGAATGGAGGCTTGGCGGGGTAGAAGGCCTTCAAGGCAAGTTGCAGGAGGACCGATGAGTCCTTGCCGATTGAATACATAAGCACAGGCCGCTCGAATTGGCCGGCGACTTCACGAAGGATGTGGATGCTTTCGGCTTCCAGGTCCTTTAGATGCCTGCTCTTTTGCACAGGTCCTCGCTACTTTGCTGTCATCGGTGCGTTTGGCTTGGGGCCAACAGCGATGCGAGTATCTACAGGTGTCGGGCCGGACTGCCAAGTTGTCCAAGTGGCGCGGGCGACGAATGGCATGTGGAACACGCAGGCTGGTTGCCTCGGATCAATGCACTTTTTCGCATTATCAAGTATTCGAATTGGAGAATTCAGCGCGGGTATGGCGGATTGGCGGCAGGTGCGGGGAGACTGCAAGAAACGGGTCCAGCCGGTTCATATTATTGTGCGGTTTCGCGCGGGAGCGCCTGATGGCGCTCCCTTCAAGCGTCCGCGCTAACGGCGGGCATAGGACTGCATCAATACGATGAGATGCAGGATGATGAACGCGGGCACCACGAAGGCCGGGATCAAGACGAGCGGGATCTGGCCCATCGGTGCCGTGGTGACGCCGGTCACAAATCCTGAAATGGCGTTGCGCGCGGCGAGACCGGTGGCGAATGCGATGACGAAATTGCTCAGGCCGAGGAAATGAAATGTCCGGAAACCACCGCGATGGAGGATGTCACCGTTGCGGGACAGGGTGAGTGCGACGAACGCTGCCGCGATTCCGACGGCAACATCACCCAGTCCCGCAGGCCAGGCGAAAAAGCCCGGCAGGTGACCGAAGGCATAAACGGCCAGGAATAATCCTCCGAGAATTCGCCAGGCCTGGAAATGCGTGGGCAGAACGGGGACCAAGGCCATGGCGCGGGCGCGCAGGTTCGGAGCGGCAATCATCGCTGCAGCAAACAGCAACACCGGTGTCGCCATTGCCGCGACTGTCGGCAGCGCGGGTGCGTTCGGTGGGACGTCAAACGTGCCGCGCACGGCGAGCGTGACGACGAGTGCGGCCCAAGCCAGCATGCCGGCGGTCAGCCAGCGCAGCTGGGTGGGTCCTCGCGAGCCGGTCTTCCGGGGGGAGATTGTCATGTCGGTCATCGATATGTCTCCACCATTTAAGTGTTGCTACACGTATTTTGGCGGCATTTGTACCACCGGCTTTTTCCCGTTGGCGGGGAATCAGAGAGCGTCGAGGCGATGGGTCAATTTGAGAAGTGAATTGAGGCTGGCGGCGCCGAGTGCCTGTTCGAGTTCGTCTTGGGCGTTTCGCCAAAGCGGCATAGCCTTGCGCAGCCGCTCCCTGCCCGCGGCTGCCAGCTTGATGCGCCGCTGCCGCCGGTCCACACCCTGATTGATCTCGATCCAGCCCGGTCTTTCGGCGACAGCAAGGTTGCGGGTGAGGGTTGTGCGGTCCATTCCCATTCTTGCAGCGAGTTCGGTCATCAGCACACCATCGTGTACCTGGCTGTCTGCAAGCATGGCCAGCAAGGTGAACTGGGTTGCCTGCAGCCCTGATGGCTTCAGATGGCGGTCGTAAACCTGGGTCAGTTTGCGGGCGGCGCGCCTGACGTTGAAACAGCCGCAATTGATCGGCTCGTTGAAAGAGGTCTGCATTTCAGAAACCATCCGCTTCGTTGAGTGCATCTGCACATTTATCATGTTTTGCACTTTCACTCGATGCCTGCAAGCCTGTCGGGCTCACATCGCCGTGAGGGGCGCCCAAAAAGCCGGATTGACCTGACTCAATGGCGTCGTTCAGAATACGTGGTAAGGGCGGCTGGCCCGTCTGGGACTGGTGAGGCCTGGGACTGGCGAGGCATGCGGCGTTGATCGGATAGGGACACGATGGTTGCAATTGGTCGCGGCGAGGCTGAAACAGCGTCGAATTACGTGGTGAATTCGGTCGTATTCGACGAGCCATGGAATTGGCTTGCGGCCGGGTGGAGGGATCTTGTCGCGACGCCCGGGCTCAGTCTTGGTTACGGTGCGGTCTTTGCCGCCGTTTCCATTGCGCTCGTGGACGGCTTGACGTTTGTAGGATTGCAGTCGGTGGTGTTGGCGCTAGCAGGCGGATTTTTGATCCTGGGTCCGCTGTTTGCCGTCGGGCTTTATGAGATTTCGCGGCGGCGGGCGGCAGGGGAGCCTGTCACCATCAGCTCGGTCCTGCGGGTCAAGACGCAATCGCCATTGCAGCTCGTATACATGGGGTTCGTGCTGTTATTCATTTTCTCGGCCTGGCTGCGGTTTGCGTTCCTGCTGTTTGCGGTATTCTTCGGCGATGCAGTTCTGCCCCCGGCCGAGCGGTTCGTACCTGAACTGCTGTTCACGAGTCACGGTCTCGGCCTGCTGATCACGGGGACCATGGTTGGCGCGGGCCTGGCGCTGCTGGCTTATGCGGTCTCGGTCGTTTCGATCCCGATGCTGATGACCGAGAGGGTCGATTTCATCACCGCAATCTTCCTGAGCATTCAGACGGTTGTGAAGAACCCAGTGCCGATGATGCTTTGGGCGGCGCTGATTGCGGGGATCATGGCTTGCGGTATTGCGCTGGCGTTCGTGGGGCTGGTCGTGGCGTTTCCGCTCGTCGGGCATGCGACCTGGCACGCTTACCGCGATCTGGTTCACGTTTCGCCAGAGTAGGAAAGGTTGCGGCACTTGGGTGGCCGGTTGAACGGCCGCCAGCCGGAGTCATTCGAGTTTATCGCTTATCGTTGGACGTTGATTCGTCGTCATCCTCAAGGATGCGGTAGGCGGCGCCGTCGAGATCTTCGAACTGTCCGGACTTCAACGCCCAGAGAAAGCCCGCAAGTCCAATGAGGCCGAGAAACAGGGCTGCGGGTATGAGCCAGGCGAGCGCGGTCATCGTGGCGAGTCCCCGTGTTGTTCCGGCTTGTGACAGGCAGGTCATGCATGCCGGCGTTGCCAGATGGCGTTGCCGGGCTGCCGTGTCAGTTCACAGTTTGAGCTTGGCCGTCGTCAGGCGCAAGGCATTCGCAGTCACGATGATGGAGGAGGCCGACATCGCGATCGCCGCGATCAGCGGGGTCACGAAGCCCAGCATGGCAAGCGGGATGCAGATCGCATTGTAGGCAGCGGCGATCGCGAAGTTCTCAAGCGACATGCGGCGGGCGCGGCGGGCAACGGCAATCGTCTCGATTATCGGCGCCAGACGGCTGCCCTGGATGATGCCGTCGGAGGCGATCTGGCTGACTTCTGCGGCCGAAGCCGGTGACAGCGAGGCGTGGGCGGCGGCCAACGCGGGTGCATCGTTGAGACCGTCTCCGACCATCAACGCGCGATGGCCTGCTGCCTTCAGCCTGTCGAGTTCGGCGATCTTTTCGTGCGGGCGTCGTGCAGCGAGCCAATCTTCGATGCCAGCCGCCGTTGCGGTTTGCTTGACTGCTTTTACTCGGTCGCCCGAAAGCAGCGTCACCTGAAAGCCTGCCGTGCGGGCCAGCGCGATTGTTTCGGCGGCATCGGCACGCATTGCGTCGATGAATTGAAATGCAACCGGCGAGCTGCCAGGGGCCGGCAAGTAGTAGAGCGAGGCGGCGTTGTCGCCGGTGCTATCGGTGCCAATGGCGACTGCCGGGTTCGCGGCCCCGCACCATTCGGCCGATCCCAATCTGACTTCCAGGCCATTTTCGCCGGAGTGCGAGAGCCCGGCACCGGGCGTTTCATTGACGTCGCTGAGCGGCTGGAACTCCAGGCCGCGGTTGCGGGCGGCGCGGACAACAGCCTGGGCGTAAGGGTGGCGGCTTGTCATCGCAAGCGCTGCCGCCGCGGCAAGCGTGCTGTCGGGAATATCGGTGGCGTTGGTCAGTTCCGGCTCACCGAGCGTCAGGGTGCCGGTCTTGTCGAAAACGATCGTATCGACTTCGGCGAGCCTTTCCAGGCCGTCGGATGCCGTCATGATGACGCCATGCTTGAACAAGCGGCTGGTGGCGGCAACCTGGACTGCGGGGACAGCCAGGGCCAGGGCGCAGGGGCAGGTGATGATGAGCACCGAGATGGCCGTCGTCAGCGCCGTTTCCCAGCTGGCGCCGAGCAAGACCCAGCCGAGGAACGTCGCAAGGCCGAGCGCATGGACGACGGGGGCGTAAAGAGCGGCGGCCTTGTCGGCAAGGCGGACGTAGCGGCCCTTGTTCTGCTCGGCGGTTTCCATCAGCCGGGCGATTTCGGCAATCAGGGTTGCGTCATCGGCGGCGGTGGCTTCGACTTCGACGGGGGCGGTCAATGCGGTGGTGCCGGCGTAAACGGTATCGCCGGGGCGGGCTGTGCGCGGGAGCGTTTCGCCGGTGATGAGTTGCTCGTCGATGTCGGTGGTGCCGGAGACGATGCGGCCGTCTACCGCAATCCGTTCGCCTGCCGGAACGAGGATGCGCATACCTGCAAGCAACGCGCGGGCAGGCAGGCGCTCGCTCGTGCCGTCATCGTTGAGGACGGTTGCCCAGCCCGACTTCAGGCCGAGAAGGTTTTGCGCGGCGCCTTTGGCCCGGCTCCTCAGGCTCTGGTCGAGATAGCGGCCGATCAGCAGGAAGAAGACGAGCGAGACCCCGGCGTCGAAGTAGACCTGCTCGGTGCCGCGAATCGTTTGCGCGAGACTCATGCCGGTTGCCAGCAGCAGCGCCAGCGAGATCGGCACGTCCATGTTGAGGCGCCAGGCGTTGAGCGCGGTCAGGGCCGAGCGAAAGAAGGGTTGGCCGGCGTAGGCGATCGCGGGCAGCGCTATAAGGGCGGAGAGCCAGTGGAACAGCGACTGGATCTCGGGGTCCATGTCGCTTGCAAGGCCTGCCCAGACGGATACCGACAGCAGCATGATGTTGGCCGCAGCGAAGCCCGCCACCGCCAGCCTGCGCAGCAGGTCGCGGTCGGCGCTGATGGTTTCGCTCGCTGGGGAGACGGCAAGATCGGCGGCGCGGAAGCCGGCTCCGGCCAGCGTGGAAATGATCGCTTCGGTGCCCGTCGTCTGCGGGTCGAAGGTCACGCTGACGCGCTTTGCGGACAGGTTGGCCCGCACACTGGCGATACCCGGGGCTTCGTGCAGGCTGCGCTCGATCTTTCGCATGCAGCCGCCGCAGTTGAGGTTCTCGACCGCGAGGACGACGTGCTCCTGCGCTTCGCCGGGTTGGGCAACTTTGCGGCTGGCCTGCGGGGCGATCCGTTGGGTATCGAAATCTACTGCGAGAGCCATAGCCGCTCCTTCAGCCGGTAGCTGGGCAATGCGCCCTTGGTCAGGGGATCGCTGGCCTCGATGGCGACAATCCAATTGCCCGGAGCCAGTTCGACCGACTCGCTGCGATAGATGCCGCCGCCTGCGTCCTGGAATGTAACGGGCCGGTCGAAGGCGTCGGTCGACGGCCGGCCGACCTTGCCTTCGACGCGGACGCCACGAACCGGTTCTCCGTTGGCATTTTTCAAGGTGAGTTCGATTGCGCCGCCGGCGGATTTCAATTTCCCATCCCAGCCGAGCTTGTCGAGTTGGCGGGCTTCCTCGAGGCGGGCGTTATAGGCAACTCCGATGCGGTAGGCATCCGCGGTTTCGATGCCGGTGAACGTCGTCATGGCGTAGTAGAGGAAGATGCCGTTCGCGGCGATCATGACGCCAAAGAATGCCGTCAGCCCGGCCAGGACATGCCAGCCGTTCAGGGTCCATCCATCGCCATTGCCGCTTCTGGAGTACTGGTTCGAGGACGTCGCCATTATTTGGGTCTCCGGAAGTTGGTGGTGCGGCGGGTTTGGGAGCCGTCGCCGGTGTCGGTGACGACGAATGTCAGGTCGGTTGCCTCGTCCTTCAATGATTTCACCGTGTCCGCCGGTAGCGAAAGGTAGACCCGCAAGGCTCTCAAGTCATCGGGCACAACGGCTATTTCAGGGTCGGCAGTTTCGATGCCGACAATATTGATTGCGGGTGTCGCGGCGGCGTCGGGCAGTCCGTCGATCGAAATCCTGAAGTTGCGTGTCTCGTGCCGCTTGTTCAAAATTTTGACGGTATAACCGTTGCGCACGCCGCCGTCGGATAGGCGCACGAACAATGGGTTGCGGTCGCGCAGGACGTTGACCTGCAATTCCGAACGGTTGACCCAGCCATAGGCCATCAGCCCAAGGACGGCGGGCAATAGAACCATGTAGAGAATGGTGCGCGGCCGGAAAATCTTGACCGGGACGCTGCCGCCGGTCTCGGCAGCCTTCAGATTATGGAAGGTATCATAGGCAATGAGGTTTCGCGGACGGTCGATCTTGTCCATGATCTCGTTGCACGCGTCGATGCACAAGGCGCACTGAATGCATTCCAGCTGCGCACCGTCGCGAATGTCGATGCCCATCGGGCAGACCACGACGCATTGCTTGCAGTCGATGCAGTCGCCGCGCCCCTCCCAGGGCTCGCCTTTCTTGTGCGGGCCTCTGGGTTCGCCGCGGTGCGTCCGGTAGCTGACCAGAAGAGAGTGGTCATCGAACATGGCGCCCTGGATGCGAGGCCAGGGACACATGTAGATGCAGACCTGCTCGCGAGCGAGGCCGCCGAGCGCGTAGGTCGTGAAGGTGAAGATGCCGAGGAACAGGTAGGCGACGTAGGGTGCGGTTCCTGAGAAGAGTTCCTGCGCTAGTGTCGGTGCATCGCGAAAGTAGAAGATGAATGCGCCGCCGGTGATCACCGAGATCAGCAGCCAGAGTGTGTGAGTGAGGGAAATCTTCCAGATCTTCTCCGTCGACCACCGGGACTTCTGAAGGCGCAGGCGAGCATTGCGGTCGCCCTGCACCCAGCGTTCGACCATGACGAAAAGATCCGTCCAGACGGTCTGCGGGCAGGCGTAGCCGCACCACACGCGGCCAGCCAGTGCCGTCACAAGGAACAGGGCCAACGAGGCGAGTACGAGCAGGCCGGTGACGTAATAGAACTCCTGGGCCCAGATCTCCATCGGTCCGAAGAACAGACGCTGGTGCTCGAAGTCGATGAGGACAGCCTGATCGGGCAGCGCTGGTCCGCGATCCCACCGCAGCCACGGCGTCAGGTAATAGACGCCGAGGGTGAGCGCCATGGTGATCCATTTCAGATTGCGGAATGTGCCGCGCGCGCGCTTGGGATGGATCGCGACGCGCTCGGCATACAAGCTGCGCTCGTCCTTGGCGTTGACGGCCTTGACGTCATGGCGGGCGATTCCCGGTGCGGCTTCGTTGCCGGATTCGACGACGTCGCCTGGAGCCTTGCCGCTTTCGGATTTGGCGATGATATAGGTCTCGGGGCTGGTCGCCATGCTCGTGCTGTCCTCGGGCAAGAAGCGGTCTTTTGCCAGTGTGCGATTACGGGGCCGACGGGCTGCGGAGCGGGATCGGTAATCGCCCTTGCCCGGGCGGCCCCGGCTCTGCGAACATGATAACATTCAGCGGATGGCGGGCTCGTTGCGGCGGGTCAATCGCCGCGTGCGACAAACCCGCCTTCCATGGAGACTACTTGCCGCCGCCCAACGCGTGGACATAAACGGCGAGCTGCTTGATGGTGACGTCATCGAGGCGCGTGTGCCAGGGCGGCATGACGCCGCCGCGGCCGGTTTTTATCGATTCTACAACATCGGCCTTTTCACCGCCATAGAGCCAGATCGCGTCGGTCAGGTTGGGAGCGCCGAGTTCCAACATTCCGCTGCCTGTTTCGCCGTGGCAGGCGGCACAGTTTTCCGCGAACAGCGCGGCTCCACGGGCTGCGGCGTCTGGATCGGTCGAGTTGCCGCCGAGGGAAAGCACGTGCTCGGCGACATCGCCGATCTGAGCGGCATCGAGCAACTGGTCCTGCCCGAATTTCGGCATGTCGCTGACGCGGGTGTCGGCATCGGGACTGCGAATGCCGTGGCGGATCGTCTGCTCGATTGCGGCGAGGTCGCCGCCCCAGATCCAATCGTCGTCGTTGAGGTTCGGGTAACCCTTGAACCCCTCGGCGCCGCGCCCGTGGCATGGCGCGCAGTTATCGCCGAACGCCGCCTTGCCGCCTGCCAGTGCGAAGTTCAGCAGATCCGGATCGGATTTGATTTCCGCAAGTTCGGCCTTGGCGATCGACTCACGGTATTTGGCCTGCGCGGCCTTGCCGGCAGCGACTTGCTCCATGACTGCGGCTCGCTGGGAATAGCCGAGGTAACCTTCGGTGTAGCCATTGATACCTGGCCAGGCCGGGTAAAGCACCCAATAGCCGATCGCCCAGATGATGGATGCGTACAAGACGTAGAGCCACCACTTGGGCAACGGCTTGTTGAGCTCCTCAAGGTCGTCGTCCCAAACGTGTCCTGTCGTTTCGACGCCCGTTACGTCGTCAATGCGCTTCTTATCAGCCATCAGTTGCGGCCTCCGATATCGCGGGTGGCGTTTTCATTATGTTCGTCGGTGTCGAGAGGCATGCGGCTGGCTTGCTCGAATTTCCGCGAGTTGCCGGGCCAAACGGCATAGGCGACGACGCCGATGAAGAGTGTGAAGAAGAGGATGAGCGAGAGGCTCTGGGTGAACCCTGCCACGGTTTCGTAGGTCACTGTATGCCTCCTAGCGCAGGTTGGGTCCGGCCGCATCGAACTTGGTGAAGTCGACGAGCGTGCCGAGCATTTGCAGGTAGGCGATCATCGCGTCGAGTTCCGTCAACTCATCGGGCTTACCGTCAAAGTTGCCGATCACGGCCTTCGGATAACGGGTTACGACCGCATCGGCTCCATCACTCTCCGGACTGGCCTGAGCCTCAAGGTCGCTGGCGGCGTTGGCGATCATCTCCTCGGTGTATGGTACGCCGACGGCAGCCAGTGTCTTGAGCTTCTCAGCCATTTCGGAGGCGTCGAGCCTGCGCTGGGAAAGCCACGGGTAGCCCGGCATGATCGATTCCGGCACGACCGATCGAGGATCGGTCATGTGGGCGAGATGCCAGTCGTTCGAATACTTGCCGCCGACACGGGCGAGGTCAGGCCCGGTCCGCTTCGAACCCCACTGGAATGGGTGGTCGTACATGCTTTCGGCCGCTAGCGAGTAGTGTCCGTAACGCTCGACCTCGTCGCGAAGCGAGCGAATCATCTGCGAGTGGCAAACGTAGCACCCCTCGCGGATATAGATGTCACGGCCGACCAGTTCGAGGGGGGTGTAGGGCCGCATGCCCTCCACCTTTTCGATGGTCGATTTGAGGTAGAAAAGCGGGACGATTTCCACCAGACCGCCAATCGCAACGACGATGAGGACGCCGATGGAGAGAAGCCAAGTGTGGCGTTCGAAGACACCATGTTTGCTGAGCATCGATGTCACTCCTTATTCGGCTGCTGCAAGCTTTTCACGAAGGGCCGGTGCGGCTGCAACGAGAGGCTGGTTTTCGGCGTCGACGGGTTCGTCGCCGCGGGCTGTGCGCCACAGATTGTAGGCCATGATCAGAGCGCCGATGATGAACAGTAGGCCGCCGCCGGCACGGATGATGTAGGGGATGTGCATGGCATCGACGGTTTCGACGAAGGAGTACTTGAGGAAGCCGAGTTCGTCGTAGGCGCGCCACATCAAGCCCTGAAGAATTCCCGATACCCACATCGCAGTGATGTAGAACAGGATGCCGATGGTCGAGAGCCAGAAGTGCCATTCGACAAGGCGCATGGAGTAGAGGCCGCGACGTTTCCACAGCCATGGGAACAGGCAGTAGAGGGCGCCGAAGGAGACCATGCCGACCCAGCCTAGGGCGCCGGAGTGAACGTGGCCGATGGTCCAGTCGGTGTAGTGGGACAGCGAGTTGACCGCTTTCAGCGACATCAGCGGACCTTCGAAGGTCGACATGCCGTAGAAAGCCACCGACACGACCAGCATGCGGATGACGGGGTCGGTGCGCAGTTTGTCCCAGGCTCCCGACAGGGTCATCAGACCGTTGATCATGCCGCCCCAGGAGGGCATCCAAAGCATGATCGAGAAGGTCGCGCCGAGGGTCTGCGCCCAGTCAGGCAGGGCGGTGTAGTGGAGGTGGTGGGGACCGGCCCAGATGTAGAGGAAGATCAGCGACCAGAAGTGGACGATCGACAGGCGGTAGGAATAGACCGGCCGCTCGGCGCGTTTCGGGATGAAGTAATACATCATCCCGAGGAAGCCCGCGGTGAGGAAGAAGCCGACTGCGTTGTGGCCGTACCACCATTGCGTCATGGCATCCTGCACACCGGAGAAGAGGATGTAGCTCTTGGTGCCGGTGAAGGAGACCGGAAGGGTCAGGTTGTTGACGATATGCAGCATCGCAATCGTCAGGATGAATGCGAGATAGAACCAGTTCGCCACGTAGATGTGGGGTTCCTTGCGCTTCATCAGCGTGCCGGCGAAGACGACGAGATAGGCGACCCAGACAACGGTCAGCCACAGGTCGGCGTACCATTCCGGCTCGGCGTATTCCTTGCTCTGGGTGACGCCGAGGATATAGCCTGTGCCGGCGATCACGATGAACAAGTTGTAGCCGACGACGACGAACCAAGGCGACCAGCGGCCGAACAGGCGCGCCTTGGTGGTGCGCTGGACGACGTAGAACGAAGTGGCGAGAAGCGCGTTGCCGCCGAATGCAAAGATAACCGCCGAAGTGTGCAGCGGGCGCAAGCGGCCGAAACTCGTCCAGGGAAGATCGAAGTTGAGCCAGGGAAATGCCATCTGCCAGGCGATGATATCGCCGACGATGAAGCCCGCGATGCCCCAGAATACCGCTGCGATTGCAGCGAACTTGATCGGGCCGTCGTGGTAGAAGTCGCGCGGTTCACCCGGCTTGCCAGTCAACGACGACAAAACGTAAAGGGCGCCGAGGATGGAGGTTCCGCCCAACAGCGCACCATGAAATTTCATGACCGGGTCGTTTGAATACACGGTCAAATACAACCCTAGAACCGCCCCCAGACCCGCGCCGAGTACGGCCAGCGCATCGGAGAAGGCGGACAACTCCTCGCGGTTTTCATTCGCAGCCATAATTTTTGATTCTCCGTTCAATGCGGGACCTGCCGGAAATGGGCAGGCTCAAACGGGATTCCGGTGCCCCCATTCCCCGCGTTGATTTGATGTCCTCCGTGGACTTCACAGACATTGATCAGGATCAATGAGTGCTCATTTCGCCGCACCTACCTTTGATGCTGACGGGGTTGCGCCGCGTGGCGGCCCGCATTGGCAACAGGCCTTATGGATGTTGAGAGCGATGCGTTGGGATGGCCCCGAAACGACTGGAGCTCGGGAGGCGTATGTCACCTCAATCCTTGCATTTGCGATTGGTGGGAGGGCGGGGAGATGCCGGCCAGCCACTCGACAGGATCGATCCAATCGCGGTGATCGAAGTCGATCATCTGCTCAAGTTCGAGTTGTGCGACGTCCTGGAACGGCTTGCCGATGGACTGCCTCATGAAACGATAAAATCGCAGGCAGAGGTCGCCGTAACAGTGCTGCGGCAGGGGCTCCCCGACCACATCGTACTCGAAGAGCGATATCTGTTTCCGTTGCTCAAGAAGCGCAATAACGGCGATGCAAGGGTGCGCTCGGTGCTTGAGCAACTTGAGCACGAGCATGATCACGACGAGGCTTTCTCCTTCGAGATCGCCGAGGAGCTTGAGCGGCTTGCCGACGATGGACGGGCAAGCAACGCGGAAATGCTGGGTTACATGCTGCGCGGGTACTTCGTTTCCCTGAGGCGGCACATCAAGTGGGAGAATGCGACGGTGTTACCCTTGGCGCGGCAGATGCTGACGGCGGCAGATCTCGACGAATTGCGGGAGGGCATCATGGAGCGTTCGCGCAGGCACGCCGGGAGATTGAGCGGGATACATTCGTTGTGACGCCGACGAAGCCGAAAAAATAGGGTCGTGCCGGCGGCGGGGGGTAATCAGCTGATAGCGCAAGATTTGGCTCGCCGGTGGCACGCTCAGGCGACGGCCTCGTCATCGCCAGATGCCAAGGATGCGAGCCGGTCGACGTTCGGAACAAAGACTTCGCGTCCGCTGAGCAGTTGAATAGTTCCCTGGCGCTTCAGGTTCGAAAGCTGGCGGCTCACCGTCTCAATCGTGAGGCCGAGAAAATCGGCGATGTCAGCTCGGGTCAGCGGTAGATCGAATCGGGAGGCACCGGATGGTTCGTTTTCTGCGTGGCCATGCGAACATCCGACCATGGATTGGCGTTTGGCGATCAGATGCAGGAAGCTCGCGACTTTTTCCTGCGCGCTCTTGCGGCCCAAGACAAACATCCATTCGCGGGCGGCGTCGAGTTCGTTGAGCGTGTTTTCGAACAGGCGATGTTCGAGGCCCGAGTGCTTCTTCAGCATGTTCTCGAAAGCAGTGTGTGGGTAGGTGCAGGCCTCCACGTCGGTTGCGGCCTGGGCAAAATAAGGGTTCGATTTGGCAAATGCGCGGCCGAGAAAGTCGGGCGGGAAGACCAATCCGACGATTTGCTGGCGGCCGTCAGCGGACGTCTTTTCAAGCTTGATCACTCCTGAAACGATGTTGGCGAAGAACGTCGTAGGCTCCTCATCGGCAAGGATGATGTCACCAGCCTTGAATTGGCGCATGCGGCCAATGGCACCGAGTTCCTTGAGTTCTTCATCGGCGAGCGCACCGCAGACCGCGCGATGGCGTATCGCACAAGTGGCGCAGTTGTTTCGCCCAAGGTGTATTGGGTCGTGTGCCATTCGGTCTGCCTGTCTGATAAACACTGCTGTTTATCAATGTTATTGAATATGTAGTGGCAGGACAAGCTATGTCAGCAGTGCGACGGAAGTCTTTTTTCCCAGACAGGGCGTTGAAAGGCAGCATTATATTGATCTTTATCAGTACTTCACGAGTATCATCTTTCGAGAACATACGTGCCCGGAGCGTCGCAAACCGGCGCGGGCAGAGGCATGCCGGACGGCGCTCCGGAACCGGGCAGCGCGGATCGTTGACCGGTTGAGCGCCCGGCGAGCCATCCTGACCAGGCGACCCACCAAGATCCGTCCTGGAGGGGTATCGTGGCAGACCAGGTGTCCGCCTCGATGAAATTATCGTCGGGCGCACGGGTTGCGATCTGAAATTTTCGATGAGGGTGGCCGGGTTCGGAGACGATGCCGCCGTTATGGCCGCCTTCCGTCAGAACGAAAGTGACTGACGTATCTGCAAGCTGGTGGATCCTGTATACCGACTGCCACGGTGATACATGGTCGCGGGATGTCGAAACTGCGAAAATCGGCGCGCGGATGTCGCTGATCGAAATTGCCATATCGGCAACGCGGAAGCGGCCTTCGGCCAAATCATTGTCCAGGAAGAGCTGGCGCAGATATTCGGCGTGCATGCGGTAGGGCATGCGGGTGGCGTCGGCGTTCCACGACATCAGGTCGTTGCCGTTTTCCTCACGGCCCAAAAGGTATTCGCGTACCATCCGTGACCAGACGAGATCGTTCGATCGCAGCAGCTGGAATGCGCCGGCCATCTGGTGGCTGTCGAGGAAGCCTTGCTCCCACATCATGTCTTCGAGGAATGCCAGCTGGCTGTGATCGATGAACAGGCCGAGTTCTCCGGGTGAGGAAAAGTCGGTCTGGGCCGCCAGTAGCGTGACCGAATTCAATCGGTCGTCGCCATCGCGGGCCATGGCGGCGGCGGTTATCGCCAAGAGGGTGCCGCCCAGACAATAGCCGGCGGCATGGACGTTCGTTACGCCGGTGACTTCGCCGATGATGTCGAGCGCCTTCATCGGTCCGAGGCGCCGGTAATCGTCGAAGCCGAAATCGCGGTGTTCGGGGCCTGGATTGCGCCAGGAGATGATGAAGACGTCGAAGCCCTGATCCAGTAGATGGCCGACCATTGAATTGTGCGGTGAAAGATCGAGGATGTAGTACTTCATGATCCAGGCGGGGACGATCAGGACCGGTTCGCAATGGACCTGCGGCGTTCTCGGGGTGTAGTGGATGAGTTCGATCAGGTCATTGCGGTAAACAACTTTCCCGGGCGTGGTCGCGACGTCCTTGCCGACGGCATGCGTGAGGCTGTGCCTGGGAGGCATGCCGCCCAACGCCTCGGTGGCGTCTTCCATGAAATTCATGGTGCCGCGAATGAGATTGAGACCCATCTGCTCGCGGGTGGCCTGAAGAAGTTCCGGGTTGGTGAACAGGAAATTCGAGGGGGAGAGTGTGTCGAGGATCTGACGCGTGGTGAACTCCACGACCCTGGCATGACGCGGGTCGACGCCGCGGACGCCGCAGGTCGCATTGTGCCACCACTGCTGTTGCAGCAGGAACGATTGGTAGATGACGTTGAAGGGCCACTCCTGCCATGCTTCCGAAGAGAAACGGTGGTCCTGGTGGAGGGGTTCGATGCATCGATCGCGGCAACCTGGAACCATCGCCTGGCTCGCCAGATAGCGGTTGAAGCGGGCGAGTTTGCGAAAGGCTTTCTGGTTGAGTTCGAATTGCTTGCCGGGAGATAATCCCAGGTGGATCGCCCAGTCGAGGAAGGCGGTGGTGAGTGCGGCCGGCGAGATACCTGCGGTGTAGCGTGCCAGCGAAGCGTGAAAGGAGCGGTCGAATACCTCGGCGGCGGCGGTCGCCGAGTAGGAGTCGCGCATGAGGCTCGCGTCAAAATCGGATTGGGCGACTCTTGGCGGGGGAAGCGATGGTGAGAGTTCAACAGGTGTGAAGCGCACGTTGTCGCCGCGGTCTTTCTCTTCGGGTTCAGGGTACGTGCTGGCTGGTGTGTCCATGCCGGTTCCTCAGGTCGTGCGGATCGCTAATCGCGCGGGTTTCGTTGTTGTGGTGCCGGGTTAACGTTGGGCCGGCAACTGTCACTGTGCGAGCGCCATTCCAATTCACCTAACGCAGCTTCACGACAGTCGTTTTGATGAACGGGTCCCATGGCCAGATCTCAGCGATTCTGCCGATGGCGATGGGAACAAGCGCAAGGCTGAGAATGGTGAGCCAGGCCGAGAGCGTCGGCGCCTTCAATTGCAGAACCGCTGCGATCGGCGGGACGTAGACTGCGATCAGCAGAAGGGCGATGCAAACCGCGAGCGAGCCCCATACCCAAGGATTGCGGGTGACGTCGTTATTCAACAACGGGGTGCCCAGGTTGCGCATGTTGAAGACATGGAAGAGCTGCGCAAAGGCAATCGTCAGGAATGATATGGTCGTTGCGTCGTGGGCCGATAGTCCATATCCGCGCTCGGCGATTGCCAGGGCAGCCAGGGTAACGGCAGTGATAGTCAAGCCGTGCCGGACGATGAGTGCCCACTGGCGGGTTCCGATCAACAGTTCGCTTGGCGGGCGGGGAGGGCGTTTGAGGATATTGGGGTCGCCTTTGCCGGCGGCCAGGGCAAATGCGGGAAACACGTCGGTCACCAGATTGAGGAACAGAATCTGCAGGGGCAGAAGAGCCAGCGGCAGGCCAAGCAGAATTGCCAGGGCAACGACGAGGACTTCGCTCAGATTGCAGGAAAGCAGATAGACAACGAAGCGTCGGATGTTGTCGAATATCACGCGGCCTTGCGCGATGGCATCGACGATGGTCGGGAACGAGTCGTCAAGCAGGACGATGTCGGCAGCTTCACGGGCGACGTCGGTGCCGCGTTTGCCCATAGCGACGCCGATGTCGGCCTGACGCAGCGCCGGGGCGTCGTTGACGCCGTCGCCGGTCATCGCGACGATCTCGCCGGCCTGCTGCATGCGTTCGACCAGCCGCAACTTGTGCTCGGGCGTGACGCGGGCAAAGACGTTGGACAGATGGATTTCCTCCTGGCCATCGCTTCCAGCGGCAAACAGGTCGTCAAGCCGGGTGCCATCGATGCCGGCAGCGCGGCCATTCGAATGAATGCCGACCTGGTTCGATATGGCCGAGGCGGTCGCGACGTGGTCGCCGGTCACCATTACGACGCGGATGCCCGCCTGCTGGCAAGCCAGGATCGCTTCGGGGACATCGCTGCGGGGCGGATCGCGGAAACCGACGAGACCGAGGAGGATAAGATCGCCCAACTCGTCGATGTCAGCTTGACCGCCGATGCTGCCGGCAATGGCGAGTACGCGCAGTCCGGAGGTGGCCATTTCCAGGGCGCGTTCACGCCATTCCTCACGGGCGGCATGGGTCAGCGGCTGCGCGCTGCCGTCGCTTCCCGTGGAAAAACCTGCAGCATCGATGATGCGTTCAGGGGCACCCTTGCTGGCCAGCCGGAAAACGCCGTCGGGTCCGCGGTGGGCGGAGGTCATCAGCTTTATCTTGCTGTCGAATGGGCGCTCCGCCATCTGCGGCCAATCGGACGACAAGGCGGCCGAGTCGATGCCATGATCACGCGCGGCCTGGAGAAGTGCGATCTCCAGCGGGTCGCCGGAATCCTCGCCGGGCGTTGTGCCGGGGGAAAGCTCGGCGTGATTGCATAGTGCCCCGGCCTCAAGAAGGTTCCTGAGGCTTGTCGGCAGTTTCGCGTCGCGCTCTTGTTGCAGGGGGAGGCGGTGGCGTCCGTCAGGAACATAGACTTCCGCGGCGACCAGCCGGTTCTCGGTCAACGTGCCGGTCTTGTCGGTAAAGATCACGGTCGTCGAACCGAGTGTCTCGACGGCGGCCATGCGTTCTACGAGCGCGTTGCGCTGGGCCATGCGCCACATGCCGCCGGCAAGCGCGACGGTTGCGACAATTGGCAGGCCTTCGGGAATGGCGGCGACGGCCAGAGCGATGCCGGCGTGAATCATCAAGAAGACATCCCGGCCGGCCAGCATTCCGATGCTTGAAATCAAGACACACAGTGCAATCGTTAGCCAAAGCAACTGGCCGCCGAGGGATTGCAGCTGCTTTTCAAGCGGAGTCTGGCTGTCGGGGGCGGCCATCATCAGGCGCGTGATGTGACCGATCTCGGTCTGCATGCCGGTTGCCGTGACGACGCCGGTACAATCGCCACGGGTCACCGCGGTTCCCTTGAACAGCATCGAGGAGCGGTCGCCGATGGCCGCATCAGATGCCACGGCGGCGAGATGCTTTTCGACGGGTACAGATTCGCCGGTGAGGGCCGCCTCGCTCGCCTGGAGCGAGGTCATCGAAACGATGCGAATGTCGGCGGGAACGAGATTTCCTGCCGTCAGCGCAACAATATCTCCGGGTACCAACTCACGGCTCGCCAGGGTTCGAAAGCTGCCGTCGCGTAGGACCCGGCTGCGCGTCTGCCCCAGCGTGCGGATCGCTTCCATGGAGCGGCGGGCCTTGTACTCGGTCACGAAGCCGATAGCCGCGTTCAGAATGATTACGACTGCAATGGCGAATGCGTCGGTGTATTCGGCGAACACCGCCGCGATGACCGCTGCTGCTATCAAGAGCCAGATCACCGGGCTGACGAATTGCCTGACGATCAGCGTGAGAACGCTGGTGGGCTTTGCCTGCTCGATTTCATTGGAGCCTGCGATCAAGCGCCTTTGCTCGACCTCCTCGCTGGCGAGGCCCTTGTCGGGATCAACCTGATGACAGGCCAGGACAGCTTCCTTGGACTGTGAATAAGCTGGCGATACCGCAGGCGTTGCAGCGTGGGGCGTGGCCGCTCGGTCCAGTTCTGAATGTGTTGTGTCCATTGCTTTATCAGGCTGAGCAGCATCGCCGTCGAACTGGCTTCTATCCAGCACAACGAGCCCACAGCATGTCGGGAGGACCACAAGGTCCGGCGCGGCCATTTCGATGGGGGCTGCGGCTAGTTTGCGCTGGGGCTCGAACTTCATGATTTGTCCACCGTTGATGGCGGGACGGTGGACAGTTTCAAGGCACCATTCGTTGACATCGATCAACGTGCGGCAATTGGCTGGGCGCGATGCGCGCGCGGACATGGCGCCTCCCACCCGTGCTGGATGCGCTTAGATCCGCGGGTAGCCCGCTGTGGAAAGCGGGCGACCCGAGTTCAAGCGGCTTTGCGAGATTCCTTGGTGGAACGGTCGTCCACAGCCTCTTCGACGGGCTGCGGCCAGGCAAGCGCCGGCGGCCGATCTATCGAATGGAAGCTTTCGGAGACGATCCGGCCTAACCTATCGGCCTCGCTGGTGTAGTCCTCTGCCATGGTTCTGAGGAATTCAACCTGCGCCTGCATGACGTCCTGCGGGGTATGGCACCGGAGGATGTTGAGCGGAAGCTGGGCGTCGCGCTGCAGCCGTTTGGTGACGAATTTCGTAGTTTCGGCGCTCATGGTCATCATGCATTGCAGCCATGCCTTGTAGGCCTGGGCGCCATTCTCGACCGCCGATCCGTCGAGGCCGGGGAACGTGAACCTGAAGGGGTTATTGTAGCGGGGGGTTTCTTTCGTCGGGGTGGCCATGACTCATAATACTCCCATGCGTTGATTTCGGGCCGGCTGCCGGGATGCGCAACATTAGCGGTGCTCATCCAGCTGCATCATTGGCGCGATGCGAGCCGTGCGGACGATCTGACCGGAGGCAAGCGCCTGATCCAGAACACTAGTGTTCCGACTCTGACATATGGTTCCCTGCCGGGAACCTGCATGTCAGTCCGGAACAATGTCAGCCCGGAACACTAGGCAACCTTTTGATTGTGTTCTGGATTCACAAACATTTGACGACCTCCACCCGGGAATCAAATGTTTGATCCAGAACACTACCTTGACTGGAAAGCTACCGAGGAGCCGACATGCTATCTCCCATCGAGGCCGACAATCTCGCCGACCTCCCGGGCATCCGCCACGGCTTCTTCACCCGTGCAGGCGGCGTGTCCGAGGGCATTTATGCAGGTCTCAACTGCGGGTTGGGCTCCAAAGACGACCGCGACGCCGTCCTCCAGAACCGCGCCCGCGTCGCCAATTACCTTGGCGCGACCGACCCGGCCGTCCTCACGCCCTACCAGATACACAGCGCAGATGCCGTGATCGTCGAAGCCCACTTGCCCGCTGAAGCGCCCTTTCCTGCGGGACAACCGCCCAACACGACTTCAGGAAGTGTTGGCTCAGGCAAGTCGCCCAACACGACTTCAGGAAGTGTTGGCTCAGGCAAGTCGCCCAACACGACTTCAGGAAGTGTTGGCTCAGGCAAGTCGCCCAACACGACTTCAGGAAGTGTTGGCTCAGGCAAGCCGCCCAACACGACTTCAGGAAGTTTTGGCCAGCAAATACGTGCCGACGCCATCGTCACCCGCACGCCCGGTCTCGCCATCGGCATCCTGACGGCCGACTGCGGCCCCGTTCTGCTGGCCGATCCCAAGGCGCGCGTTGTGGCTGCGGCCCATGCCGGCTGGCGCGGCGCGGTAGCAGGAATTCTCGACGCGGCGATCGCGGCCATGGAAGAACTCGGCGCGCATCGCGAAAACATCCATGCTGCGCTCGGCCCCTGCATCACACAACCCAATTACGAAGTCGGCGCCGACTTCCAGGAAAGTCTGGTAGCCAGCAACCGCGACTTTCGCCGTTTTTTTACAACAGCTGATCCTGACGGCAAACCACACTTCGATCTGCCAGCCTTCATCCTTGCCGATCTGGAAACCAAAGGAATTGCCAGCATCGTCTCAAGTGTCTGCTGCACCTATGAGAACGAATCGAAATTTTTCAGCTTCCGCCGTACAACCCATCGTCGGGAGCAGGATTACGGCCGTCAAATAGCCGCCATTGTCGTTGCATAAATGCAATATCCACAGATCGGGGGCGCTACCCCCCCGGCAGCCTTAAGCTTGCGAGGGCTTGCAACCAAAAGTGGCTGGACGCGGCCACCAACACCAAGCTAAACCTGCAATCTAACGAGTACCGGACGTAGAACTTGTTGAGGCCGCAAGGTTAGTACGCCGGCCGCCGGATGATCAGCGGGTCATTACAGGGGGACGTCGTCGTGACGACCAATAATGCAGCTGCGGCGTGGCGTGCGCGCACTTCGATCACGCTCACGAGCCTCGCCGCCATAATCGGAATTGCACTGACAGGGTGCAGCACCACCGGACCTACCATCCTCGGCGATGGAGGTGCCAGTGCGCCAACTCTCGACCAGTCAACGACAGCGAGCGGCACCAAGATCGCCATCGCACCGGTCATTGGCGCTCCCGACCAGGTCGCCTCACAGCTGCGCACGCAACTGACCAGCGCCCTGCGCACAAGGAACATCACAGTCGCTGAAGGACCCGGCGTGCAGTACACCCTGCGCGGCTACGTCGTATCGGCGCGTGAGAAAAATTCGACCAAGGTCTCCTACATCTGGGATGTAACCGACCCGGTCGGCAAGCGGGTCAACCGCATTAGCGGCGAGGAGATCACCCCGGCCGGCACCAGCCCGGACCCGTGGTCTTCGGTGGATCCGGGCGTCATGAGTGCGATTTCGGAAAAAACCGCAACGCAACTCGCGTCCTGGCTGCCTCCGGCAACCTCTGCCGCCCCGGCCATCGCCAATATGGTTCCCGCCGGCTCTGCTGCGGCCCCAGCCGTCGCCCAAGGGGCGGTGAACAACCAGATCCAGCAGGCACGCGCGACTGTGCCCAATGGAACGGTGACAGGCAGCATTGAAAACGGCGTCCTCGCGATCGTGCCGAGTGTCACCGGCGCGCCCGGCGACGGCACCATTTCGTTGACCAAGGCTATTCGCACCGAACTCTCGCGCAACGGAGTTGCCCTTGCAGGCGCTCCAACGCCGAAGTCCTACCGTATCGAGGGACGCGTTGCGCTGCGCCAGGCCGCAGCCGCGGGCCAGCAGGAGATCAACATCGACTGGGACGTCAAAGACCCGGCCGGCAAGAAGCTCGGCACGGTATCCCAGAAGAATGCGATCCAGGCCGGCTCACTGGATGGGCCTTGGGGCAAGACCGCCGACGCTGCTGCTGCCGCCGCGGCCCAGGGCATCCTGAAGCTGCTGCCCGACAACGCGGGAGCGACGAAAACCAACTGACCGTCGTTCGTTCGCGACCCGCAGCGATACGACGCATGAGTTGAGCCCGGCGAGGACAGGGTCCCGCCGGGCTTCGTTTTGGCCGCCTCTGTCCGCGGTTCATTCGAACCGCGAAAGAGTTTTGTTGGACGCAATGGCAACAAGTGCTGTTTACACCGCGCTGCCGACCTTGTTACAGACCTGTCATCCAAGTGACGCGAAGAGGGTGCGCGTATGTCTTTCGATGCCTTTGATGGCGAGGATTCAGTCAATCCGCCGCCAGACCTCAAACTCGTGGCCGGCAACAGCAATCGACCGCTGGCAGCCGCGATCAGCGAACTCCTCCACGTTCCATTGACCGCAAGTCACGTCGAGACCTTCGCCGACAAGGAAGTCTTCGTCGAGATCCACGAGAACGTCCGCGGACAGCACTGCTTCATCATCCAGTCGACGTCGTTCCCGGCAAACGACAACCTGATGGAACTTCTCGTCCTGATCGACTGTTTGAAGCGCGCCTCCGCAGCTCGCATTACCGCCGTCATTCCCTATTTCGGCTACGCCCGGCAGGACCGTAAACCCAAGCCGCGCACGCCGATTACCGCCAAGCTGGTCGCCAACCTGATCGAACGCGCCGGCGCGGACCGTGTTCTCACCCTTGATCTTCACGCCGGCCAGATCCAGGGGTTCTTCGACATCCCGACCGACAACCTTTATGCCGCGCCCGTCATCGTCAGGGACATCAAGAGCCGCTTCCCTACGGACAATTTGATGGTGGTGTCCCCGGACGCCGGCGGCGTCGTGCGCGCCCGCGAGTTGGCCAATCGGCTGGAAGTTCCAATAGCCATCTGCAACAAATGGCGCGAGGCCCCCGGCAAGTCGAGTGTCATGAGCGTCATCGGCGAAGTGACCGGCAAACGCTGCATCCTCCTCGACGATATCGTCGATTCCGGCGGAACCCTGGTCAGCGCGGCCGACGCCTTGATGCAAGGCGGCGCCATCGACGTCCATGCCTACATCACCCACGGGGTGCTTTCCGGCGGAGCAGTCACCAAGATCCGCAATTCGCAGATCTCCTCGCTGTACATCACCGACACCATTTTGCCGACGGACGCCGTCCGGGCCGCCCGCAACATCGACATCCTGCCGATTGCCCCGCTGCTGGCAAAGGCGATCCTGAGAACCTTCCGCGAGAAGAGCGTTTCAGGTCTGTTCGGCTCCGATTGACGCCTTTTATCCCGGCCCGTTGCCAATCAGGACGGACGCAGCTATAAGCGTTCGCCTCACCTGACATGAGCGTGAGCGCGCCAGCCGGCACCCTTGGAGGCCGGAGCGCGAAGCATTTGCGGGACCCACCGGACGGCGGGTCCCTTGTCTTGTTTAATGGAGAAGCGACAAATGGCAACCGAGACAATCGAGCTCGAAGCCGCCGCGCGCGAACGTGTCGGTAAGGGGGCCGCACGCCAAGTCCGCCGCGAAGGCCGGGTTCCCGCCGTAATCTACGGCGCCAAACAGCCACCAGAACCGATTTCCCTGGATTACAACGAAGTCTGGAAGATGTACCTGAAGGGCCAATTCGGCGCCAAGGTCATCCGGCTGAAAGTGAACGGCAAGGAACAACTCGTCGTCTCCCGCGACGTGCAGGTTCATCCCGTCAAGGACACACCCGTTCACATCGACTTCCTGCGCATCGCCGAAGGCGACCGTGTCCGCGTCCACATCCCTGTCAAGTTCAAGAACGAAGGCTCCTGCCCCGGCCTGAAGCGCGGCGGCGTCCTCAACATCGTTCGCCACGACCTTGAAGTCTGGGCGCCGCCGGCCAACATCCCCGATGTCTTCGAGATCGACCTTGCCAAGGTGGAGATCGGCGAATCCATCCACGTCTCGTCAGTTGCCATGCCTGAAGGCGTCGTTCCTGTCATCGACGACCGCGACTTCACCATCGCGACCGTTGTCGGCAGAGGCCCGGCTGGCGGTGCTGACGATGCCGAAGGCGACGGCGCCGAGGCCGACAAGGAAAAAGGCGCGGATTAGTCAGGCGCGCGGATAGGATCTCAAAGTCCCCGCCCTGCTGCATGACCGGCCGTCTCAGTCGATTGAACCGGCTGGGGCGGCCGTTTTACTTAGAAAGGATACGCCATGAAGCTGATTGTCGGCCTTGGCAATCCCGGCCAGAAATACGAGCGCAATCGCCACAACGTGGGTTTCATGGCGGTTGACCGGATCGCCGAGCGGCACGAAATCGGCCCGTTCCGGCGCCGCTTCCAGGGCCTCGTCGCGGAGGGTCGCATCGGCGCCGAGCGCGTCGTTGTCCTGAAGCCGCAGACCTACATGAATGAATCGGGACAGTCCGTCGGCGAAGCCGCTCGCTTTCTCAAGATCGATGACGACGACGTCATCGTTCTTTACGACGAAATCGACCTTGCGCCCGGCAAGCTCAAGGCCAAACTCGGCGGCGGCAACGCCGGCCACAACGGCCTGCGCTCCATTTCGGCCCATATCGACAACGACTACACCCGCATCCGCATCGGCGTCGGCCATCCCGGATCCAAGGAACTGGTCGCAGGCTACGTTCTGCATGATTTCGCCCGTTCCGACTATGAATGGCTCGAACCTCTGCTTGATGCCATTGCCGAAAGCGCCGGCCCGATGGCCGAAGGCGATCTGGCGAAGTTTACCGCCGCCGTTGCCCGCAGGCTCGGCCAAGGCGACGAACCCGACCGCCAGAAGCCCGAACGTAGGGGCCGAAGCCAGGACGCCGGCGATGGCCCCTCTGCAACAAAACCGAAGCGCTCCCGCAATACCGGCGGTCATCCCGCAGGCGATCAAATCGCCAAGCGCCAGAACGCGATAGCCGAAAACCTGCGCAAGTGGATGCAAAGCAGGGCCGCGAAAGATAGCGGCAACAAGGACGATGGCTGATATGCACCAGCCCGCCCGTCTTGCGGCGCCTCCCCAATGCGCCGGTTTGTCGATTGTCCCGCCGAGCCAGCCATTGTAGCTCAACTCGAAATCATCCAAGAACGACAAGGATACTGCCTGCCATGGGCTTCAAATGCGGCATCGTCGGTCTGCCGAACGTCGGCAAATCGACACTCTTCAATGCTCTGACGCAGACGGCGGCGGCCGAGGCGGCCAACTACCCCTTCTGCACCATCGAACCCAATGTCGGCGAAGTCGGCGTTCCCGACGAACGCCTCGAAAAACTCGCCGCAATTGCCAAGTCGAAGACCATCATCCCGACCCGGCTCACCTTCGTCGACATCGCCGGTCTGGTCCGCGGCGCATCCCAGGGCGAAGGTCTCGGCAACCAGTTTCTCTCCCACATCCGCGAAGTCGACGCGATCGCCTACGTTCTTCGCTGCTTCGAGGACACCGACATCACCCACGTCGAGGGCCGTATCGACCCTGTCGCCGACGCTGACACCGTCGAAACCGAACTGATGCTTGCCGACCTTGATTCACTGGAACGCCGCCGCACGTCACTGGAGAAGAAAGCCAAGGGCGGCGACAAGGAGTCGAAAACGACGATGACCGTCATCGACAAGGTCCTGCCCTTGCTTCGCGACGGCAAACCCGCGCGCCAGGCAGAAATCTGTGACGATGAACGCAAGACCTTCGATTTGCTGCAGCTCCTGACTGCGAAGCCGGTACTCTACGTTTGCAACGTCGATGAGGCATCAGCCGGCGAAGGTAACGCTTTCTCCCGCACGGTATCCGAACGGGCGGCCACCGAAGGCGCCGAGTATGTCGTCATCTCAGCCAAGATCGAATCCGAGCTTTCCGGTCTCGACGACGAAGAGCGCAAGGCATTTCTTGCCGAGATGGGCCTCGAGGAACCCGGTCTCAACCGCTTGATCCGCGCTGGATACACGCTGCTCGACCTGGTCACATATTTCACCGTCGGTCCCAAGGAAGCCCGCGCCTGGACCATCGAGAAGGGCACCAAGGCCCCGCAGGCCGCCGGCGTCATCCACACCGACTTCGAAAAGGGCTTCATCCGCGCTGAAACCATCGCCTACGATGACTACGTGACGCTCGGCGGCGAAAACGGCGCCAAGGAAGCCGGTAAAATGCGCCTCGAAGGCAAGGAATACGTCGTAAAGGACGGTGACGTCATGCACTTCCGCTTTGCCAATTGATCGCCTGCCCTCGTTTCCAGTATCAATTCCCGCCCCGACTTGCTGCGCGGCCGGATTCCGGTCATAAGGCGCGGGCATTTATCGCCTCATCAGTCGATCAGCCACCTCTAGGAGGCCCGCACGTGTTGCGCACCGCACTTCACTTCCTAGCTTTCGCCCTGACGCTGGGTTTGGCGTCCTGCGCCAACGAGCCTCAGATCTCACAGGATACGAATGGTTCGCCTGAGGCTTCATCGAGCCCTGTTGCCGCCAACGACCCGGAAAATACGCTGGTCATCGAAACCAAGCACGGCAAGGTTCTGGTCGCGCTCCGCCCCGATGTCGCGCCCAACCACGTTGATCGCATCAAGCAGCTGGCGCGCGAGGGTTTCTACAATGGCGTCGTTTTCCATCGTGTCATCCCAGGCTTCATGGCCCAGACGGGCGATCCCACCGGCACTGGCACCGGCGGTTCGAAGTATCCCGACCTGAAAGCCGAATTCAGCCCCGAGCCCTTCGAGCGCGGGACACTTGGTGCCGCCCGCAGCCAAAGCCCGGATTCGGCCAACTCGCAATTCTTCATCACCTTCACCCGCACCCCGCACCTCAACGGCCAGTACACCGTGTTCGGCAGGGTGACCGAGGGCATGCAGCACATCGATGCCGTAAAGAAGGGTTCGGCCTCGAACAATGGCCAGGTCGACGATCCCGACAAGATGCTCAAGGTCTATGTCCTGGCCGATGCCAAGTCCTGAAATCCCGGGCCACCCGACCGCCCTTTGAAACCGACAAGGAGAAGCCCGAATGGCCGACTACAAGGATCCCGAGAACACCCTCGTCATCGAAACCACCAAGGGCCGCGTCGTGATCGAGATGCGCCCTGACCTCGCACCCAAGCACGTCGAGCGCATCAAGAAGCTTGCCCGCGAAGGTTTCTACGACGGCATCGTCTTCCATCGCGTGATAGACGGCTTCATGGCGCAGACCGGCTGCCCCAAGGGCACCGGAACCGGCGGCTCCGACTATCCCAACCTCCCCGCCGAGTTCAACGCCGAGCCGCACGTTCGCGGTGTCTGCTCGATGGCCCGGGCGACGCCGCCCAACTCGGCCAACTCGCAGTTCTTCATCTGCTTCGATGACGCCAGCTTCCTCGACCGCCAGTACACGGCATGGGGCAAGGTCATCGAAGGCATGGACAACGTCGACAAGATCAAGCGTGGCGAACCTGTCCGCGATCCCGATCAGATGATCACCATGCGGGTTGCCGCCGACCTCTGAACTGTCCCGAATTCGACGCCATGAGCCAGCGACCTGTCCAGCGGCCTAACTGAAAGGCGGAGCGTGATGCCTCCTGAACGCTCTGCCTCGCTCATCGTTGCAACGGCGGGGCTTCTCGGCGCTGCCGGCGTATCGCTGGCCGCCACTGCCGCCCATGTCGACGGCGCCGTAGCCTTGCGCGCGGCAGCCGAAATGGCGCTTGTGCATGCCGCTGCCGCCATCGCTATCGTCGCTTACGCCAACCACGCACGTCGGCCGGGGGTATTCCGCTGGATCGCCACGGCGATGCTCGCAGGCGCGCTGCTTTTCGTATCGTCCGTCAGCCTGGGTGTGCTTGCTGATTTTCGGCCACTTCCCGCGCTGGCCCCTGTCGGAGGAACGGTGACGATTGTCGCCTGGCTGGCGGTCTTCCTATCGGCAATATTCGAGGCGGCAAGAGCCGGCGGAAGATGAAAACCGACCTGTTCGATTTCGAGTTGCCCGAGGACCGCATCGCCTTGCATCCGGTGTCCCCTCGCGATGCGGCAAGGATGCTCGTCGTCAGACCCGGCGCGAATAGCGAATTCACCGATGGCGCGGTTCGCGATCTGCCAGCACTGCTCAATCCCGGCGATTGCCTGGTCTTCAACGACACCCGCGTCATCCCAGCGGCTCTAAGCGGCGTCCGCGTCCGCGGCGGCGCTGTCGCACGCATCGACTGCAATTTGCACAAGCGCATCGACGACCACCGCTGGCGCGCCTTCGCACGACCGGCAAAGCGCCTCGACATCGGCGAAAGGATTTCTTTCGGAACCACCAATCCGGCCTGCCTGATGGGCGCGCTTGATGCGGTTGTCGAAGCAAAAGACGGCGGTGAAGTCACCCTGGCTTTCGAGATGACCGGCCCAGTGCTCGACTCCGCGATTGCTGCCGCCGGAGCCATGCCGCTGCCGCCTTATATCGCCGCCCGCCGCCCGGCCGCTAGCGAAGACGAGTCGAGCTACCAGACGGTCTACGCTAAAAGGGGCGGCGCCGTCGCCGCCCCGACCGCCGGCCTGCACTTCACCGATGATCTCCTGGCGAACCTCAAAGACCGCGAATTGCGAACGGCCTTCGTGACGCTGCACGTCGGAGCGGGCACCTTCCTGCCCGTCAAGGTCGATGACACCGCCGAGCACCGCATGCACGCCGAATGGGGTTCGATCTCACCTGAGACTGCTGCCACACTCAACGAAACCCGAGCCAGCGGCGGCCGCATCGTTGCCGTCGGCACCACCTCCTTGCGGCTCCTGGAGAGCGCCGCCGCAGACGACGGCAACATCCCGAATTGGTCAGGCGACACCGATATCTTCATCACGCCGGGCTATCGCTTCAAGGCTGTCGACGCACTCATGACGAATTTCCACCTGCCGCGATCGACACTTTTCATGCTGGTTTCGGCCTTCTCCGGACGGCAACGCATGCTGGCCGCCTACGCGCACGCGATTTCCAACGGCTACCGCTTCTATTCGTATGGCGATAGCTCGCTGCTGTTCCGGTCCGACCCGGGCTAGTGTTCCCGCCCCGACACTTGGTTCCCCTTGCGGCACGCTATCGACCAAGTGTCGGAGCCACAAGGAACACGAGCAAAGCCATGATTCTAGTGTAGCTTTTGCACCAAACGTTTGGCAACGAGCCAAGCCGCACGTGGGGACCAAACGTTAGGTGCGCTACACTAAGCAGAGATTCCTTGGTTGCCCAACAGAAGCCTGTTCCGCTCGCAGTTTAAGGCCGTTACGGCATCGTGGATAGCATGATCGAGTGCCTCGACATCGATGAAGGTCTGGTGCGCCAGATGATGTGCCTTGAGGT
>JAHJSN010000035.1 GCA_018830445.1 Alphaproteobacteria bacterium | reverse complement strand
CTTCTGCATGGGGGCCTAGAAACCGGCAATTCGAACGCTCCAGTCCACCAGGATGCCACGGTCCAGCAAGGCGTCGAACTTAGCATAGAATCTTTTTCTACGACCGGTCTCCAAAGTCGACTATCTGGACTGGCTCCTAGCCTGCGCCTTTATCATTGCGTCGATTTCCATGAGCTCCCGCATCAATCCTTCGAAGTCCTTCAGCGGCACCATGTTCGGACCGTCTGAAGGCGCGTTGTCCGGATCCTGATGGGTCTCGATGAACAACCCGGCTACCCCAACAGCCACCGCCGCCCTCGCCAGCACTGGCACGAACCGCCTGTCGCCCCCCGACGAAGTCCCCTGCCCGCCCGGTTGCTGCACCGAATGGGTGGCATCGAAGATTACCGGAAAGCCTGTCTCCGCCATGATCGGCAGGGAGCGCATATCGCTGACCAGCGTATTATAGCCGAACGACGCGCCCCGCTCGGTCAGGAGCACATTCTCGTTGCCGCTCTCGACGACCTTGGCGACGACGTTCTTCATGTCCCACGGCGCCAGAAACTGCCCCTTCTTGATCTTCACGACCCGCCCGGTCTTCGCAGCCGCTATCAGCAGGTCGGTCTGCCGGCAAAGGAACGCCGGGATTTGCAGGACATCGACAACCTCCGCCAGCACGGCGCATTGCTGAGGTTCGTGCACGTCGGTGACAACCGGCAGCTTGAGTGTCTCGCGCACTTCGGCGAACACCGGCAGAGCCGCATCTAGACCCAGACCGCGCCTGCCGGAGATCGAGGTCCGGTTGGCCTTGTCGAACGACGACTTATAGACGAGACCAAGCCCGAGCCTATCGGCGATCTCCTTCAACGCCGATGCCATCTCCAAGGCGTGCGCGCGGCTTTCCATCTGGCACGGACCGGCGAACACCGCGATTGGCGCGTCGTTGGCAAACCTCACCCCGCCGGCGCTCACACTTCGATTGACCATCATCGCCGTCGCTATCTCCTCTCATCTTCAAGTGGCCGTTATAGCCCCCCGTCGCCACGCTGACGAGGTCCCCGTGAACACCGCCGATCGCTTTCGTGGGGACAGCCTAACCGATCACGAATGGTCGCACGTCCGGCCGGCATCGCACGCCGGATTCACTGTCTTATATTGCAGCGCACAATGCCAATCCCCGAAAACGACTGGCTTTTTGGGGCGTTCAAAAATGATTTCAACAGAAGTCGGCGACCCATTGACGCAGAACGCCAATTTGACGCGCACCGAGGCCATCGCCGCTTTCCCGCCTCATTTGCCGCCGACTTGGCCGGCCGCGCATCAACTGCGCAACCGTCAATGACAAATCGAACAATTCCAACAAGAAAAACAAACGCACGGAGTCATCCGCTATGAGCAGAAAATCCTTCGCATCCGCAATTGCGGTACTCTTTCTGGCATTTGCCGCCGTTGCTGCGCCGCACACAAGCGCTGAAGCAGCCGGCACGTCCTGCCTGCCAAGCTCGGTCAAGGCGAAGCTCGCGCAAATCCGCGCCAAGTTCGGCCCGATCAGCGTAATATCGGCCCATCGCTCCGGCGCCCGCATCGCCGGCTCGGGCAAGCGCAGCTATCACGCCTCCTGCCGCGCCGTCGATTTCCACGCGCCTCGCGGCAAATACAGCCAGGTCGTTGCATGGCTGAAGGCCAATCACTCCGGCGGCGTCGGCACCTATTCGTGCGGTATGCACCACATCCATATCGACAACGGCCCGCGTGTACGCTTCCACCACTGCGTCAACGCCAGCGGCACGCCGGTTGGCAAAAAGCGTCACTACGCCAAGCGTTCCAAGAAGCGCACCTACGCCCGCAAGGGTTCCTCCAAGCAGTACGCCAAGTCTTCATCTTCGAAGAAGCGCTATTCGAAAAAATCATCATCCAAGAAGTACGCCAAGACGTCGACGCACAAGAAATACAGCTCCAAGACCTCCGCCAAGCGCACTCAGCACGCAGCCAATGATCGGTGGAGCGTCAACAATTACGCCAAGTTCTGAACCGTCCGACAAGGCTCAAATTAAAAAAACGGGTGGTCGCCTGACCACCCGTTTCCCGTTCGACAGAACCCGCACTGAAAGCCGCCCGTTCCCGGCAGGCCTTACACCAACCGGCTTTGACGTACCGCTGCCGCAATGAAACTCTCGAACAGCGGATGCGGATCGAACGGCCGAGATTTCAGCTCCGGGTGGAACTGTACACCGATGAACCATGGATGCTCCGGTATCTCGACGATTTCAGGCAGCAGCCCGTCAGGTGAAACCCCCGAGACCACCATTCCGGCATTCTCGAGTAGCTCCCGGTAGCGCATGTTGACTTCGTAGCGGTGCCGATGACGCTCTGAAATATCCAGACTGCCGTATATTTCCGCGACCCGGCTGCCTTCGCTGAGCCGTGCCGGATAGGCTCCCAGCCGCATCGTGCCGCCAAGATCCTGTCCGCTGCCGCGCTGCTCCAGTTCGTCGCCGCGCATCCACTCCGTCATCAGGCCGACGAGATGCGTGCCCGAGCCGCGAAACTCACTCGATACGGCATCCTCAAGGCCTGCAGAACGCGCCACCTCGATTGTCGCCATCTGCATCCCGAAACAGATCCCGAAGTACGGAACGCCGCGCGTCCGGGCAAAGCGCGCCGCCAGGATCTTGCCCTCCGCGCCACGCTCCCCGAAGCCGCCGGGCACGAGAATCCCATGGACACCTTCCAGGTACGGCGCCGGGTCCTCGTTCTCGAAGACCTCCGCCTCGATCCATTCGAGTTTGACACCCACCCGATTGGCGATCCCGCCGTGAACCAGCGCTTCCATCAGCGACTTGTAGGCATCCTTGAGAACCGTGTACTTGCCGACGATGGCAATCGTGACCTCGCCTTCGGGCGTCGCGATGGAATTCGATATGCCCTCCCAACGCGAAAGGTCCGGCGCTGGGGCGTTATCGATGCCGAACGCTTCGAGCACTTGGCGATCGAGCCCCTCGTGATGATAGGCAAGCGGCACGTCATAGATCGAGCGAACATCGAGCCCCTGGATCACCGCCTCTTCGCGCACGTTGCAGAAAAGCGCGATCTTGCGGCGTTCGGACGCCGGAATGTCGCGGTCGGCGCGGCACAACAGGATATCGGGTTGTATTCCGATGCCGCGCAGTTCCTTTACCGAGTGCTGGGTCGGCTTGGTCTTCAACTCACCCGCCGAGGGAATGTAGGGCACCAGCGTCAGATGCATATAGACCGAAGCGCCCCGCGGCAGGTCGTTGCCGAGCTGGCGGATCGCCTCGAAGAACGGCAGCGCCTCGATGTCGCCGACCGTACCGCCGATCTCAACCAGCACGAAATCGATACCCTCGTTGCCCGACAGCACGAAGTCCTTGATCGCATCGGTGACGTGCGGAATGACCTGCACGGTGCCGCCCAGATAGTCGCCGCGGCGCTCCTTGGCGAGGATGTCCTGGTAGACGCGCCCGGTGGTGATGTTGTCGGATTTGCGCGCCGGAACACCTGTAAAGCGCTCGTAGTGCCCCAGATCGAGGTCGGTTTCCGCACCGTCGTCGGTAACGAACACCTCGCCGTGCTGGTAGGGACTCATCGTCCCCGGATCGACGTTGAGATATGGATCAAGCTTCCTCAGGCGGACCGAATAGCCGCGAGCCTGGAGAAGGGCGCCGAGCGCCGCTGAAGCGAGACCTTTGCCGAGGGAAGAGACCACGCCGCCGGTAATGAAGATATAGCGTTGCATGGGGTTTTCGTTTTGCACGGATCGGCGCCGATTCGAAGCGGCATTATCGCAACATCCACGATTTGGCTAACATTCGGCCGAACGCGCCGGCAGCTTCGCGACCGTCGACATTTGCATGCCGACCGGCCTCGAACGCTGATCAGCGCCCGCCGGGCACTGACGGCAGTGGCGCGCGGCCCTTTTCGAGATCATCGAGAATCCCGCCCGAACTGCCACCCGAAGTCGGCGTTTCGCTGCCCGTGGCGGGCCCGGTCTGTTCGGTCTTGGTCTGACCGACGCCCTCGAACACGGAATTCCCCGCGCCCTGGCGCTTGGCCATGACCGTCGAGAGGATGCTGGTGACGAAGAATCCGACCGCCAGAATCGCCGTAACCCGCGTCAGCAGGTTCGCCTTGCCACGCCCCGTCATGAAGCCGCCGCCGCCGCCGCCGCCGGCACCCATGCCCAGCGCGCCCCCCTCCGAGCGCTGCATCAAGACCACGACGATCAGCGCCAGAACGATGAAAATATGAATGACGAGGAGGACGGTTTCCATAGAGCAGAATCCAGGGGTTGAGCGCATCTTTGAGGTAAGACCCGCGCTTCTACATCAGCTTCACCGCTGGCGCCACCCCCCTGCGACCCCGCAATCGGGTTCGCTCCCCTCGCCCGGCCCTGCCATCATAAGTCTTATTGCGATTTGCGTTCCGGCAGCGGCGGCACACCTGGATCTTGCGCGGCCTTGATCCGGGCAACCATGGTTTCGGGCTTCCGCTCGGGCGGCGGTATCTTTTGCAGCCGTTCGAGCCACAGCCGCTCCCGCTCCAGCGCCGCCAGCGCCTTCAGGCGGGCTTGTTCTTCCATTTGCCGCACCGCCGCAGCCGCCAGCACATTCGGACAACGGAACGTCAGGCGCTCTTCGAGATAGATGTACCGCTTGATTTGTATGAGACGTTCGGGCGCAAGATTATCCTTGCCCCAGTCCGCACCCTTCTCGATGTCGTCGGCAATCTTGGTCTTGTCGAGTTCAGCCTTCTCGCTGCCGAAGGCCACGCAAGCCGCTTCGTCGATTCGTGCGTCCTCAGCCGCCACCACGCCACTGGTACAAGCCGCCAACGCAACGACCGCCAGGGCAAGCCTCGCTCTCAACATCTTTTGCCCCAATCAAGCCGGCGGTACTCGCCGCAAATCCGGCAACAAGCCCGTTATCTCAACAAAATCCGCCGCCAACGCAACACACTTGCTCCATCGATCATAAAGACTGTGGCCCGCAAGGCGCTACCGAGCCTGTCGGCCAGTAAACCGAAATACCCTGCCGCCATCAACGTACCGGCCAGATCCTGCCCATTGAACGTGGCCAATCAGCCCCGATAGGCGTCGACGATCCCGAGAAAGTCGCTTGCAAGCAGGCTCGCGCCGCCGACGAGCGCGCCGTTCACATTGGCGATCCCCATCAGTTCGACGGCATTCGACGGCTTGACCGAGCCACCGTAAAGAATGCGCATCCGCGCGCCCTCTTCGCCGAACCGCTCAACCAGCCGCTCCCGGATCATCCCGTGCACCTGGGCGACATCCTCCACGCTGGGCGTCAAGCCGGTGCCGATGGCCCAGACCGGCTCATAGGCAATCACGACCGTTTCGGCATTAACCCCGTCCGGCAGCGACCCGGTGAGCTGGCGGGCAACCACGCCAAGCGTCAAGCCCGCCTGCCGCTGCCCGATGGTTTCGCCGACGCAAACGATCGCCGTCAGCCCGGCCCGGTGCGCGGCCGCGACCTTCTCGCAAACCAGCTTGTCGGTCTCGCCGTGGTCCGCGCGCCTCTCCGAATGGCCAAGAATGACGGCGCTCGCCCCGGCGTCGGCCAGCATCTCGGCGGACACGTCCCCGGTATGGGCACCGGCTTGATTGACATGGCAATCCTGGCCACCGATCTTGAGCCCGCTCTTTCCGGCAAGTTCCGACAGCACCATCAGCATCGTTGCAGGCGGGCAGATCATCACATCGGCGTTGATCGCATCACCGGCCCCAGCCAGCTGCTCATCCACCGCCAGCGCCTGACTCAGAGCAGCTTTGAGGCCGTTCATCTTCCAGTTGCCCGCAACCAGCGCACGAATCTGAGTTGCGCCTGCATCAGACTGGTTCATAAGTCCCCCTCCAACCTCTCGCGCACTTTCGCTGTCCCGTTCCCGCGTCGATGCGAACAAAAAGCTCAACGCCACACTGCCACACGGCCTTGCTTTCGCGGCGAGCCTGCGCTTCATATCACGCGAAACATTTGCGCCAAGGGCGAAATAAGTCCACGTCCTCCGCAAGGACCGTCAAATGAGCGCACCCCGCGCGCCTGCATTTGCCGATCCACGGACCTCCTGAACGCACGAAGGAAAACGATGCTCGAATCTTTGCGAAAGTGGGCCTCCGGCTGGGTCGCCTTCATCATGATAGCATTGCTCATATTGAGCTTCGCAATCTGGGGCATCTCCGATTACATCACCGGCGGCGCAGGCGGCAACGCATTGGCGACCGTCGGCAGCAAGCAGATAACGTCTCAGGAATTCCAGCGCGAATTCGGCAACGAGCTGAACCAGCTCTCGCGGCAGGCAGGCCAGCGCATCACCTACGAACAGGCACGCGCCGTCGGCCTCGATTCGCGCGTGCTCTCCCAGATGATCAGGTCGACAGCCGTCGAAGCCCACGCCGACGAACTCAATCTGGCCCTATCCGATTCGACCCTCGCTGCCGGCCTTGCCGAAGACCCCAACTTCCAGAGCGCCGGCAGGTTCGACCGCAACCTCGTCCTGCGCCTCCAGCAGGAACTCGACCTCACCGAGCGCGGCCTGCTTGATTTGCGCCGCAAGGACGAACTCCGCAACCAGATCACAACCGCCCTTCTCCGCTCGACCGTCGTGCCCGACGAGATGATCGACGCACTGGCGCAATGGCGCGGCGAAACACGGGTCATTTCACATTTTACCATTGACCCTGAAAAACTCCCCCCGCTTGCCGAACCCTCCGAAGCGGACCTGAAAAAAACCTATGAGGAGAACAAGTCGCGCTTCATGACCGATCCGCGGCGCGATCTGGCGGTGCTCTATCTTTCGCTGAACGATCTCAAGGCCAAGGCGGAACTCACCGATGATGAGATCCGCAAGGCGTTCGAGCAGAGCAAATCCGTCTATGAAGTTCCTGAAAAACGCGAAATCGAACAGATTTCCTTCAAGGACAAGGCGGCCGCCGAAAAAGCCCTCGCCGAAATCAAGGCCGGCAAGGACTTCTTCGAAGTCGCCAAGGAAAACGGCGCTGAGGCAAGCGACGTCAAACTCGGCCTCAAGGCCAAGGGCGACCACGCCGACAAGAAGATCGACGAGGCTGCTTTCAAACTTGTAAAGGACGAAGTCTCCTCCGTGATCGAGGGCGATTTCACCACAGTCATCGTGCGCGTGGCAAAAATCGAGCCGGGCAAGATCCCGACCTATGACGAGGTCAAGGACAAGGTTCGCGGCGAGCTTGCCGCCGAGTGGGCCAACGTTCAGATCCAGGATCTCTACGGCAAGATCGATGACGGCCGCGCCGAAGGCAAATCCCTCGCCGACATCGCCGCCGACGTTGGTGTGCCGTTCTTCGACATCAAGGGCGTCACCCGTGGCAACGTTGCCGAAGGCGACAAGCCGGGTCTCACCGTACCCGACGCGAGTTCCATCATCTCGCAGGGATTCCGCGGTGAAATCGGGCTCGAAGGCGAGCCGATGGAATTGAAGGACGGCGGTTATTTCTGGGTCGACGTCAAGAACATCAAGGACGCCGAACAGCGCCCCTTCGAAGACGTCCAGGCCGAAGTGAAACGCTATTGGACGACCGAGAAGACCCGCACTCGCATTCTCGACGCGGCGGCAAAATTCCTCGCCGACCTGAAGTCCGGCACGGACTTCGCCAAGGTTGCCGAGGAAGCTGGCGGCAAGGTCGACACGACAGCCGCAGTCGGTCGCTCAACGATTCCCGACGGAATGAGCCAGAGCGCTATGACCCAGGCCTTCACCCTCAAGACAGGTGAATTCGGCAACGCAGAGACTTCCGATGGCAAGTCGCGCACGCTGTTTCGCGTCGACGAGATCAAGAAATCCCCCGACCCGAGCGTCGAACAGAGGCAGCAGTTCAAGGACGAAATTCAACAGCAGCTGCGCACCGATTCCATTGCCGCATACGTCGAGGCTCTGCAGGAACGCTACGGTGTTGACATCAACCAGACGCTGTTCAACCGCGTCACCGGCGCCGACCAGGCCGGTCAATAGTCGCGAGAGCACGAGTGAGCACCCACGACAGGCGGCGCGAACTGATTGAAGCAGCGCCTTCCTACGAAAGCTTTCGCAAAGGCTTCGAGGATGGTGTCGCCCAGCTCGTGCACACCCGGCTCGTCGCCGATCTGGAAACCCCGGTCTCCGCCTACCTGAAGCTGTCCGGCCAGGGCGGCATGGGCCTACTGCTGGAATCGGTGGAAGGCGGCGCCCAGCGCGGACGCTATTCGATCATCGGCCTCGAGCCCGACGTCGTCTGGCGGGCCTACGGCACCCGCGCCGAAATCTGCCGCGACCCGAAACGCAAGTCGGCGAAGTTCAAACCCGAACAAGCCCCGACACTCGATGCCCTGCGCGCGCTGCTCGCCGAAAGCCGCATCGACGTGCCTGCCGGGCTGCCGCCAATGGCCGCCGGCGTCTTCGGCTACATGGGCTACGACACAGTCCGCCTCACCGAACACCTGCCAAACGTGCCGCCCGACGACCTCGAAGTCCCCGACGCCGTCCTGATGCGCCCGACCGTGATGGTGATCTTCGACGGGATCAGGGACGAGATGACGATCGTCACTCCCGTCCGCCCCAACCCCGGTTCCCGCCAGACCGCCGAGGCCGCCTACAAGGCGGCCCTGAAACGCTTGCGCAACGTCGTCGCCTCGCTCGAAGGACCGCTCTCCCACCGTGGTGCCACCACGAAGACCGCCCTGCCTTCGCCCGATCCGGTCTCCAACACCACCGAAGCCGAGTATCTGGCGATGGTGCAAAAGGCCAAGGACTACATCGTCGCCGGCGACATCTTCCAGGTCGTTCTCTCGCAGCGGTTCTCAGCCCGCTTTGAGTTGCCCGCCTTCTCGCTGTACCGCGCCCTGCGCCGCGTCAACCCATCGCCGTTCCTGTTCCACCTCGACTTCGGCGGCTTTGCGCTGGTCGGATCCTCTCCCGAGATCCTGGTGCGCGTGCGCGATGGGGAAGTCACCATCAGGCCGATTGCGGGAACCAGACGGCGTGACGACGACGAAGCCATCGACCGCGCGCTTGAACACGATCTTCTTGCCGATCCCAAGGAACGCGCCGAGCACCTGATGCTGCTCGACCTCGGTCGCAACGACGTCGGCCGCGTTGCCGAAGTCGGCTCGGTGGCGGTCACTTCGCAGTTCATCATCGAGCGCTACAGCCATGTCATGCACATCGTCTCGAATGTCATCGGCCGGCTCGACGAAAAAAAGCACGACGCGGTCGATGCTCTGATGGCCGGGTTCCCGGCAGGTACCGTCTCCGGTGCGCCGAAAGTGCGCGCCATGGAAGTCATCGACGAACTGGAAAAGTCCAAGCGCGGACCCTATGCGGGATGCGTCGGCTACTTCTCCGCCGACGGCAACATGGATACCTGCATCGTGCTGCGCACAGCCCTCGTCAAGGATGGCATGGTGCACGTCCAGGCCGGCGCCGGCATCGTCCACGACTCGGTACCCGAAAGCGAACATCAGGAATGCATCAACAAAGCCAAGGCCGTCGTCAGCGCCGCCGAAGCCGCGATCCGCTTTGCCGGCGGCAAGACGAAATCCTCCGGCGCCCCGGGAGGAAATAACGGCAACGGTTTCAACTGAAACAGTGACCCGCCCCAGGCAATGCTTTCCAACAACTGATGTAAATAAGGGGCACACCGTGGCGCGCCCGTTGGCTCTAGTGTGGCGTCGCGCCTTAATTGACCTGTTGGTGCCGCACAGGAGTTGTCAATTGAGGCGCGATGAACGCCACACTAAGCCATTGTTTTCGCTAGTGGCCTTCATGTCTCGCCTAAATCGTCAGCGGTTCCGGCCAGCACACCGATTTAGGCGAGACAGGCCACTAGAATTCAGAATGCAAACGTCACCGCAATCTACCCATAGCGCTTTCGCACCATTTCGAGGATATCGCGTTCCGTCAGATTGCTGTCGTCGATGTTTTCCCGTTCGATGAATTCCGCGATCGCCGCATGTGTCACCGGACCATATTCGCCATCGACCTTCACGTCCCTGCGCCCGCTCTCGATGCGTACCCGGCGAATACCGGCTTTACGCAGAAAGCTCTGCAATTCGCGCACTTCCGAATCCGACAGCGGCTCGCGCGAACTCGTCGTCTCGCTCGCAAGCTGCTTGTTGGGCGCGCACGCGTAGCCCGAGTACGTGCACCGCTTCATGCCCGCGATGGAACCCGGCACGCATTCGGTCTTCGCGCAGACTGCGTTGTCCCAGACCTTGAAGCGCTCGCCGAACTTGGTCAGCGCCTGCCGCTCCCAAGCCTTGCGCGCCGAAACCCTGGCGCTGGGGAAGGCATTTTCGAACGGGCGCAACCGGCCGGATGCCGTGATCAGCTCTTCGTGACAGCCATCCGGCGGACCGGCATACTCCTTCACGTCGCAGCTATCCTGAGCCTGCGCTGCAGACAACGGAATGAACGCCACCGCCATCGCTGCAGCAAACAGAACCTTCAGTTTTCCAGAGGTTGGCAACATAAACCTCTCCTTTTTCCTACGGGGACTAAAAACGAATTTGTGGCAGGCTCCCGCCAATCGGGCACCGGGCCTCGAATGAACCTGGAGTTCGCCAATTCCGATTCAACCGAACTCCCAGGAATGTTCCGGCATCGACCGGCAACTTCGACTACAAGAGCCAACACAACCGAACAGTAATCCAGCCGAAAGAAATCATGCGAACACTCCTCCTTCTGCGACATGCCAAATCCGATTGGCACAATGACCTCAGCGACCATGAACGCCCCCTGAATAAGCGCGGCGTCAAGACTGCCCCGGCGGTCGCCCAATACATTGCGAAGTCCGGTCTGTCGCCTGATCGCATCTTGTGTTCCGACGCCGTGCGCGCCCGCGCCACCCTGGCTCTCGCGCTGCCTGAAATGCCGCCACCCCAGCCCGCCGTCGAAATCGATTCCCGCCTCTACCTCGCGGCCGCCGAAACCATCCTCAAGGTCATTGGCGACCATGCCGTCGATGACGAGCACCGCCTGATGGTCGTCGGACACAACCCCGGCATTCATGCCCTCGCCCTGACCCTTGTCGGCGACGGCGACAAGAAGGCGCTCAGCGCACTGGCAATGAAGTTCCCGACCGCCGCTTTGGCCGTCATCAGCTTCAAAACCGGCAACTGGAACGACATCGGTCCCGCCGGCGGCCGGCTCGAGTCCTTCATCGTCCCACGGGATCTCGAATGACCAGCGCCAAGAGGCTGGTCACCGCCATCGGCGATGGGCTATGGTCCCGCACCAGACAATAATCAGACGGTAAAGCCGATGCTGCTCCTCATCGATAACTACGACAGCTTCACCTACAATCTCGTCCATTACATCGGCGAGCTTGGCGCAACCTGCCTCGTCCACCGCAACGATCAATTGACTGCCGCCGAAGCCATCCAACTGAAACCGAAAGCGATCGTCTTGTCGCCCGGCCCCTGCACGCCCAATGAAGCCGGCATCTGTCTTGATCTCATCCGGGCGGTCGAAGGGCGAATCCCGATTCTCGGAGTCTGCCTCGGCCACCAGTCGATCGGTCAGGCCTATGGCGGCAAGGTCATCCGCGCGCCACTTCCGATGCACGGCAAACTCTCCAGGATCCATCACACCGGCAAAGGCATCTTCGCCGGACTGCCAGAATCATTCGAGGTCACCCGCTACCATTCCTTGATCGTCGAGCGCAAAACCCTGCCCGATTGCCTCGAAGTGACGGCCGAGTCGGACGACAAACTCATCATGGGATTGCAACATACCAAGCACCCCGTGCATGGGGTTCAATTCCATCCCGAGAGCATAGCCTCCGAACAAGGCCACGACATCCTCGCGAACTTCCTGAAGCTGTCGGGCTTCAAGACCCTCAAGAAGAAGCCCCACTCGCCGCCCAAGGCCGCTTGAGCGGCGACCGGACCATGACCACAGAAGCCGACATCAAAGCGATCCTTGAGCGCGCCGCCGCCGCCGAAACCTTCGATGAGGAAGGCATCGCTGCCGCCCTCGAATCGTTGATGAGCGACACCGCCAACGACATCCAGCGCGCCGCCTTCCTGATGGCCCTGCGCGTACGCGGCGAAACGCTGCCCGAGATTGCTGGCGCCGCCCGACTGTTACGCCAGCGCATGCTTGCCGTCGAAGTTCCCGAAGGCGCCGTCGACATCGTCGGCACCGGCGGCGACAGCCACGGCACCTATAACGTCTCGACCTGCGCTGCGATCGTTGCCGCCGGAGCCGGCCTCACGGTCGCCAAGCACGGCAACCGCTCGGTGTCCTCCCAGTCGGGCGCCTCCGACGTACTCCAGGCACTCGGCGTAAAAATCGATCTTGGCCCCGCTCAGGTCAGCAGCGTCATTTCGAAGGCTGGCCTGGCCTTCATGTGGGCGCCGATGCACCACCCCGCCATGAAGACCTGGGCGCCGGCCCGGGCAGCCCTCAAGATCCGGACACTCTTCAACCTCCTCGGCCCGATTGCGAACCCAGGCCGCGTCACCCGGCAGGTTATCGGCGTCTTCGATGCGAACTGGGTCGCCCCCATCGCCGATGCACTCGTCAGCCTCGGTGCCGAACACGCCTGGGTGGTGCATGGCTCCGACGGCATGGACGAGTTGACGACCACCGGACCGACCATCGTCGCCGAAGTCAGGGGCGGCGAGGTCTCCATATTCGATCTTACTCCCGGTCAGGCCGGACTTCCCTTGGCACACCTTGGCGACTTGAAGGGTGGCGATGTTACGATCAATGCCCAGGCAATTCGCGACCTGCTCGAGGGTGTCAGGAGCGCCTACCGCGACATCGTCTGCCTTAACGCAGGCGCCGCACTGGTCGTCGGTGAGCGCGCTGCCGGTATCGCCGAAGGAGTCAAGCTGGCTGCCGCTGCAATCGATGACGGCCGCGCCAAGGCGGCACTCGAAAAACTGATTATCGCTTCGAACGCCGAATGACCTCGCTGCCGCGCCCTTGAGCCGGTAAGCCTGCTCGACAAGGCCACTACCCCTTTGCCGGCATTTCGGCTTATATCGGAGCCATGTCAGACATCCTCGACAAGATCACCGCCTATAAGCTCGAAGAGATCGCCGCCGCGAAGGCGCGCGAGCCCTTGCAGATCGTCGCCGAATACGCCCGCAGCGCGCCGCGTGTGCGGCCATTCCTCGGCGCGCTGAAGAACAAGCACGCCGAAGGCAAACCCGGCCTCATCGCCGAGATCAAGAAGGCCAGCCCGTCGAAAGGCCTGATCCGCGCGGACTTCGATCCCCCGGCCCTGGCCGCGGCCTACGAGCACGGCGGCGCCGCCTGCCTGTCCGTCTTGACCGACACACCCTCGTTCCAGGGCGCACCCGAATTCCTCAAGACGGCGCGCGCGGCCTGCAAACTCCCGGTCCTGCGCAAGGACTTCATGCTCGACCCCTACCAGGTCGTCGAGGCGCGCGCATGGGGGGCCGATTGCATCCTCGTCATCATGGCCCAGGTCGATGATCGAACAGCCGCACGGCTCGTCAGCGCCGCGCACGACTGGGGCATGGATGCGCTGGTCGAAGTCCACGACGAAACAGAACTCGAACGCGCACTGAAGCTCGACAGCCCGCTCATCGGGATCAATAACCGCGACCTGCGTAACTTCGAAGTGCATCTCGAAACGACCGAACGCCTCGCCGCTCATGTTCCCGCCGGCCGCACCCTCGTATCCGAAAGCGGCATCTTCACCCACGACGACATCGCCCGCCTGCAAAAAAGCGGCGTCGATACATTTCTCGTCGGCGAAAGCCTGATGCGCCAGGCCGACGTCACCGCCGCCACGAACGCTCTGCTCACCGGAGTCGCCGCATGAGCAAGCTCACCCATCTCAACGAGCGCGGCGAAGCGCGCATGGTCGATGTCTCCGAAAAGGACGTCACCTCCCGCACCGCGATCGCCGAAGGCTTCGTGTCCATGGCTCCGGCGACGCTCGCGCTGATCGAAAAAGGCGAGGCCAAGAAGGGCGACGTACTCGCCACCGCCCGCATCGCCGGCATCATGGCGGCAAAGAAAACGCACGAGCTCATTCCGCTCTGCCATCCCCTTCCCATCGCCAAGGCAACCGTCGACTTTGCACTTGTCAAAGATCCCATTGGTGTCCACGTCACGGCGGAAGTGAAAGTAACCGGCAAGACCGGGGTCGAGATGGAGGCGTTGACCGCCGTGTCGGTCGCGTGCCTGACGATCTACGATATGCTGAAAGCCGCCGACAAGGAGATGCGCTTCGACTCCATCCGCCTCATCGAGAAATCCGGCGGGCGCTCCGGCCACTATCGCGCCGGCGAAATGCAGCCATAGGAAAGACGATGGCCCAGCGAGCCCTCAGCGTCGACGACGCCCTTGCCCGCATCCTGGATGGCGCCGGGCCTACCCAAACCGAACGCGTTTGCTTGCCGCAGGCAGATGGCCGCACGCTTGCAGAACCGCTTGTTGCCAAGCTTACCCAGCCGCCGTTTCATGCCTCCGCCATGGACGGCTACGCCGTCCGCGCCGACGACGTCGCAACCCTTCCGGCAAGCCTCACCCTGATTGGTGAAGCCGCAGCCGGGCATCCCTATTCCGGCTCGCCCCTCGCTTTGGGCCAGACGGTCCGCATATTCACCGGCGCGCCGCTACCCGAGGGAGCCGACGCGATCGTCATCCAGGAAAACACCGAGCGCGGCGAGGGCAATCTCGTCCGCGTCGTCGACGGTACGCCCGACCCTGGCCATGTCAGACCCGCCGGCGGTGATTTCCTCAAAGGCGCAACCGGCCTCGAACCCGGCACCCGTCTGATGCCGCGCCATATCGCGCTGGCCGCCTCCATGGGCCACGACACCCTGCCCGTCCGCCGCAAACCGGTTGTCGCCGTCATCGCCACCGGCGACGAACTCGTCGAACCTGGAACACCCCCCGGCCCCGGCCAGATCGTCGCCTCGAACGGCTACGCCATAGCTGCGATGGTGAACCGGGCCGGTGGCCAGGCAAAGCTGTTGGGTATAGCCCGCGACACGCTGCCAAGCCTCAAGTCGCATCTTGAACTGGCAGCCGGCGCCGACATCCTCGTGACCATCGGCGGCGCCTCCGTCGGCGATCACGACCTCGTCGCCAAGGCGCTCGCAGCCGAAGGCTTCGAACTCGATTTCTGGAAAATTGCGATGCGTCCAGGCAAGCCCTTGATGTTCGCTCAAAACGAGATCGGCCAGCGCGCCATCGGTGTCCCCGGCAACCCGGTTTCCTCGATCATTTGTACGGCAATTTTTGTCCTGCCCCTGATCGCCGCCATGACCGGTGTGCGCAACGCCGCCACAACCACCGAACTGCAAGCGAGCCTGACCCAATCGTTGGCGAAGAACGGCCCGCGCCAGCACTACATGCGCGCCAACCTGACGCTCACCGCTGACGGCAAGCCTACGGTGACGCCCGCCTCCAGCCAGGACAGCGCCCTCCTGAGTATCCTCTGCGAGGCGAACGCGCTGATCGTCCGTCAGCCAAATGCGCCCGCGCTGGGCGAGGGCGATAAAGTCACAGTGAGAACAATAGAGTTCTAGCTTAGTTGCACAGGCTTGCGGAACGCAGCACGAACAGCTATGGTGCGTTCATGGTTTGTACGACATCGCTGCTGCCGCCCGCTCGCGAGCCTCAGACGATGGTTGGAATTCTAGATTTCGCAAGGAGCCCACGACCGCCATGCTGACACAAAAGCAGAAGGACCTCTTGCTCTTCATCCACGAACGGCTACAGCAGGCCGGCGTTCCCCCCTCATTCGACGAGATGAAGGACGCGCTGGATTTGAAGTCCAAATCCGGCATTCACCGTCTCATCACCGCCCTGGTCGAACGCGGCTTCATCCGGCGTTTGCCGCACCGGGCCCGAGCCATCGAAGTCATCAAGCTTCCCGAAGGAAGTGATACGTCACCATCCCGCCAGCCAGAGCCGACCGGCCTACGCAGCATCGAAGGTGGAATGAGCACCGCAAGCAGGAAACCGCCACCTCCCGCCTACCAAGCCTCCCAGGCAATTCCGATCCCCGTCATGGGCCGTATTGCCGCCGGTACGCCGATCAGCGCCATCCAGGACCATACCCACGACATCGACTGCCCGCCCGATCTGATCAGCGGCGGCGAACACTTCGCTCTCGAAGTCCGCGGCGATTCGATGATCGACGCCGGCATCCACGACGGCGACACCGTCATTATCCGTCGCTGTGACACCGCCCAGAACGGCGACATCATCGTTGCCCTCGTTGAGAAAGAGGAAGCCACCCTCAAGCGGCTGCGCAAGAAAGGCTCGGCCATTGCGCTCGAAGCCGCCAATCCGGCATACGAAACCCGCATCTTCGGACCCGAGCAGGTCGACATCCAGGGGCGGCTGGTCGGCTTGATCCGCCGGTATTGAGCACCCGCAACCCCAGTCACGCGAACGACGCCGTTCAACGTCGAAAGGTCACTGTGGCAGGGGTATTGTGGCATGGGCACCGTCACCGAGCCTATTCAACGCCGTGAACCGGCCGGCGACCATGGCCGGTCTCCCTGAACGCCGGCGACGGTTTCAACGCTTGTCGCCCCGTCCTCTGCAATCCAGAGCGCATGCGTTCCCAATCGTTGCAGCGCGTCCCGCGTAACGACCAGCCTCGGGCGGGCACAAAGTAGCTTCGCGGCTGCTGCCGGTACCGTTGCCGGGCCGTCCGCGGCGGCGTCGCGCATCCGCCCTCCCGCTCCCGCCCCCCCACCCGCTACGGCGCCCGCTCCCCGGTACGCCAGGACCACGATGTCCGCGCGCCGGCAATCATCCCGGCCCGCCGACGGGTGCCGCGCGATGGCGACCGTCAGCCCCTTTGCAATACCAACGCACCCCGCTTCATCACACCTCAGCACACCACCGGGGCCCACCTCCCCGGCCTCTCGCGCATCCCCGTCGCGCGCCAGCCACTGCGACAGCTCATATTCGTTGTATCGCGAGGTCAGCCCCGCGAACGCGCCCGACGCATCCCGCATCACCACCAGCCTGCCTTCGTCGCCGATCATGAGATCCGGCTTCGTCTGCCATGGCGCGACGGCGACGCCCGCAGCAATCGCCACCACCCCGAACAGCCGCCACCGCGCCCGGAATAGACAGAGCCACAATCCGCCGGCAGTCATCAGGCCAAGCGCAACGGTGGGGATAGCCGCCACCCGGCTCACCGCACCTTGCAGACCCGCGACCCAACTTGCGACCGCACCCATCGCCTCCAGCCCCGGTCCCATCACCGATAACGCGATTGCCTCCCCGCCGAACGGCATCAACAACAGCGCCCCCAGCGCCGCCGGCATCACGATCAGGTTGCAGATCGGAACCGCGATCAAGTTGGCCAGCACCGCAAAGAGCTGCGTCTGGTGGAAATGATAGACCCCCAGCGGCGCCACCGCGGCGCTGGCGATCACGGTCGAACCGACGATGGCCGCAAAAAACCCGGCCCCGCGCCAGAACCATGTTCGCGGACCCAGCAGCAGCGGCTCGGCACGCCGCGCCATCGCTTCATATGAGGCTACCAGAGCCACCACCGCCGCGAACGACATCTGGAACCCGGGATCGACCACGCTTTCGGGAAACAGCAACAAGATCAGCAGCGCCGCCAGTGCCACGTTGCGCAACGCCAGCGCCGAGCGGTCGGCGAGTACCGCAGCAAACATCACCGCGATCATCAGGAACGAGCGGACCGTCGCGAACGATCCACCTGAAATCATCAGGTAGCCGAACGATCCGAGTACGGCCCCGGCAGCCGCCCACTTCTTGATCGGATAGTTGAGCACAACGGCAGGAAAAAGCGCCAGCATGAATCGCAGCGCAAAAAACACCGCGCCGCCCATGATCGCCATGTGCAGCCCGGAGATCGACAGGATATGGAACAGCCCCGAAGCCCGATAGGCCTCGTTGGTTTCTTCGGTTATCCCGCTGCGGTCACCAGTGATAAGCGCGTTCGCGATTGCGCCGGTCTGGCCCGGCAACGCCGCCTTGACCCGGTCACCAATCCCTTTGCGCACCCGGGCGACGGCATGCAGTGCCCATTCCAGCGCCCCTTGCTCGATCGATATCCCGACGATCGAACCGACCTTCTCCGGCGCCGCGGCCCCATATCCGACCGCGCCGATCCCGCGAAAGAAGGCATAGCGCGCGAAATCATAGCCGCCAGGTACCGACGCGCGCGGCGGCGGTGACAATTTTGCTTTCAACGAAATCAAGTCGCCGGGCAGCAACCCGTCTGCCGCCGGACGTATCGAAACCTTGACCCGCGCCGGCAAATCCTCCGCCGCAATCGAAGCGATCTTCAACGCCCTGATCGTCAATCGCTGCCCTTCGGCCCCGCGCACCTCGATGAGCTCCACCCGCCCGGAAACGATCGCTTCCCCCAATCCGTCCGCAACAATAGGAGTCCGCACGACTTCGGTTCTGACCTTCGCCGCCGCCAGCCCGACTGCGACGCTCAACACGATGGCGGTCGCGATTTCCGCGAATGTGCCGGCGGGGACCGCAACGCGCAACGCAAGCGCAGCGGTCAGAATTCCGGCAATCGCAACGCTTTCCGGTTCGAACGGCAGCGAGAAATAGATAAGGCTGCCGCAACCGACAAAAACCGGTATCCAGTAGAACCAGCGCGGGCGTTCGTCTTCCAGCGCATCGACCATACGCTCGCCCGGCGAGCGCCGGACCGGTTCCGCGAAGGTCCCAGCGCAGATCGCTTGCGTCTCAGAGTCGCCTGCCCCCCACTGCATCCAATGACCTAACTTCTTAACCAGCCTCCCTCGCCATGCTACACCGCAGGCGAAATCAATAAAGTCCCGCCGCGCGCTTGCCGTTGCCCCGCGCTTTGACCCGAACCGACAACAATTCAAACGAGACCCAAATCAATGCCGACCGCCAAACCAAACCAGCCCGTTGTCGTCCGCTTCGCCCCCTCCCCGACCGGCTATCTTCACATCGGCGGCGCACGCACGGCGCTTTTCAACTGGCTCTACGCAAAATCCAACGGCGGTAAGTTCCTGCTTCGCATCGAGGACACCGACCGCGAGCGCAATTCGCCCGAAGCCGTTGCGGCAATCCTCGACGGGCTGACCTGGCTTGGTCTCGACTGGGACGGCGAACCGGTATCGCAGTTCGAGCGTGCCGACCGTCATCGCGAAGCTGCCGAAAAGCTACTGGCCGACGCAAACGCCTACCGCTGCTATCTGACCCAGGAAGAACTCGCCGCCATGCGCGAGAAGGCCGAGGCCGAAAAGACCCCGTTCAAGGTCGACTCCCCTTGGCGCGACCGCGATCCCGGCGAAGCACCCGCCGATGCCCCGTTCGCAATTCGTCTCAAATCCCCCAAGCACGGCGACACCGTCATTCGCGATCACGTCCAGGGCGATGTCACATTCGCCAACAAGGACCTCGACGACCTCATCATCCTGCGCTCCGACGGTTCGCCGACCTACAATCTGGCCGTCGTCGTCGACGACCATGACATGGCCATCACCCACGTCATCCGCGGTGTCGACCATCTCACCAACGCCGCCCGCCAGTCGCAGATCTATTCGTTGCTGGGATGGACCGTGCCCGAGTGGGCGCATGTCCCGCTGATCCACGGTCCCGATGGCGCCAAGCTTTCGAAACGCCACGGCGCGCTCGGCGCCGAAGCCTACCGCGAGATGGGCTACCTCCCCGTCGCCATGCGCAACTATCTGGTGCGGCTCGGCTGGAGCCATGGCGACGATGAGATCATCTCCACCGAACAGCTCATTGAATGGTTCGACATCGACGCCATCAACAAGGCGCCCGCCCGCTTCGATATCCAGAAACTCGACGCTTTGAACGGCCACTGGATCCGCGCCTCCGGCGACGACGAACTCTTCGATCGCCTTGTCCACCTGCTCCCGCATCTGGCCCACGGTGACGAAGTTTCAAAAGCCTTTGCCGCCGGCGCCGGACCCAGGCTGCGCGCGCTCATTCCGGCAATGAAGGAACGCTCCAAAACACTTCTCGACTTCATCGACGCAGCGAAATTCCTCTGGGCGAAACGCCCGCTTGCACACGATGAAAAGGCCGCAAAACTGCTCGACACCGAGACCCGCGCCATGATCGCCCGACTCATCCCGGATTTCGAACATCTTCCCGATTGGACCGCGCAGCCGCTCGAAGCGAAGGTACGCGAGTTCGCCGAGAAGGAAGGACTCAAACTCGGCAAGGTCGCCCAGCCATTGCGCGCGGCGTTGACCGGCACGACTGTTTCCCCTCCGATCTTCGATGTCATGCAAGTTCTCGGCGAAAAAGAAACGCTTGGCCGCCTCAAGGACGCCTCGCATTAGGCTCCCGGCTCCGCGCACGCAACACATACGGGCGCCCGATGCGGCAGTATCGTGCATGGCTCGTGCCGCATTGCACAAACAATCGCCAAACCCGCGCGGTTACACGTCCAGTCAAGCCAACGCGGCACCCTGCCAAGGGTTATCTTGCCGCAGTTGCGAATGTGGGATACCAACCATGCAACTCCGGCATCGGCCTGGCCCAGTGCGCATGCTCAAGGCACGCGCAAGCCCGCCGCGCTAAACTTCCATCTCCGTTGAAGGAACCGCCCGATGAGTTCTGCCAAAACCGATATCGCCACCCCGATGGCCAACCTCAAAGTCAATGGCAAGACAGTCGATATGCCCGTCCGTTCGGGCACCGTCGGCCCGGACGTGATCGACGTCGGCCGTCTTTACAAGGAGACCGGCTGTTTCAATTACGACCCGGGCTTCACCTCGACGGCGAACTGCTCATCGAGAATCACATACATCGACGGCGACGCGGGCATGCTGCTGCACCGCGGCTACCCCATCGACCAGTTGGCCGAGCAATCGAACTTCCTTGAAGTCTGCTATCTGCTGCTGCATGGCGAACTCCCCAACGCTGCCGAATACGAAGAGTTCATGCTCGGCATCACCCGCCACACGATGCTGCATGAGCAGATGACGCGCTTCTACACAGGCTTCCGCCGCGACGCTCACCCGATGGCGGTGATGTGCGGCGTCGTCGGTGCGCTGTCGGCGTTCTACCACGACTCCACCGACATCAACGATCCCGAGCAGCGCACCATTGCCGCGCGCCGCCTGATCGCCAAGATGCCGACCATCGCGGCCATGGCCTACAAATACTCCGTCGGCCAGCCCTTCATCTATCCGCGCAACGATCTCGATTTCTCGGCCAACTTCCTGCAGATGTGCTTTGCCGTACCATGCGGTCCATACACGGTCGACCCGGTCATATCGCGCGCACTCGACCGCATCTTCATCCTTCACGCCGACCACGAGCAGAACGCTTCGACCTCGACGGTCCGCCTTGCCGGTTCATCGGGCGCCAACCCGTTCGCATGCATCGCAGCCGGCATCGCCTGCTTGTGGGGACCCGCCCACGGCGGCGCCAACGAAGCCGCGCTCAACATGCTGAACGAGATCGGCACCGTCGACCGCATCCCCGAGTACATCAAGAAGGCCAAGGACAAGACCTCCGGCTTCCGCCTGATGGGCTTCGGCCACCGCGTCTACAAGAACTACGACCCGCGCGCCAAGGTCATGCAGAAGACCTGCCATGAGGTACTCGATGCCCTCGGCACCCGCGACGAGCCTCTATTGCAGGTGGCGATGGAACTTGAGCGGATCGCGCTTGAGGACGACTACTTCGTCGAAAAGAAGCTCTACCCCAACATCGACTTTTATTCCGGCATCACGCTCCGCGCGATCGGTTTCCCCGTCGAGATGTTTACGGTGCTGTTCGCCGTCGCGCGCACGGTCGGCTGGGTCGCCCAGTGGAAAGAGATGATCGAGGACCCCGAGCAGCGCATCGGCCGCCCGCGGCAGCTCTACATCGGCGCACCGGTCCGCAATTACGTCCCCTTTTCAAACCGCGGCTGACGCCGCCCGTATTCCGCCAGCCAAACTTGAACCGTCCCGGTCGATCCGGGACGGTTAGCCTTCTTCCAGCACTGCGATGACGACATCGGCCGCAGCCTCACTCGGCGTCTGGCCTTCGAGCAGCATCTTTCCGGGAACCCGCGCCAACGCGGCAAGCTGCTCCGTTCGCTCTGGCGTATCCTTGATGAGCAGTTCGAGCGCATCAGCGAGCTGCCCAGGCGCGCACGCTTCCTGGAGATACTCCGGAAACGCATTCTCACCCAGTATCAGGTTCGGCAGCACGACGGAGTGGACCCTCACCAGAAAGCGCAGCTGCGCGGCAAGACCATCCACCCGATACGCCACAACCATGGGCGTTCCGGCAAGCGCCAATTCAAGCGCCACCGTACCCGATGCCGCCAGCGCCGCGCGCGCCAATTTGAAAGCCTTGAACTTGTCCTCGTCGCCGGACACCAGATGCGGTTTCACCGGCCATCCGGCAAGTCCCGTCTCGACAAGCCCGCGGACGCTGTCGACAACCGGGATGATGACCTGCGGCCCAACACCCCGCTCCACCAGCAGCTGTACCGCCTGCCCGAACGGCTGCATCAGACGGCTCACCTCCGATGAACGGCTACCTGGCAGCACCACCAGGACGGGTAACTCCGGATCGAGGTTGAGACGCTCTGCAAGCTCGCTTTGATCGAGTTGCTCCAACCACTCGACCTGCTCGATCAGCGGGTGCCCGACGTAGGTCGTCGGCGGCCCTCCGAGACGACGATGCGCCTCGGGTTCGAACGGCAATAGCGCCATCAGATGATCGACGTAACGCGCCATCTTCCTGGCGCGCCCCGGCCGCCACGCCCAAACCGATGGCGACACATAGTCGATCACCGGAACATAGGGCAGCCGCCTTTTGATGCGCTTGGCGATTGGGTGGGTGAATTCCGGGCTGTCGATGATGACAACGGCATCAGGCTCGGCACTCAAACCGGCGGCCACCGTCTGATACACGCGTCGCACCAGACGCGGCAACCGCGGCAGGATCGACAGCGGCCCCATCACCGCTACGTCCTCGAGAGGAAACTGCGACACCAGTCCCTGGCGCGACATGTTCTCACCGCCGACACCAAGATAGCGGACCCGCCCATGCAGTCTTCGATTGAGCACCTCCATCAGCTTTCCGCCGAGCACATCCCCGGAGTGCTCGCCGGCCACGATAAAGATCCTGTAGTTGCGGCTGTTGGCATCGACAACGACCCGTTCGCGTTGCCCGGGCATGGCCCTCCCGCCTTCAAGCGCAGAACCTGATCGACGGACTTCTTTATGCGCACCAGCCATCCCGCCTACCCCGCCACCGTCGCAATGAACAACTTATGCCTGTCGGCTGCCGCCACAACGTCCTCACCGACGCCTGCGGAAAACTTCTGCAGCACGAAAGCCACGCCTGCCAGCCCCGCCGCCGAAGCCTTTGCAAGGATCTCCGCGTTCACGTCGCGCCCCGCGGCCAGAACAGCCACACCCTTGCGCGATCGAAACACGCTTCCCCCTCCCCATTGCCTCAGCTGGGCCGCCCTGTCGATTGTCTCGACGGCCCCTTCGCCGGCTTCGACAGCCAGGACATGCCGTCGCGAAACGACGACTGCGCACGCCGTGTCGAACATCGCGAGCGCTTCGATCAGCGCGGCTCCCTTCGCGGCATCGGTGACGTCGGCGGCCCGCAACCTGTACCGGCCCAGCCGTCGCACCATATAGTGATCGCTGGAAGCGCCTTTGGCCGGGGCGATCGAACAACCAGCTTCACCACCACCGGTGGGCTCGCTTTTAACCCCCGAAACGAAAATTCGATGCGTCGCAGCCATTTCCTGAAGCGCGCCGCGATCGATCGCCAGCGCCCTGCCGGCTTCAACGGCAATCCCTTTCAGGTCCGCGCCTGCCGCCTTGCGCACCGTCTCCGGCCCGATCGCCGGCATATCGACACGCAGTTCCTGCCCCGGCTTCGGCGCCTTGACGAGAATTCCGCGCCCCACTGGCTGACGCGCACGCATCTTCGCATGCCGCACGCTCGTCAAGCGGTCCAACATTCGGTCGGTGCCTTCGGCTCCCTCGATTGCTTCGATCCGTCGATCCACGACCACCACCGCCTGCCCCACATCGAATGGCGCCAGCGTTCTGACAAGCTTGAGGCCCAATTGAATGTCCGCAATGTCTCTCGCGTCATGGGGTGGACCCGCGAAACACCCCTCGCCGACCAGCAACTGCGGCGCAACCTTGTTGACGCCGACGATCTCCAGCCCGTGTTTTTCGAAAAAGCCGATCACGCCGCGCAAAATGGCGTCGTCACCGCCGGCGCGGATCAACCGCAGGACGGTCGGCAACGCGCGGAAAAACCCAAGATCTGGCTTGATGGAAGATAAATCCGGCCGGCTTGAACTTCCCGCAATCGCCACCTGCTGGCAACCTGCCTTCTTGAACGACGCTACGATACCGCCGATCTTGCCCCAATTGAATACTTCCGGATTGAAAGCCGCCAGGGCGGGATCGGCCTCACCCTCGATGGCGGAGATATGCACCTCGATGCCGCGCGCCTTGAGGCCCTCGGCAATCTCGATCGGCAACCGCCCGCCGCCGGCCAGAATCCCGATCCGTCTCGCAGAGGGCCTGTGCATCGCCGCTTGAACCGATCCTTGCCGAAATTGTTCGGGAGCCTCGTGAAACTCGCTCGCGTTTCGGCTCAGCCCGCGTTCTGGCCGCGCGGCGTGCACAACGACCGTTTTCCACCGCTGCGGATGAATCCGATGATTTCCTGAACCGTCACGTGATCCTTGAACTCATCGGCAATATCTTCGAGACGCTCCTGTAGCGTACCTTCTGCGGCGAACAGCAGGCGATAGGCCCGCCGCAGGTCGTGGATTTCATCTCGCGAAAATCCGCGCCGTTGCAGGCCGATGATATTCAGCCCCGATAGATAGGCGCGATTTCCAATCGCCATCCCGTAAGGAATGAGATCGTTTTCGAGACCCGACATTCCGCCGACGAAGGAATGCGGCCCGACCCGGGCGTACTGAATGACCGCCGCTCCGCCGCCAATGATCGCAAAGTCGCCGACCTCGCAATGACCGGCCAGCATGACATTGTTGGAAAAGATGACGTTCTTGCCGACCCGGCAGTCGTGCCCCACATGCGAATTCGCCAGGAACGCACAATGATTGCCCACGGTGGTTGCCATCCCGCCGCCTACGGTTCCCGGATTCATCGTCACGCCTTCGCGGATCAGGCAGTCCGTGCCGATCTTCAACGTCGACGGTTCGCCCTTGTATTTGAGATCCTGCGGCTGGTGCCCCAGCGAAGCGAACGGGAACACCCTCGAGCGCTCGCCTATTGACGTGCGTCCCGCCACCACGACGTGCGAAACGAGTTCCACGCCCTCCCCAAGCATCACCTCGGGGCCCACAAGACAATAGGGGCCTATTTTGACCCCATCGCCGATCTGCGCTCCGTCCTCGATGATCGCCGAGGCGTGGATCTGTTCGTCAGCCATTACTTACTGCTCGCAAATGCCCGTGCTTCCGCCGTGTCGGCCAGCATCGCGCTGATTTCCGCTTCCGCCGCGACTTGACCGTTCACTTTCGCCTCACCGTAGAACTTCCAAACCCGTCCACGGTTACGGATCTTCTTGACGTGATAGTGCAAGACATCGCCGGGAACGACAGGCCGCCGGAACTTCGCCTTGTCGATCCCCATGAAATAGACGAGTTCCGCCTTGTAGTCCTCACCGATACTGTGCACGCACAACGCTCCCGCCGTCTGCGCAAGGCCCTCGATGATGAGCACGCCCGGCATCACCGGATATTGCGGAAAATGCCCCTGGAAGAACGGCTCGTTTATGGTGACGTTCTTGCGCCCGATCGCACTGTTGTCGCCATCCATTTCGTCGATGCCATCGACCAGCAGGAACGGATAGCGGTGCGGCAGAAGCTTCATCACTCGCACGATATCCGCCCTTCCCAGTTCGGATTTGCTACTCACATCGTCCATCGTTTTCTAAATCTCCAATCTCGATATGCTCCGATTTTGCAGGAACACGTGACCCTTTAAATCGCCGAACTGCCATGAATGAGCGAGGTCTCGCTGTCACCATGGTTACAAATCAACTTAACCTTTGGCGCCGCCATCGCCACCGGATCTGGAGAGTTTCGCCAGAATGGCAAGCTCGCGCCCCCATTGCTTCAGCGGCCGCGCCGGCGTACCACCGACCCGGGCCCCAGCAGGAACGTCCTCCTTCGGATGTGACGCGCCTGCCACCTGCGCGCCTGTCCCGATATTGATATGACCGACCGTTCCGGACTGCCCACCCATCACGACGAAATCACCGAGTTGCGTGGATCCGGAAATACCCGTATGGGCAACGATAACGCAGTGCCGACCGATAATCACGTTGTGCCCTATCTGCACAAGATTATCAATTTTGGTCCCCTCACCGATGATCGTATCCTTCAGAGCGCCCCGGTCGATCGTTGAATTAGCCCCGATTTCGACATCGTTCTGCACGACGACCCGGCCAATCTGCGGCACCTTCAAATGCCCTTCCCGGTCCATCGCAAAGCCAAATCCATCCTGCCCGAGGCGCGCGCCGGCGTGAATGATGACCCGGTCACCGATCAGCGTATGCTGCAGCGACGCCAATGCCCCCACATAGCAGTTCCGCCCGATCCTCACCCGCCGCCCGATGACGGCACCAGCTGCGATCCTGCTGCCCGAACCGATCTGGGCCTCCGGTCCGACGATGGCGCCGGTCTCAACCACCACGCCTTCTTCCAGTTGCGCTGTCGGATCCACACCGACAGGCCCGCCCGCCTCCGCGACTGTCGGCCACTTGGCCTGCGGATAGAATTTGGCCAATGCAAGTGCGAATGCCCGATATGGCTTCGGCGTCAAAAGCGGAACGGTGCCAGCAGGCACCCGGTCGGCAAACGCACTGTGCAGCAAGCAGGCGCCGGCACTGGTCGATTCGAGTTGTGCCAGATATTTCCGGTTGTCGAAAAAAGACAGATCGCTGCCGCCGGCTTCATTGAGCGGACGTACGTTGAAAATCTCCCGCAAGCCAGCGAGGCTGGCAAATTCCGCAGGGACCTCTGAACACGTTACGACAGCCAACTCCTGGAGGGTAAAACGTCCCTCACAATCGAAGAAATTCGGTTGATCCATGCTTGTGTCCGCCTCTCGCGCAATCCACGCAAACCACCGGCATCCGAAGTCGCAGTTTCAATCACGAACTGGCAGCGGCTCCGCAGCGTCAACCCCACGGCAGCCGCATGTCGCTTGTAGCTATGTGTTTAACACCGGCCCGAGGCACCGCAACCGGAAACCCGTGGAAAAATCATGCCGTGATCTGGAGACCAGCAGGCAACCCACGGCCGCACCGGACGATCATATCGCCCCCAACCCGCTAAGTGCCATCGAATCGCAAACACTGCGGAGAAATGTGCTTGCCGCATATTGATCAAGCCATAAAACATCCCCGGCGCCGGCTCAGTCCGAACGGCTGCAATTTTGTTCCACAACCCAGCGAGTCGATCCGAGGGGAGCCGCCGAAGGAAGATCAAGTCGCCGACCCGGCAACGCCGGCGCACAATCCGCAACCCCGGAAACCGGGATGCCAACTGCCGATCCGGCCAATCGTGCCGTTGCATGCAAAACATCGAGCCGAACGGTCAAATCGTAACAGTCCGGCTCGATGGGAATTCTCAGAACTTCGTCGAGGCGCCGAAGCGGAACAACTGTTCTTCGTCGTAGCTTTCCTTGCTCAAGGCGTGAGCGAAGTCGACACGTAGCGGACCCACAGGCGAGTTCCAAAGGATGCTGCCGCCAACCGACGAACGCACCGTCTCGTCATCCAGCAGATCGTTGGCATCGACGACGGCCTTGGCCCGCTCTGAAGCATTGAACAGCGAACCGGCATCCGCGAACACCGCACCCGAGATACCAAGTTCGTCGGGAATGAATGGGATCGGGAAACGCACTTCCGCAGTGGCCGCCCAGAACGTCTGGCCGCCAAGAGAGTCACCGGTGCGCGCATCGCGCGGTCCGTAACCGGCCTGGTCAAAGCCACGCACCGTTTCCCCGCCACGGAAGTACAGGTCGAGGATACGTACATCATCCCCGCCCCAACCTTCGATGTGACCGCCGACAACGCGCCCGACCAGGGTGATCTTCTCGGCTATCGGATAGTAGGCGCGACCTTCACCCTGCACGCGGACGTACTGCACATCACCACCGGCACCGGCAAAATCAGCCGAAGCCTGCAGGTAGTAGCCGCTCGATGGGTTCGACGGATGATTGCGCTTATCATAGACCAGGCTGCCGCCGAGTGCCGATGTCCAGTACGAGGTGTCTTCGCACGACGGATCATTTACCGGCCGTCCGCTTGGAAGGCGCGGACTGAGATTGGTGTCACCGCAGGCATCGCGAATTGCCAACGAAGCGTTATTATCGACATCGAAGATTTCATCACGGGTCAGCGTGTAGTTCGCCTGTGCCCAGAGATCTTCCGCCAGCGGGAACCCGAGCCGCAGTGTTCCGCCCGACTTACGGCTGCGGAAACCAGAGGTATCGGACTGATCGAGCTCTTTGTGGAACAGATCGAAACCGGCCGCCAGGTTGCGGTCGAGGAAGCGCGGCTCCGTGAAGCTCAAGTCGATCTGCGCTCGCTCAAAAGATCCACCCACGCGCAACCGCAGGAACTGACCGTTGCCAAGCAGGTTGCGCTCGGAGATCGAAACGTCGCCAATGACGCCCTCGCTGGTGGAGAAGCCTGCACCAAACGAGAGTTCACCGGTCGACTGCTCGACAAGCTCAACGTCCAGAATGACGCGGTCCTGCGCCGACCCCGGACGCTTCTTGATCTCCACCGACTTGAAGAAACCGAGCCCCTTGAGGCGCTTCTCAGCCCGATCGACCAGCAGCGGATTGAAGGCATCGCCTTCCGCAAGCCGGAACTCGCGGCGGATGACATAATCCTTTGTACGTTCGTTGCCGTAGATATTGATGCGCTCGATATAGATCCGCGGACCCTCATCGATCACGTAATTGATGGCGATCGTCCGGCTATAGAAATCCGGCGTGGTGCGAGGCCGAACCCGAGCGAAGGCAAAACCGCGTTCGGCAACCGCCAGGGTCAGGCGCTCGACCGTTTTGTCGATCAGGGAAGCATCGTAAATCGAGCCGGAATAGGTCAGCAGGTCCCCGCGCAGCGATCCGCTATCGAGTTCAGGCAGGGAACTTTCGATATTCATGGCGCCAAACGCGTACTGTTCGCCCTCTTCGACCGTGAAGGTGATGAAGAAGCCGGAGCCATCGCGGTCCAGTTCGGCGTTGGCGTTGATGATGCGCGCGTCGGCATAGCCGTTCTTCATATAGTACTGGCGCAGCAGTTCGCGGTCGAGATTGAGCCGGTCCGGATCGTAGACGCTGGTACCTTTGAGGAAGTCGAACCAACCGGCCTGGGTCGTCGATATGATGTCGCGCAGCTGCGAATCAGTGAACGCCCGGTTGCCGATGAAATTGATGCCCTTGACCTTGGTCGCCGAACCCTCGGTGATTTCGAACACGAGGTTCACCCGGTTCTGCTCGAGCTCGATGATCTTCGGCTCCACCAAGGCCGCATAGCGCCCCTGGCGCTGATAGACGTCGAGAATGCGCTGCACGTCCGCCTGGACGCGGGCGCGCGTAAACACCGAACGCGGCTTCAGCTGCACTTCGCTGGCCAGCGTATCGGTGTCGACCTCGTAATTGCCTTCGAACGCGATCTGGTTGATGACCGGGTTCTCTTCCACATGGACGGTGACCACCGCCCCTTGCACGTCGATGCTCACATCGGCGAACAGCCCGGTGGAGAACAGCGTCCGCAACGAAGCGTCCGCCAAGCCGGGATCGTAGACATCGCCGACTTTCAACTGAAGGTAGGTGCGAACGGTCTCCGGCTCGACGCGGCGATTTCCGGAAACTTGGATATCGCGGATCGTCTGCGCTTGCGCAGGTCCGGAAACCACGGCCGCATCAAACGCCACTGTGACAAACGACGCCACAATGAGCATGAGGGCGGCCTTCAAGCCTCCCACGAACCTGATCCGAAGCTTTGACATTCGCGGATCTGCCCTCATCCCGCCGATCCCCCAAAATTCACGGTCCAACTCTCGGCAGTCAGTTGGCCCGTGTCGTAACCGGGTTTTCCCCGAATTCCATTCGCGGGCCCATCGCCTGTACAGTGCAACACCGTACCCCTCCGGCAATCGACACACCAATCCCCCAAGTTATTAACGATTCAGCAAGCGCTGTGGAAGTGGCAAGAATGCGTCACCCGGCCTGATTCGACCCTTGACGGACCCCTGTTAACTTTGATTCGCTAGGCGGCCTGCCAAAGACAGCCCGCAATGCTCGATTCCTGCCCAAATTCCAAGCCGTTAACTCGTCAACCCCCGGCCATCAAAAATGCCTCTGCCGCGATGCCGCAACGGAACTTTTTTCGTCTCTGCGCCGGCTACGAAAACCATCGCGCCAGGATGCCCAGGTCGTTGTACAACCCAAAAAACATCAGCATCAGGATTAACACCAACCCAACCCGGAATCCGAACTCCTGCACCTGCTCGTTCGCCGGTCGGCCCATAAGCGCTTCGTAAGCGTAGAACATAAGGTGACCGCCATCGAGAATAGGTATTGGAAACAAGTTGATAAGACCGATACTCACCGAGATGAAGGCCGTAAACAGAACCAGCTGGGTGAACCCCAGCGCCGCGAACTTGCCCGCAGCGTCCGCTATCCGCACAACGCCGCCGATCTGGCTGGAATCCCCGGGCCCGGCAAAGATGTCGCCGATGTAGGACAAGGTGCCGGTGATAATCGTCCAGGTACGCTCGGTTCCCAGCCCCACTGCCTCGATCATCCCGACGTCCACATGGCGTGAATGCACCGGTGTCATGGCGCTATGGATACCGATCAACGGCCGTGGCGCCGGATCGGCCGCCGTCTCGCCGGGGAACATCATCTTCGGCGTCACAACGAGATGTATTTCCCTCGCCCCGCGCTGCAACACGACCTTGATCTCGCGTCCTTCGCTCTTCCCGACGATCTCTTGGAGTTTGTTGAAATCATTGACATCCTGGCCATTCATCAGGAGCACCCGGTCACCCGGCTGGAACCCCGCCAGGTCGGCCGGATCGCCTTCGACCACACCAGCGACCACCGGTTCGATAGCGAAGTTGATGCCGATGGTCGGACGCTTGTGCCTGCCCGAGATATAGTCGTTGCGCTCTTTCAGGACCGGCTCCACCGTCAGCGCCACTTCCTCGCCGGAGCGATCAACCAGAAACGCCAGCTTGCGCCCAGGGCTAGTCCAAACGATTTCATTGATTTGCGCGAAATCGCGGATCTCCTTGCCGCCGATTGCAAGAATCCTGTCGCCCGCTTTGAAACCGGCCGTATCTGCCGGGCTTCCAGGCACGATGTAATCGGCGCGCGGTTCGATCCGATTATCGCCCATCGCATAGAAGAACCCAGCGAAAATCGCGATGGCCAGGATGAAATTCGCCAGCGGACCCGCCACCACGACGGCAGCCCGCTGCCAGACGGGCTTCAACTGGAACGATCCCTTGCGCTGCTCCTCGCTCATCGTCTCGAGGGCACTCCGGTCGGGCACGCTCGCGGCGTTTTCGTCATCGAGGAACTTCACGTAACCGCCTGCCGGAATCCACGCGACGCGCCAACGCGTCCCGTGTTTGTCCATGAACGCGAATATTTCCCTGCCGAACCCGATCGAAAAGGTCGTCACCGTCACGCCGCACCAGCGCGCAACCAGGAAATGGCCCATTTCGTGGACGAACACCACCACCGTCAGCGCGAACACGAACCCCAGAAAGGTGATCGCCGCAGACGACAGGTTGTTTGCAAATAACGTGATGAATTCCATCAACAATGGTCCTTATTCAACGGGCCAGGAGCCCGGAAATTTCAGTCAGCGAGCTCTGACCCTGCCAGACCGGCGGGATCAGCGGATCGATTCCGCCCAACCATCCACAACCGCAGCGCCAGGGCAACCTCCCTTTCACCACGGTCTTAAACCGTGCCTCTGCCATTATGTTGACCGCAACCTGTCGGGTTGACGAGTTTCTCAACCCCGTTGTTCGATCTGCCTCGCTAAGCCAGCGCTCTGGGTCTCAGGCTTGATACCCGGCTAAGTACATCAATCGAAAGCGAATCCAGAACGCAACCAACAGGTTACCACCTGCTGCCAGGAAAGCGTTTGGGTACCCGACCTCGGACGCGGAGCACTAACCCTTCCTGGAAACAAGTTCTTCGCACAATCGGCGAGCTTCGCTATCGCAACCCAGGATGCCCTCCAGACTGTCGGCTTCCCCCAGCAGACCACCTTTGTCGGCACGTCCAAGCGTTTCCTCTACCATTGAGGCGATATCGGGTACCCTGAGCCGCCCGTCAAGGAAAGCCGACACGGCAATCTCATTGGCCGCATTGAGCACCGCCGGCGCCGACCCGCCCCGCTCCATCGCCGCCCGCGCTATGCGTATGGCAGGAAAACGTATTTCATCGGCAGGTTCGAAGGATAATTGGCTGATCTGGGTCAGATCGAGCCGCTTGGTCGGCGCCGGCATTCTCCGCGGCCACGACAAGGCCAGCGCGATCGGCGTGCGCATATCGGGCTCCGCCATTTGCGACAACACCGATCCGTCGACGAACGAAACCAGACAGTGAACGATGGATTGGCGGTGCACCAGCATGCCGAGCTGATCGGTCGTGACCGGAAACAGGTGCAATGCCTCGATGAGTTCCAGCCCCTTGTTCATCATCGTTGCCGAATCGACGGTGATTTTCGCCCCCATCGACCAGTTGGGATGCTTGAGCGCGTCCTCCCGGGTTGCGTTCACAATGCGCTCTAATGGCCAGTCCCGGAACGGCCCGCCCGAAGCGGTCAGAATGATCTTCTCGATCGCCTCCGGCTGCGTGCCGCGCAACACCTGGAACGCTGCGGAATGTTCGCTATCGACCGGGATCAACTCGCAGCCCGAGCTTTCGACCTCGTTCATGAAAATATCGCCGGCCGAAACCAGGCATTCCTTGTTGGCGAGGCCGAGACGCCGCCCGGTCCTGACGGCCGCCAAGGCCGGCCTCAATCCCGCAGCCCCCACGATCGCGGCTATCGTGCAGTCGACGGGAACCGATGCGGCCTCGATGAGTGCGCCTTCACCGGCGGCGGCCTCGATGCCGCTACCCTCAAGTGCGTCCCTCAGCGCTGCATAAAGCGCTTCCTCGCCGATCACCGCCCGCTTCGCGCCACTTGCACGCGCACAAGCCGCCAAACCCTCAACGTTGGCATTGGCGGTAACCGCGAAGACCTCGAACGCCCCGCCGCTTCGACTGATGAGATCGAGCGTACTCGCACCGATCGAACCGGTTGCGCCAAGAACAGTAACCCGCTGCGGGCGAACTTCGGCGGTTTTCGTCGATGCTGAGGGCCCAGCCAGATCAACGACACCGCTCATGCCTGCGCCGGCAGCCATCAAACCATCCTTCAATCCGAGTTATTCCCGCGCAGCCAAGGACTCCGCCGCAAGGGCGGACGGCAGCGGATGCATTAGGCGCCGAACAGCAATGCCCGAGCCGGCGCCGCCCCGTTGATCGCCAGTCCGATGGCCACACCGAGCGTTGCGGCCGTCACCACTCCGTCCAGCCGGTCCATGAACCCGCCATGGCCAGGAATGAGATCGCTGGCATCCTTGACCCGGAACAGCCGCTTCAACGCCGATTCCGCCAGATCCCCCAATTGCGCCGCAACACTCAAGACTGCCGCGCACCCCACCAGATAGCCAAACGGCACTTCCGCGACAACGCCCCAAAAGACCACCGCAACGCAGCTTGCCGCGATGACGCCGCTGATGAGCCCGGCCCAGGTCTTGTTCGGCGATATGCTGGGATAGAGCTTGACCCCGCCGATCAGCCGGCCACCGGCGAATGCACCGATATCGCTCGCCCAAACGACGGAAAAGATGAACAGCACCGCGGTAAGCCCGAACGGTTCCGCCCCGCGCAGCCAGACCAGTGCCACCGCCGGAACCCCGACATATATCACACCCAGGACCGAAACCCCCGGACCGCTCTGGAAATTGAGTACGAGTAGCGTCACCGCGCCGGCGGCAAGCACCCCCAGCGACCAGTCCAGATTGGCAACAATCACCGCCAGGATTGCCAGCAGAACCGCCAAGGCATGCACCACGAACGAAACGTCCCTGCCGCCGCCGCGCCTGACGATGTGCCCCCATTCCCAGCACATCACCAGCGCCACAAGGGCAACCAGCGCGCCAAACGCCTCCACCCCGGCAAACAACGCGCCAAGCGCGCAGGCAGCAAGAAGCACCGCCGACGCCGTCCGAAGTTTCAGCTCGTCGAACCAGCCAATCTTCCTTGTCCCCCTGCCCCCAACTTCAATGGTCACCGATCGCGGCCTTTCATGCAGAAGACCGTTGTACCAGACCGCCATAACGGCGCTCGCGCGCGTAGTATTCCGAAATCGCAGCCTCCAGGTGCTCACGGCCGAAATCCGGCCAGTAGGCATCGAGGAACACGAACTCCGCATAGGCAGCCTGCCACAGCAGGAAGTTCGATAACCTCATTTCACCGCTCGTACGGATCAAAAGATCGGGATCGGGTACTTCGGCTGTGTCGAGAGCCTGACCTAACAACTTGGCATCGATTTCAGCAGCTTCAAGGCGTCCAAGCGAAACCTCGGTAGCAAGGCGCCGCGCGGCTCTGGCGATCTCGTTGCGGCCGCCGTAGTTGAACGCAATCGTCAGCGTCAGCCGCGAATTGTCAGCCGTCAGGTCCTTGGCTTCATCGATCAAGGCCAGCAACTCCGGATCGACACCTTCACGCTCTCCGATCGTGAGGATACGCACGTTGGCCTCGTGCAGTTCGGCCAGATCCCGCCGGATGAACCGCTTCATAAGCCCCATCAGGTAATCGATTTCATCTCGCGGACGCGACCAATTCTCCGACGAAAAGCTGTAGATCGTGAGGTATGCGATCTTGAGTTCGACCGCGGCCTTGACCGTCCGTCGCACCGCCTCGACACCTTCCCGGTGGCCCATAGTCCGCGGCAGACCGCGCTGATTGGCCCAGCGGCCATTACCGTCCATGATGATCGCGACATGGCGCAGCGGGGCGACGTTGGCGTCACGGCAGGGTTGTGAGGGCGATGGGTTGACCAAGGCAGCTGATGCGCTTCTTCAAGAGGTTGCAGGGAACGCGCGAATGGATTTCGAGCCACGAGTTGCCGGCGCGCCGGACCGAAAGTCTAGACAGTCTGGATTTCCTGCTCCTTCGTTGCCAGCACATTGTCCACTTCTTTTACGTACTTGTCGGTCAACTCCTGGACACTTCCGGAATTCTTGCGGTGCTCATCTTCACTGATTTCGCCAGATTTTTCCAATTTCTTCAACGCATCCATCCCGTCACGGCGGACGTTACGGACAGAAACCTTGGATTTCTCGGCGTACTCGTGCGCAACCTTGACGAGTTCCTTGCGCCGGTCGGCGGTAAGTGTCGGTATCGGCAGGCGAAGCATCTGCCCGTCGATGATCGGGTTGAGGCCGAGGCTCGATTCGCGGATGGCCTTCTCGACAGCCGAGACATTCGAACGGTCCCAGACCTGGATCGATATGGTTCGAGGTTCAGGCACCGACACCGTTCCGACCTGGGAAAGCGGCATCTTCGAGCCGTATACCGTCACCTGGATGGGATCGAGCAGGTGCGTGCTTGCCCGCCCCGTTCTCAGTCCGCTCAACTCCCGCTTCAAGGCATCGAGCGACGCCTTCATTTGATCTTCAAGCTCTTTCAGGTTGAAGCCGTCCGCCATCTTTCCTGTCTCCCTGGTTCCCAAAGGCTCACACGGACGAGCCGTTCATCTGCCGCCGCATGCCGCCTCATGGCGCCGTGTGCCGAAAGCCCGCCGGCCCGCAAATCAGGCGCCAATCACCGTTGCGCGCGCTTCGCCAGTCAACAACTTCAGCAGATTGCCTGGCTCTTCGATCGAACAGACAATTACCGGAAGTGCATTATCACGGGCAAGCGCGATCGCCGCACCGTCCATCACTCTGAGGTCACGGGCAAGCACCTCTTCGTATGAAAGGCGCTCGAATCGGACCGCATCGGCCACCTTCTTGGGGTCCGCCGAATAAACTCCGTCGACCTGCGTCGCCTTCACCACCGCGTCGCTGTTCATCTCCACCGCCCTCAGCGTCGCGGCAGTATCGGTGGTGAAAAACGGGTTGCCGGTTCCAGCCGCGAAGATCACCACACGGCCCTTCTCCAGATGTCGCAGCGCCCGCGCCCGGATGTAGGATTCGCACACAGTCGGCATCGGAATGGCAGACAATACGCGGGCATCGACGCCGATCTGCTCCAGCGCGCCTTGCAGGGAAAGCGCATTCATCACCGTCGCCAGCATGCCCATATAGTCGGCGTTTGCCCGGTCCATTCCGCTCGCCGCACCCTGCAGCCCCCGAAAGATATTCCCGCCGCCGACCACCGCGCCGATCTGGCAGCCCGCAGCGGTCGCAGCCTTGATATCCTCAGCCACCCTGGCAACCACCGCGGTATCGATTCCATAACCCTTGCCGCCCATCAGCGCTTCCCCGGAAAGCTTCAAAAGCAGCCGTTTGTATTTGATCGTCGCCATCGTCTCTCTCGTCGCGCGTTCTGGTTCCAAGGCGGGAATCAGGGCCTGCCGCCCAAGTCGCACTGGTGTAGCCCCTTCGCCGCCGGAGACAAGTCCAAACGGCTAGAAGTCCTCTTCAACCTTGACGTAACATAGCAAAACGGCCGGCTGTATTCAGCCGGCCGTTGCCGCATCAGTCGAACTGAACGGATTTACTTCTTTCCCGCAGCAGCCGCGACTTCGGCCGCGAAATCGCCTTCCTCGCCCTTGTCGACACCCTCGCCCAGCGCGTACCGGACGAAGCCCGCGACCTTGACCGGCGCACCGATCGACTTCGCAGCCGCCTCGACGGCCTGCTGAACAGTAGCCTTGCCGTCGATCACGAAAGTCTGCTGCAGCAAGACCACCTGCTGGAAGAATTCCTTGCGCAGCTTTCCTTCGACCATTTTCTCCGCGATCTCCTTCGGCTTGCCCGAAGCGATCGCCTGCTCCGTGTAGATCGCGCGTTCCCGCTCGATCACGTCCTGGTCGAGTTCCTCCGGCGTCAGCGCCAGCGGATTGGCGGCGGCGACATGCATCGCCAGCTGACGGCCGAATTCACCGAGCTTGGCCTTGTCTCCGCTGCTTTCAAGCGCAACCAGCACGCCGATTTTGCCCATGTCATCAGCGGCTTTGTTGTGCACGTAGGCCGAAACGACGCCATCCTTGACCGACAGCGCAGCAGTGCGCCGCACATTCATGTTCTCGCCGATCGTCGCCACCATTTCCTTCACGTAGTCGGCAACGCCCATCGATTTCCCGGGGACTTTTGCCGTAAGCAGCTTGTCGAGATCGCCTCCTGCTGCGAGCGCAAGCGAAGTGACGTCCCCGACCATCTGTTGGAACTGTTCGTTTCGTGCAACGAAGTCGGTTTCCGAATTGATCTCCACCACCGCGCCGGACGTGCCTTCCGACTTGGCCCCGACAAGTCCTTCCGCAGCCACGCGGTCGGCTTTTTTTGCGGCCTTGGACAGACCTTTGGTCCTGAGCCAGTCGATAGCGGCTTCCATATCGCCGTCATTCTCGGTCAGCGCCTTCTTGCAATCCATCATGCCGGCGCCGGTCTTGTCGCGCAGCTCCTTCACGAGCGATGCGGTAATCGCAGTCATGTCATTCTCTCTTTTTTTCCAAGCGCTGCCGGGCTGCCTTCTAGCCCCGCAGCTTGAACATTATATGACGCCGGTAACGTCCAGCGGAATTAGCTCGAAAAATGCGGCTATCAGGCAGCCGATTGAGCCACGAGCTTTTTCGCCTGATCGACCCAGCTTTCCGAACTGACCCTGCCCGAGGCTTTGAGAGCCACTTCGAGAGCCGTCACATCGTCGGCAGCAAGATCCGCAATCTGCCAGTAGTGGAACACGCCCAGGTCGTTGAGCGACAGTTCCGTCTTGGCGTCAACTCCGCGAATGCTCTTCAGGTCATCGGGCTCTCCGCGTGGCGCTTCGATGCCCTGGAACTTGCCAACCTCGGCGGGCAGCTCCTCGGCAACCGGCGTTTCCAAGGCGCCCAGATCGACCCCGGACGAAGCACTCGAACGCTCGATCCCGTCGATCGCGGCACGTGCGATCAGGTCGCAGTAAAGCGTGATCGCGCGGCCGGCGTCGTCGTTGCCCGGGATCGGGAAGTCGATGCCATCCGGATCGCAGTTGGTGTCGACGATCGCCACAATCGGAATACCCAGCTTGCGGGCTTCCTTGATCGCGATCTGCTCCTTGTTCGTATCGATCACGAACAGCAGATCGGGGGTGCCGCCCATGTCGCGGATGCCGCCCAGCGACATCTGCAGCTTGTCGCGCTCACGCTGCAAGGTGAGGATTTCCTTCTTGGTCCGCCCATGCGGGTTCTCAAGAATGTCGTCGAGCTGGCGAAGACGCCGGATCGATTGGGAAACCGTCTTCCAGTTGGTCAGTGTGCCGCCGAGCCAGCGGTGGTTCATGAAGTACTGCGCCGAGCGTCCGGCAGCTTCGGCAACACCTTCCTGCGCCTGGCGCTTGGTTGCCACGAACAGCACGCGGCCGCCGCCGGCAACCGTATCGGATACCTTGACGAGCGCCTGGTGCAACAGCGGCACGGACTGCGTCAGGTCGATGATGTGGATGTTGTTGCGGGCACCAAAGATGAACGGTGCCATTTTCGGGTTCCAGCGGTGGGCCTGGTGACCGAAGTGCACGCCAGCTTCCAACAGCTGACGCATATTGAAGACGGGAAGAGCCATCTTGAAGTCGTCCTTATTTCCGGTTGAACCTCCGCGGACCAATGAAGAAAGGCCCTTGCAGCAGGGCCAAACTCACCGGAGGCTTGAAACGGGGCTTTTAATCCGCTTCCGCCAAAACGATCCGCGTGTGGGATGAGGCGCCCATATACAGGCGTTTGAGGGGGATAGCAAGGCTACTCGGCCAACCTCAACCGCAACCGGTCTCTCGCCCCCTTGGGCACAATCGCGATCCAGGCGCCAGCGGACGCTTCATTGACCCATTTCTGCAATCGCGCAACGGTTTCCTCGTCGGCAGCGACACAACCCACCGTCGGCGTCTGGGGCGTTCGCCAGACATGCAGAAAAATGCACGAGCCGGATTTTGCCGCCCTGTCTGTGGGATAATCGACGACCATACCACGCTTGTAGAGACCGATCTCCCACATGCGTTCGCCGCTAGTCCCTGCCGGTACGTGGTCCACCGGCACGATCTGGCTGTAGTTCTCGGAGGCGACATCGTCGACGCAGAAATGCTGCCCATCCTCAAGTTGCATATAATCTGGAAGCTTTTCTGAGTTCAGCCCGAACGACCTGCCCAGCTTGAACACACCGGCAGGTGCGCGCTTGTCGCCCTCCTGCTTGATCGGCTCCCCGACCTCGGCCAGCTGGCGGAACGTGTGGCCCCAACCGAGCCCGTTACGCCCGACCCTCGCGGGCGCATTGTCACCGGCAAGCCGCCAAGCACCTGTTTCGCCGTCACGTTCGAACATCGAGATCACCGCCGCGCTGACCTCGAACGAATCCGTTTCGACAAGGATCAGCCGCGACCCATCGCTCAGAACATCGTTGACCGATGGATTTGCCGGAAAGAAGCGATAAACCGAAAACGCCGCAAGAATCGAAAAACCAACCAACATCAAAGCCCAGGAACGCAAACCAATAGACAATCTCTAGATCTCCTCCACTTCGGCGATCCCCGGCACCGTCGCCAGCCGGCCCGCCATGTTCGGCGACACATCGAACCGGCCTTGCAGTTTCAGCTCCAATTCGCGACCGCGCGCTTTAAGCGGCAACACCAGATGCACGTCCCCGCCACGCGTTCCGGCAACCGGCGGCACCAGATACTCCTTCATCGCCTCGAACAGTTCTTCGCGCGTAGCCAGCGCCTTCGGATCGCAAACGAGCCGCAGACCGCGCTCCACGTTGGCGGCGACCTTATCGAGCGACTCGACGGCCTGGACCCGCATCTTGATCGAGCCTTCTTCGTCACGCTCAGCCGATACCGTCAGCACCACCGGTGTTCCGGCTGTCAAAAGTTCGCCAGCCGCTGAAAGCGTATCGGAGAACAACACCGCCTCGAACTGCCCCGTCGCATCGGAGAACATCGCAAATGCGAACTTGTTGCCCTTCGCCGAACGCCGCTCGCGCACCGACACGACGATCGCTCCAATTCTGCCCGCGCCCGCCCCCGTCCGCTCCGTGTAGGAGTGCAGATTGGCATAAGTCGTACCACCCACCTTGGCGAGCACCTTTTCATAGCTGTCGAGCGGGTGACCGGAAAGATAGAAGCCGACCGCTCCGAACTCGGCTTCCAGCTGCTCAAGCGGGGTCCAGGATTTCGCCTGTTTCAGGATCAGGCCCGGTGCCGAACCCGGCGCCGCGAACAAATCCGATGTCCCGTCTGCCGCATCCGCACTGACTCGCTGCGCCAGCGCGATAATCTGCTCCGCATTGGCCTTCGCCGTCGCCCGGCTCGGCTCCAGCCTATCGAACGCGCCTGCCTGCGCCAGCGTTTCGATGGCACGCTTGTTGAGCGCCTTCGGATTAAGCCTTGAGGCGAAATCGCCGAGCGACTTGAACGCCCCACCCTCACTGCGCGCATCGACAATCGTCTGCACGGCCCCGGCGCCGACATTCTTCAACGCCGCGAGCGAATACCGAATCGCGCCCGGCTTTCCCGTCTCCCCATCCTTCATGGGGAGAGGGCTAGGGTGAGGGGCGGAATATTGAGGGTGAGGGGCAGCGTTAGTCTTCAGACCCAGCCCCGCACCCCTTGCCTCTCCCCGCATGCTGGGCGATCGAGACTGTCGCTCAACCGTAAAGTCCACCTCGGACGCATTCACGCTTGGCGGCAGCACCGGCACGCCGCACTTCTTCGCTTCCGCCACGAAGCCCGCCAGCTTGTCGGTGTTGGCCATGTCGAGGGTCATCGACGCCGCGATGAATTCTTCCAGGTAGTTCGCCTTCATGTAGGCGGTGTGATAGCTCACCAAAGCATAAGCCGCCGCGTGCGATTTGTTGAAACCGTAGCCAGCGAACTTATTGACCAGTTCGAAAATGTAGCCGGCGTCCTTCTTCTTCACGCCGCGTTCGACAGCACCCTCGATGAAGCGCGCCTCATGCCGCGCCATCTCTTCCCTGTCCTTCTTGCCCATCGCGCGCCGCAGCATGTCGGCCTGCCCGAGCGTATAGCCGCCCATCACCTGGGCGATCTGGATGACCTGCTCCTGGTAAATGATGACGCCGTAGGTTTCCGACAGGATGCCTTCGAGCATCGGATGCAGGCAGTCGACGGGCTCCTCGCCGTGCTTACGGTTGATGTAGGTCGGGATGTTGTCCATCGGTCCGGGGCGGTAGAGCGCCACCATGGCGATGATGTCTTCGAAGCGGTCGGGTCGCAGCCGCTTGAGGCTTTCCCGCATGCCCGTCGATTCCAGCTGGAACACCCCGACCGTATCGGCCCTGGCAAGCAATTCGTAGGACTTCTTGTCGAACACATCGAGCTTTTCCAGTTCGACCTCGATCCCGCGCACGCGTCTGACGAGATCGACCGCCTTCTTCAAAACCGTCAGCGTCTTCAACCCGAGGAAGTCGAACTTCACCAGCCCGGCGGCTTCGACAAGCTTCCAGTTGAACTGCGTCACCGGCATATCCGACTTCGGATCGCGGTAGAGCGGCACCAGCTCTTCGAGCGGCCGGTCGCCGATCACCATGCCTGCGGCGTGCGTCGACGCATGCCGGTAAAGCCCTTCGAGCTTGATCGAGGTTTCGATCAACTGCGCCACCAGCGGCTCGGCTTTCTGCGCTTCCTGAAGCTTCGGTTCCGCTTCGATGGCTTCCGGCAGCGTCACGGGATTGGCCGGATTGTTCGGCACCAACTTGCACAGCTTGTCGACCTGCCCGTAGGGCATCTGCAGCACGCGACCCACGTCGCGCAGCACAGCGCGTGCCTGCAACTTGCCGTGCGTGATGATTTGCGCCACGCGGTCGTGGCCGTACTTATCCTGGACGTAGCGGATCGTCTCCTCGCGCCGGTCCTGGCAGAAGTCGATATCGAAGTCGGGCATCGAAACGCGCTCAGGGTTGAGGAACCGTTCGAACAGCAGACCGAACCGCAATGGATCGAGGTCGGTGATCGTCAGCGCATAGGCAACAAGCGATCCCGCCCCCGAGCCGCGCCCCGGTCCCACCGGGATGCCCTGGGCCTTCGACCACTTGATGAAGTCGGCCACGATCAGGAAGTAGCCGGGAAACTTCATGTTGGTGATCACGTCGACTTCGTAGGCGAGCCGCTTCTCGTAATCCTCCTGCGTGAAACCGTCAGCCGGCCCGTGCGCATCGAGCCGCCGCGCCAGACCTTCATCGGCCTGCCGCTTCAGTTCCGCGGCTTCTTCGGCAACGAGGTCTTCATCGCTCTTGCCGTCCAGGCTTTTCACGAAGCGCGGCAGGATCGGCTTGCGCCCCAGCGGCCGGTAATGGCAGCGCCGCGCAATCTCCAACGTATTGGCCAACGCCTCAGGCAGGTCAGCGAACACTTCCGCCATCTCGTCGCTAGACTTGAAGTAATGCTGCGGCGTCATCCGCCGGCGGTCGTCCTCGACGACGTAGCGGCCTTCCGCGATGCAGATCAGCGCATCATGAGCCTCGAAGTCCGACGGCCCCTCGAAAAAGGCCTCGTTGGACGCGACCAGCGGCAACTCCAGGCGATACGCCAGATCTATGATCTGCGGTTCGACTTGCCTCTCGCGATCCCAACCATGGCGCTGGATCTCGACATAGAGCCTGTCGCCATAAGCCGAGCGAAGCGACTTCATGCGGGATTCGGCAACGCCCGCGCGTCCTTCGCCGATTGCCCGGTCTACGGGCCCATCCGGCCCGCCCGTCAACACGATCAATCCATCGGCATGGGTCTGCAATCGCGACAAGGTTACATGCGGCGGCGCCCCGTCCTCGACGGCAAGGTGCGCCGCGCTGACGATCTTCATCAAATTCAGGTAGCCGGTCTCGGATGCTGCGAGCAGCGCCAGAAAACCGTCGCGCGACAACCGCTGATGATCGCTGCCGGTGGCACGCCCCTGCCGCACGGCAGCAAGCGGATCCTCGACACCGTCGCCCTCGAAATCGACGGCGATCGTCACCCCCACGATCGGCTGCACGCCGGCCTTGGCGAGCTTCTCGGAAAAGTCGAGAGCGCCGAATAGATTGTTGGTGTCCGTCAGCGCCAGCGCCGGATAGCCATGCTTCTCGGCAAGCTTGGCGAGCTTCGGGATAGGCAGCGCCCCTTCCAACAGCGAATAGGCCGAATGCACGCGCAGGTGCACGAACCGCAGGCGGTTTGCATCGCCGTTATCTGCCTTGCTCGCGGCGGCGGTCTCTTCTGGTCGAATCGGAGCGTTCATACCGCCAGCCTATCCCGCCCTGCCGCCCAGCGCACCGGCCGCGAACTGGCCTACCCACAATTGATTTACCCGAAATTGCCATGCCGCCCACCGCCGGCTGCGCAGTCTTGCCCGCGCGGCCCGGATCGAACCTGCCATCAACTGCGAACTGGCGCCCTCTTCCCCCGCCTCAGGCTCAACGATGCAGGCGCTCGCTCGACAGGCTGTAGAGATCCGCCGGCGTCATCACCAGATCGGACACCATGCGCAATCCGACCAGGAGCACGAGAAGGCCGAGCAGGATCCGCAGCGTTTCGGGCTTCAACTGCCCTCCGAACCGCACACCCAACTGCGCCGCGATAACGCTACCCACCATCAGCGGAAACCCGAGCATCAGATCGACGTTCTGGTTGAACTCCGATTGAATCACGGTCGTGAAACTCGCGACGCACAGCACCTGCAGCGACGAAGTCCCAACAGCAACCCGGGTGTTCACTCCGAGAACGTAGACGAGCAGCGGAATCAAAATGAAGCCGCCGCCGGCCCCCATGATGGCGGTGAGAAAGCCGACGAACCCTCCGACCGCCAAAGGCGGCAGCACGCTGATATACATTTTCGCCCGGCGAAATCGCATCCTCAGCGGCAGTTTCTGATTGAAGCTGCGCGCGCGTTTCCTCAGCGTCCCCGCGGGCAGCGCTGCCGGATGCGCCAGCCGGTGCCAGGCCCAGAATCCTTCCGTCACCATGATGGACCCGATCACCGTCAAAATCGCGGCGTAGGTCAATGATGTGAAGAGTTCGAGTTGCCCGAGTTGTTTCAGGAACGCCTGCAGCTGCGAACCGAGCGTCGAACCCACAAGTCCCGCAGCGGTCAGTATCCCGCCCATACCGATATCGACGTTACCGCGCCCCCAATGGGCAATCGCCCCCGATACGGAAGACGCGATCACGATGGCAGCCCCCGTGCCGACGGCGACGATCGGCGGCACACCCATGAACATTAGGATTGGCGTCAGGATAAAGCCGCCGCCAACACCGAACATGCCCGAAAGAAAACCGACCGCCAGCCCGAGCCCCAATAGTGGCAGCAAGGGCAGCGGCATTCCGGCGATGGGGAGATAGATTTGCATGACACTTTCGGAGTATTTTCATCCGAGCACCGAAACGCGGATGCGTTTCCGTGTGATCTGATAATGCTCTAGCTACTCTATGATTCAGATGTAGCTTTTGGTTCTGACATTTGGTTGCAGCACCAGCTGCAAATGCGATGACGGTCTACACCCCTGTGAGAAAGGCGGTCTAGCTAGCCCGACGCGGACCGGTCACTGCAAGCGCCCCACCAATAGTGGGAACCTCGCAGCAGGCGGGCAATAAGATAACACGCACTGCTTCGCGCTCAATTGACGCGGGAAAGACGACGCCCTCAGGCCGCCTGACCTGGCGTCATCTCGACGAGGTGCCCGTCAGCCAGACGGATCGTCCTGTCCATGCGCGCGGCAAGGTCGAGGTTATGCGTGGCTATCAATGCGGCGACACCCGTGCGGTGAATGAGTTCAACAAGCGATTCAAACACGCGCTCGGACGTCCTCGGGTCGAGGTTGCCGGTCGGTTCGTCCGCCAGCAGCAGACGCGGCTGATTGGCCAGCGCCCGGCAGATCGCGGTGCGCTGCTGCTCGCCGCCCGACAGTTCGGCCGGCCGGTGATTGAGCCGATCGGCAAGCCCGACCGAAGACAGAAGCTCGCTCGCCCTTTTCGCCGCGTCCCGTTTGCTCCGGCCCAGAATCATCTGCGGGATAATGACGTTCTCCAGCGCGGAGAACTCCGGCAGCAATTGGTGGAATTGGTAGACGAAACCCATTTCCGCGCGCCTGATCCGCGTGCGCTCCCCATCCGGCAATCCCATGCACTCGCGCCCGTCGACGGCGACACTTCCCCCGTCCGCGCTTTCGAGAAGCCCGGCGATGTGCAACAGCGTCGACTTGCCCGCCCCCGATGGGCCGACCAGCGCGACCGCCTGACCGGGATAGATTTCAACCGACGCCCCGTCGAGCACCTTGATCTCGCGCGGCCCCTGATGGAACGAACGCCGCAGACCCGAAAGGCGGAGGATCGGGGTCGAACTCCTTGAAGCATCCATCATGGTCACTCGTACCTCAGCGCTTCGACAGGATCGAGCGTTGACGCCCGCCATGACGGATAGATCGTCGCAAGGATCGAAAGCCCGAGCCCCATCGCGACGATCATCCCGGTTTCACCGGGATCGATTTTCGCCGGCAGCTTGGTCAGGTAATAAATCGCTGGGTCGAAGATCTGCGTATTCGTCAGCCACGCGACGACACCCTTGATCTCGTCGATGTTCCAACAAAACACCACCCCGAGGATGAAGCCAGCCAGCGTGCCGACCACACCGATTGCGGCCCCGGTAATCAGGAACACGCGCATCACCGCCCCTCGCGAAGCTCCCATCGTGCGCAGGATCGCGATGTCGCGTCCCTTGTCCTTCACCAGCATCATCATGCCCGAAATGATATTGAGCGCCGCCACCAGGATGATCAGCGACAGGATGATGAACATTACCAGCCGCTCGATCTCGAGCACTCTGAAGAATGTCTCATTGCGCTGCTGCCAGTCGGTTGTCTGGAACGTGCGCCCAATCGCCCCCATGATGTCCGCCTGATAGCCTGCGACCGCCTCCGGATCGTCGACCATCACCTCGATGAAGTCGACCGCATCGCGCTTTGAAAAGAACTTCTGCGCCTCGCCCAGCGGCATGAAGATGACCGTGCGGTCGTATTCGCTCATGCCCATCTCGAAGATCGCCTTGATCTGATAGGCCTTGGTGCGCGGCGCGGTGCCGAATGGCGTCGTCGCCCCGCGCGGTGAAACCAGAGTGATCGTATCGTTGATACTGGCACCGAGCGAATTCGCCAGCCGCATGCCCACCGCAATACCCTGCGAGGTATCGAAACCATCGAGGCTGCCGAACCGCACATTGCCAGAAACCAGCTTCAAGGACTTGATACCGTCTTCCGACATCCCCCTGACAAGTCCGCCGGACGCCTGCACGCGCGACGACACCATCACCTGGCCCTCGATCAGCGGCAGCGCGTGCTGGATGCCCTTCACACTTTCGATCTTCCTCGCAATCTCGTCGTAATCCTTGAAGCTCTCGCCGATCTTCAACACGACGACATGACCGTTAAGGCCGAGGATCTTGGAGAACAGGTCCGCGCGAAACCCGTTCATCACCGCCATCACGATGATCAGTGTCGCAACACCCAGCATGATCCCGACAAACGAAAATCCGGCGATGACCGAGATGAAGCCTTCCTTGCGCCGCGCCCGCAGATACCTCAACGCCAGCATCCACTCGAACGGAGCAAACGCCATCGTGTCCGCGTTCGACTTGTCCAGCGCGTCCGCCCTGTGTCCGGCTGCCATGTCTTCCCCTTACCGATTGCCCCAGCGAAAATCATCACCAACTCTGGCCGATGAGCCTGCTCGTCAAGCCAGAATGCGCTGAGACTGGACCGCCGCGATGACCTGATTGAGTCCGGCCTCGATCCCGAGCGTCTCGCGTTCAGCCCCCGCGCGAGCCTTGATCTCCACCTCGCCGTTCTTGACGCCCTTCGGCCCCACGATCAACTGATAAGGCAGGCCGATCAGATCCATCGTGGAGAACTTGGCGCCTGCCCGTTCGTCGGTATCGTCGTATAGCACCTCGACACCCGCGGCCTGAAGTTTGTTGTAGAGGTCGGCGCAGGCGCCATCCGTTGCCGCATCTCCCGCGCGCAGATTGACGAGTCCGACTTCGAACGGTGCCACCGGCACCGGCCATATTATCCCGGCTTCGTCATGGCTGGCTTCGATTATGGCGCCGGCCAGACGCGACACCCCGACCCCGTAGGAGCCCATTTCCGGCGTCACCAACTGCCCATCCGGGCCCTGCACTTTCGCTCCCATCGCCGCCGAATACTTGGTGCCGAAATAGAAGATGTGGCCGACCTCGATGCCACGCGCCGTGACCCGCTTGGCCTCCGGCACTTCATTCTCGAACTTGGCCGCATCGTGGATCTCGTCGGTCGCTGCGTACCGCGAAGTCCAGTTCTCCACGACCCCTGAAAGGTCGCCGAAGAAATCGGTATCCGCAGGCGGCACCCTTTCATCGAGAAGGTCCTTGTGCAGGAACACTTCGCTCTCGCCGGTCTCGGCCAGAATAATGAATTCGTGGCTGAGGTCGCCGCCGATCGGTCCCGTATCCGCTTTCATCGGCACCGACTTGAGCCCCATCCTCGCGAATGTTCTAAGATAAGCCGCGAACATCCGCTGATAGGTCGCCCGCGCATCTTCCTTCGTCAGGTCGAACGAATAGGCATCCTTCATCAGAAACTCGCGCCCGCGCATCACCCCGAAGCGCGGCCGGATTTCGTCGCGGAATTTCCATTGAATGTTGTAGAGATTCTTCGGCAGGTCCTTGTAGCTTCTGACGCTGTCGCGGAAGATTGCCGTCACCACCTCTTCGGCCGTCGGCCCGTAAAGGATGTCGCGCTCGTGGCGGTCGACGATGCGCAGCATTTCCTTGCCGTAGGCTTCATAGCGTCCCGATTCACGCCACAGGTCGGCCGACTGGATTGTCGGCATCAGGATCTCCACCGCACCTGCACGGTTCTGTTCCTCGCGCACGATCCCTTCGATCTTCTTCAGGACGCGCAAGCCCAGCGGCAACCACGAATAGATGCCGGCAGCCGACTGCTTGATCATCGCAGCCCGCAGCATAAGCTGGTGCGAAATGATCTCCGCCTCCTTGGGCGTATCGCGCAGGACGGGCATGAAAAAGCGTGAAAGATGCATTGGAATCCCATGATGTCGATTGCGCGCCAGCCTCCAGCAGACAAATCATCCCCGCCGCAGCAAACCAGTGTCTCGGCGATAGACGCATGTCGGACCGGTATTCAGCCGCTCTTAACGAGAACCGTGCGAGCGCGCAATCCTTCCCCCGGCGTCCTCACCGCGCTCTGCTGAAAAAGGCTCTACGCGGCGGTTGCCTATTGTTCGCACACCGCTTGGAAACTTTGCAGGCAAACTACGACTTTTTGTCAGTGACAGACGGACACACCTGGGTTATAACGCCCTCGCTAACCAAAAGGGTCAAAGCCGCATGAAGCACCGGCAAAGAGCCCAAGTCTAGGGAAAGACGCCAAGAGCCAGAAAAAGGCTCACAAGCCTGCGTCTTCCCAAAGCTTGGAAGAAGATGCAGAACAGTATCGGTCTCGGCCGGCGTTCAAAAGAGCAGGAAATCCTGCTCTTTTGTGTTTTTAGGCCTCCGCAAACCAATCCAGGCTAATCTGCTGTCGGCAATTCGTACGAACACTTAGTCTCCCTGGCGATGGCAGTTAAACAAACAACAAATCGAACGACGACCCGCAAGCCCGCCGCAACACCGGCAAGCCGCCGCGCACCTGTGCGCAAAGCCGACAAGACCGCGGTGGCCGCTGAGAATGCTGGAACGGCCCCGCGGACCAAGTCGGCCGCAGCCCTCCGTAAGGCCCCGCGACCCCGCACTGCCTCGAAGGCCGCAGAAACCGCCGCCCGCAAAGCGGTTATCGCCACAGCCTTGAAGATGAGCCGCTCCGGCCTCTCTCCTGGACGCTCCGGCAACGTGTCCTGCCGCTGGAAAACCGGTATGCTGATCACGCCGACCGGAATGGCCTATGAACAGCTGAAACCCTCCGACATCGCCTTCGTCGATGCTGATGGAAGTTTCAGCAAGAAGGCCCGCAAGCCGTCGAGCGAATGGCGCTTTCATCTGGCCGCCTATCACGCCCGCCCCGATATCGGCGCAGTTGTACACACCCATTCTTTGCACGCAACGGTTCTAGCCTGCGCCAACAAGACGATTCCCGCGTTTCATTACATGATCGCGGTCGCCGGCGGAGTCGACATTCCGATCATCCCCTATGCGCCCTTCGGCACCGAAGAACTCGCCGGCCACGTTGGCAACGGACTTGCCCGGCGCTCGGCACTCCTGATGGCCAACCACGGCCAGATCGCCGTCGGCAAGAATCTCGCCGCCGCCCTGGAACTTGCCGAGGAGGTCGAGGTGCTCTCCGAACAATTTTACAAGGTTTTGACCTTGGGCAAGCCGCGCATCCTCGATGCCGACGCGATGGCCGACGTGCTCGAACGCTTCAAGGGCTATGGTCAGAACGCGCAATAGAAATAACGCCCCGACGAGGCAGCCTGCCGTGCCCGCATCAATCAAAGCTTCGCGGCAAACGCCCCAATGAATTCATCAAGACGACCCCAGTCGGTCAGAACCGTCGAACCCGAAGGATCGGGCACCGTCTCGTGCTGGCGCATGATCATGTGCAGAACGGTTCGCTCGACCGCATTGAGCTCCCGATCGTAGACTGCGCCCGCCACATGCTCAACGAACTCCGGCTGCCAGCCGGCCTCGAACAGAAATCGGTCCGCAATCTCGTTGATCGCGGCGATCTCGGCGTCGTCATGCGAGGCCGCGCTCAGGCTGACCGGCAGGAACGCCGAAACGTGCTCGCGCACCGCCGGGCCGTGGCGCATCAGGAACCCCAACACCTCGGGGGCAAAACTGCCGACATGGATCGAACCGGCAATAATCGTGGCATCGTAGTCGTCCGCTCCCGCTTCCCCCTCATGCCGCGTGAGGTTGATGAGACGCGTCAGGTGCCCGCGGTCTTCCAGTTGGCGCACAACGTGGTGCGCGATCAGTTCTGTATGCCCCTCGCGTGAAGCGAAGGCGACAAGCACGCGGGCCATCAGCAAGGCTCTTTCGAAGCGATCTGCAAACCGGTCATCATATTTGTTAGACTAGCTTCACGCCCCGTCCTTGTCCGCAATCAACCCGCCCCCGGTGCCGGATCAATATCCGCTGCGCCAGCGCGGTGCTTGACCGAGCCGCCTGATCAACAGCCAGCCGCCAATGAACCCGCCGATATGCGCCCACCACGCAATCCCCTGACCGTACCACGGCGCCAGCAACTCGCTGACGCCCTGCATCACCTGCATTGAAAACCAGATCACGGCGAACATCATTGCCGGCATCGCGAAAAAGAACGGAAAGATGAACACCGGTACAACGACCTTGACCCAGCCGAACGGAAACCGCACCGCGTAGGCGGCAATCGTCCCTGCGATCGCTCCTGATGCCCCCAGCGCCGGAATCGACGACGTCAAGTTGAAAATCGCATGCGCCAGGCTCGCAAGGATACCTGCTGCAATGTAAAGCAGCAGAAACCGCCACGGCCCCAGCCGGTCCTCCAGCGCCCGCCCGAACACCCACAGCGTCCACAGGTTGAAACCGATATGCAGGAAGCCGCCGTGCAGAAACATGTTGGTCACGAACGGCGTGAAATCCAAGCTGGAAAGGCCGTGCTCGCTCGCCCATGCGAAGTCCACATAGCGCCGCGGCACCAGCGCATGCTGCATCAGGAACGCCTGCTGGCCGCTCGAACCGAGCGACAGCTGATATGCAAACGCTGCCACGTTCGCCGCGATGATCGACCAAACTACGACCGGCGTCGAGCGCGTCGAAACCGTATCTCCGATGGGAAACAAAGCGCAGCGATCCTCTTGATTTCCGAAACCGACTTCAACACCCACGTCCACCAGCAACCCACGCTAACGCATAACGCGGGCAAAGCGTTCCACCTGAAAGCCTGGCCGAACCGTAACTCAACAGATTGATGCGAAGTGCCCTCAGGCGGGCAAGCCAAAAGTCGCTGTCAAGGGCGGCATAAAGTTCGAACGCAACCCAAAGCCCGGTGGGCACGGGAGCAACGCGCCCCGGCGCTTGCTCAACACAAGCTTGCGCACCAACATCGGCTTGCCGAATGTTGGGAACAGTAATGAGTGTTGAGCCAAGGAAGCCCGTCAACACAAGCTTGCGCAGTGTTGACGACAATGCGCCGCCCCGTCCGCTCACGCAGCCTTGCGGCGCGGTGGTCGTGCCGCCGAGCTGAGCGGCGCGAACAGCGCTGAGACGTCGGCCTCTGTGAGGTCGGAGAGCGTCTTGGCGGTGCCCTCGAACAGCGCGTCGGCGAGCGCTGCCTTCCGCGCCTTCAGAACCTCGATCGCCTGCTCGATGCCCTCCTCGGCGATGAGGCGGTAGACGAACACGGGCTTGTCCTGGCCAATGCGGTAGGCCCGGTCGGTCGCCTGGCGCTCGACCGCCGGATTCCACCAGGGGTCATAATGGATGACGGTGTCGGCCGCGGTCAGATTGAGGCCGGTGCCACCAGCTTTGAGGCTGATGAGGAACAGCGGCACCTCGCCCGACTGGAAGCGGCGGACGGGCTCGGCCCGGTCCTTGGTCTGGCCTGTCAAAAGGACGTAAGGGATTTTGCGCTTGGCAATTTCCGCCTCGATCAGGCCCAGCATGCTGGTGAACTGCGAGAACAGCAGGATGCGGCGCCCTTCGGCCAGCATCTCCGGGATCATCTCCATGAGCCGCTCGAACTTGGCGCTTTCCTTGACGCGCTGCGCCTGCGGCATCTTCAGGAGGCGCGGGTCGCAGCACACCTGGCGCAGCTTCAATAGCGCATCGAGAAAGACGATGTGGCTTTTCGCCAGACCCTTCTTGTCGATTTCCTCACGCACGCGCTTTTCCATGAGCACGCGCACCGTTTCGTAAAGATCGCGCTGGCCGCCATCGAGGCGCACGAGCTCGGTGATCTCGGTCTTTTCCGGCAGCTCCGGCGCCACCTCCTCCTTGGTCCGGCGCAGCATGAACGGTTTCAAGCGCTTCGACAGGAAGGCCTGCGCCGCCTTGTCGCCGTGCTTTTCAATCGGGGTGCGGAACAGTCGCTTGAAGGTGGTGGCATCGCCGAGAAGCCCCGGAGACAGGAACTGAAACAGCGACCACACCTCGCCGAGATTGTTCTCCAAGGGGGTGCCGGTCAGCGCCAGGCGATGGCGCGCCTTGATCCTGTGCGCGGTCTCGCTGACGGCGGCCTTGGGGTTCTTGATCGCCTGCGCCTCGTCGAGGATGGCGACATGGAATTCGTGATCCAACAGCGTGCCGGCGTCGCGCACGATGAGCGGATAGGTCGTGAGCACGATGTCGTGGGAAGCGATCTTGGGAAACAGCATCTGCCGGTCGGCCCCGCGCAGGGCCAGCATCTTGAGGTCCGGCGCAAACCGCTTGCCCTCGGCGACCCAGTTCGGCAGCACGCTGGTCGGCGCGACGATGAGCGCGGGTTTGTCGAGCCGACCTTGGGCTTTCTCACGCGCCAGCAAGGCCAGCGCCTGGACCGTCTTGCCAAGCCCCATGTCATCGGCGAGCACGCCGCCAAAGCCCGCCTCGCGCAGGAAGTCCATCCATTGGAGCCCCTGGGCCTGATAGGGGCGCAACTTTGCGTTGAACGACTTCGGCAGCTTGACGGTCTTGCGCGGCCGGCCCTTCTGCAGCGTGCGGCCAAGCTCGACGAGGCGGGCGGCGCTGTCGGCAAGAGCAACGTCGCTGCCGGCTTGCTTTGCGAAGTCGGCAAGCGCCGGGGCCTCGGCGCGATTGAGGCGCACCTTGCCGGCGGCGATCATCTCCTTGCGCGGGCCGACGAGATCGATCAGACCTTGAACGAGCGGGGCGAGCCGCGCGCCGGGGATCGGCAGTAGACGGCCGTCGGGCAGCTCCTGGAACAGCGTCATGTCGGCCAGCGCCGTCTCCCGCATGCGCTTGCCCTTTGCTCCTGAGACATCTGGCGGCAGCTTCTGCAGGATGCCGGTGAGCAGCGGTACGAGGTTGACGCGCTGTCCTTCGAAATCGAGGCCGACCTCGAAGGAGAACCAGTCGATGCCGGAGCCTGCGCCATCATCGGGGCCGATATCGGCCCACCAGCCGATCTCGCCGTCCGCGATGCGGTAGGGATAGTCGTCGGAAAACGCGATCTGCCAGCCGTTGGCCTCCAGGCGCGGCACAACCTCCATGACGAATTCGATGAAGCGCGTCGGCTCGTCGAGCGTCTCGAGTCGGCCGAAGCTGTCGAGATCGTCGTCCGGCTGCAGGAAGAGTGCGCCTGGCGCCGGCGCATCCAACACCACCGGCGTCTCCGCGATCTCGGCGAGCCCGAACGACCTCAGCCGTTTGAGCGCCATCAACTCGGCGGCCATATCACGCGGCGTGACGACAAGCGTATCGCCCTTGCGCTCTTCCAGCTGTGGGCGCGGATCGCCTGCGGCGACTCGCTCGCCGGCATAGTCGAACGCGAGGCAGGCGATTGGCAGGCGAAAGCTGCCACTCAACCGCGCGATATCGCCATAACCGAGATAGTACGTGAAGTTCGGCCGCAGATGTACATCCGCCATGGCGAGCTTCAGCCGGGGAACGGGTTCCACCGAGCGCACCTCGGCCCGGTCGGCGGCTGCGGGCAAGGGCAGGAGCGGGGCAACGGCATCGTCCCCCGACGGCGTTGACCCATCAAGCGGCGTTGGGGATCTCCGGGCGGTCGTGCGCGACAGCCGCTCCGTCATCATTGCGCCGACGAGCGCCGCTTCGCTTTGGCTCACGGCGGGAGAACGGGCGACCTCGACGGCCAGCGCCTGCGGCAGCCCGGTCTCGATGCTGCCAATGCTGCCGCGTCCGGTATCGACATAGTGCAGCGGAGCGAGGGGCAGGACAGCGTCGAAACGCAACTCTTCTGTCTCCGCCGACGGCACAATGCCAAGTCTCTGGCGGCCGATGGCGTCCGTCGTCCAGCGTGGCTCGCCAGCCGTCGCTGGCCCGGCCGTCAGCGCTGGACCATCGATGGCGCCCCAATGCAACCGGCCGGTCGCGATCAGCGCCTCCAGCACAGAGCGCCCGCTCGCGCTTGGCGGCAGGGCTACGTCGTGGTGGAAATCGAACGCGCGTGAGTGCTGTAGCCAGTAGAGGTCGCGCAGGATCGCGAGATCCTCCGGCGTCAGGTAGCGCGCCCGCTGGGATTCGGGGCGCATCACGTTCTTGGGCGAATAGGGCTTGGGCTCGGTCGGCGGCCCAGCCTTGCGCAGTCGCACGCTGACCGCGCGCACGATGGCGTGCTGGGAGAGGACGCCTTGGGCCAGATCACGTGGTGCCAGGACATAGAGAAGGGCGCGCGCATCGCCCTTCGCACGGGCGGCCAACGCGTCGGATGCGGCCGGGCTCGCTGCATCGACGGCCTGCCCTAGGCGTTCCAGCCATTCAGCCAACTCGCTGGACAAAGGCGAGATCGGTGCCGGCGGCTCGATCAGCGCCAGCGGCTGCGGCTGACGCGGCACCTCGGACATCACGGTTCGAGAAGCGCTGGCCATGCCGGTTTCGCTCGCCGTACCGGAACGCGCGAGGTGCTCCAGAAGGGCGGCTGCCACATGCTTGCAGTTGTGGCCCATCGGACAGGTGCAATAGCCGACGACACGCAACCTGCCGGCGCGCGGCGAAATCGAGATCGTCTGCTGATAGGGTGCCCGTTGCCCATACCCGCGTCGCTCGCTCGCCACGCTGGCCGAGATGCGCGCGCCGTCCCCCGACACGGCGAGCAAACGCACCGCGCCAATCCCCAACACGCGCCGCCCTTTGGCAACCGTATCGCGGCCAAATTCGCGCGCCAGCACGTCCTCGCTCAGCACCTCGCCCACAAACTTCTCCATCGGCGCCGCCGCCTGTTTAGATGGCTCATGGGCCTCTGCGATCGAGCCTCGGCCAACTCATTTCGGCACCAGCCTACGCGACAGCCGCACCCCGCGTCGCGCCCGCGACGGCAAGAGTTGTTGAAAACATTGGTGCACCGTGGCGGGCGATGCGCCTCGGCCACGCTGGGTCGCCAAGGGCGATAGACGCGCGGACGGATTGCGCCCTGTCATCAGGCACCGGCGGCCCAGCGATCTGACAAGCCGAAGAGTGCTGATAGCGAACGGTTTTTCAGGCCGCCCCAGTCGCCGTCTCACACTTTCCAGTGGACTTCTCAGCTCGTTGGAGCGGTACTGGAGTCGTAGCACGCGGCCATGACTGGTCGCAGGTACCGCCGCGGCGATCAACTCCGGGGCTTCGGGTGGTGGTCCCGCTGAAAGCGGGCAGACATCGAAGGCCAGGCATTCCGCACGGCCAGCGAAAGAGGACCACCCCAATGGCCGGATCAAGCAATGCACGTTCAAATTCATCCCGGAAGCCCGCGAACCCGTCGGCACCCGAGCCGGAGCAAGCACCGCCCACCCAACGCCCTGGCGGCAAGTTGGGTGTCATCATCGACCGCCTTGCCGCCAAGACCGGCGCGACGGCAGACGAACTGATCGAGGCCACCGGCTGGCAGAGACACTCGGTGCTGGGTGCGCTAAGCCGGCTGAAATCGCGCGGCTTCGATTTCAACCTCGATCTGAATGCCGGTCGCAAGGCTTATCGCCTGCAAGCGCAGAAAGGTTGAGATCTAATGTTCTGGCTCAAACATTTGATGCCCGGGTGGAGGTCGTCAAATGTTTGTGAATTCAGAACACAATCAAAAGGTTGCCAAGTGTTCCGGGCTGAGTGTTCCGGGCTGACATTCAGGTTCCCGGCAGGGAACCATATGTCAGAGTCGGAACACTAATGTCCAAGAGAGTCGATCAAACCGCCGAAACGCTTGCCGCTGCGCTGGCTACCCTGTCCGCGATGGACGCATCCGATCTGCGCGTGGAATGGCGCCGGCTGTATCGGTCGCATCCGCCGAAGAAGCTGAGCCCTTGCCGGTCAGACTTGCCGGACCAGGGACCGAGCAACGTCCTGACAATACCGGCGCGCGTGAAGCGGACCGGCATGGCGAACAAGCTGGTGAACGAAGGGCAGTCCTGCGCTGCGGCCAAGTCGGATCGCAGCCTCCTGTGACTGATCGCGCAGGCGCGGCACTTCAGAAATCTGGTCACGAACAGCAATGGCAAGTCGATAAAGGACCTCGCCGACGAGGCCGGGGTGAGCCCCCTCTTATTTCACGCGCGTATTTCGCCTGAATTTCCTGGCACCGGACATCACGAAGGCCATCCTGCAGGGACGTCAGCCGCCTGAGTTCAGTGCAATCAAGCCAATGAGCACGGGCCAGTTTGCTGGCTGCTGGTCGGAGCAACGTCGCCAGATGGGTTTCGACTGACCGCATCATTATCGCCGCTAAACTGCCGTAACCCACCGTCGCCCGCGACGGTGCGTTCGTCGTTCCAGCCCTCGGACTGCAACAGCATGGCGAAGTCATCCGCCGTCAACGGCACCACTGAAAACCCGATAGGAGACTATTGCCGGCGCAGCGGCCTCACAACGGCACCAAAGCGGTCTCCGCGACCCGCCGCACAGTCTGGTCGGGCGTAACCCGCGGAAACACCGGGACAACTTCGAATCTCGTCGGGAATTCATCAATTATCGCTGAGAATCAATAAGTTATGGCGGGCCCGGGGGGACTTGCATCGAACTCAACCGAAAGCCCGAAGGGCTCGGGAGCAACGCGACCCGGCGCTCGCTCAACACAAGCTTGCGCAGTGTTGACGAATAATGCGCCGCCCCGTCCGGAGCGCGACCAGCGCGTGAGGACACGAAAATGGCGGAGACGGAGGGATTCGAACCCTCGATACGCCTTGACAGCGTATGACGATTTAGCAAACCGTTGCCTTCAGCCACTCGGCCACGTCTCCTTGAGCGCCTTGTTCTAGTGATCCGTCGGATCGAATGCAAGACTTCGCCGCAGCATCCGCCCACGAACGCGTGGGAAAATGCTCGCTGCCGGTCGCAGCCCCCTCCGCCGCCCGGGCGTGGCCGTCCCGCAGCGTGCGGCAAACCTGAAAAAGCGTGCTAATGTGCCGGCACGCCCGAAACCTGCAACCCGGCGATCCGGCGATCCGGCGATCCGGCGAAACGCCACCGGCACGCCAACCGTCGGCAATTGCCTCATTGCCCGCTGTAAGGCCGCGCGGACCGAAATTGAGCTAGTGTGGCGTCGCGCCTTAATTGACCTGTTGGTGCCGCAGTGGAGTTGTCAATTGAGGCGCGCTGAATGCCACACTGAACCATTGTTTTCGCGAGTGGCCTTCATGTCTCGCCGAAATCGTCAGCGGTTGCGGCCAGCACAACGATTTAGGCGAGACAGGCCACTAGCCCAACGGATACTGATGTTGCCGGTCAATCCAAATCCCACGGAGTGGCAACTGCCATGAAATCCCGCACGCTTATTACATTCCTGCTGCCTTCAGCATTGCCAATCCTGTACCCGGCCGACCCAGCCGCAGCGCTCGAAGCCTGCGTGCGCTGCGACAATCCCTTCGCCATCTACCGCTGCCAGGTCAACGACCCCGGCCTCTCCGCCAACGCTCCCATTGCGCTTCTTTGCATCACCGAACTTGCCAAGAAGAATGGTCACGCCACCTGCGCCGTCACCCGCGACTCTGCAGCCGCCTGCGGCGGCGATATCGCCGAGGTCACCCCCTCACCCGATACCCCCTTGCCGCAGGCGCCGCCGACAGGTGTGGTTGCAGCAACACCGCAGCCGGACGGCGCACCGCTTCCTGAACCTGGAACAGCGCTGGACGAATTGCCGCGCACCGGCGAAGCCGAACCCGAACCTGACGCAGCCCCGCCCGAACCAAAAACACCTCAGACGGTCGAGGAACTGGCAAAACAAACCGCCAAGGCGTCCCAGAAGGGATTGAAGCAGGCTGGTGAAGTTGTCGTCGATGCCGCCAAGAGTACCGGCCAAACCATTGAAAAAACTGGCGACGCAATCGGCAGCGCCGCCAAGAAGACCTGGCGGTGCATTACGTCCCTGTTTGGCGAGTGCTGACTGCCCGCTTTCCCTGCCGCCTCGTTCGAAGCTGAATTGCGCGCCTCTATCGGCTGCCATTGTCCATTCAGACAGAGTTCATCTGCCACAGTTTAAACCCTTGTGTGTCCGCTGCGAGGCGCTACTTTGTTCCCGGGGCCGGACGATTGAATGCAACGGTTTAAGCCGGGCATTTCGCCCGGGACAAATAGGGGGTTCGCGTGTTCGCTCGTTTCGTGACGATTATTTCGCTTTGCGCCGCCCTGACCGCCTGTGCACAGTCACCGCTGCTGCCGGCAGCCGATTTCAACTCCGCAACCCTGCCAGCGGCCCCATCGGTTTCCACTTACGAGATGCAGTATCTTGGCCAGCGCACCCTTGCCGGCAAAGTCATGACCGCGATCGCCTTGGAACGCGTAACCGGCCTCAAGCCGGATCCGGCACGCTTCTCCGATATCGAATAGTCGGCGCCCAAAATTGCGCCGGTCGACCGACAACCGAAAACCCCGATGACGCTACAGGCCGAGCCGGTTTTCGCGCCCCGTATTGACGACGCGCTTCTTCAGCCCCTTTTCGACGACGAGCAGATGCCACGCGCTGGTGCGGTAGCCGGTATCCCGCCACCACGAACGCCAAGGAACTTCGATGCGCTCGCCGTCGCCGGCCTCGATACCCTTGGGCAGCAGGAAACGCAGATGTTTCTGCGCCATTTCCGGATCGAGACCACCCTCCCACACATAAGCAACCCGCCCCCTTGTCCAGTCGGCACCCTCCGGAGTGAAGTTGGGATAAAGCCGCGTGATGACCGGACTGGCTGGATACAGCGGACGCAGGTTGCCGGACAACTCATTGTCGAGACTGACGATGGTGGTGCGGTCATCGACCCCGCGCGCGCGCATCTCCTTGGCGAACGCGTCGTAGGGGATGCCCCAGCGGCAGGTATTGCAGACCGGATCCATGACATAGAGGTTGGCCATCCGCGCCGTGAACGCAATGAGTGCGATGACGAGCGCAAGCCGGCCGAACCGCTGCACATGAACCGGCCGATGCTCCGAGCGCCGCGCCACACCGAAAAGCCAGATTACGCTGATGAGATAAAGCGGCATCAACACATGCACCGCCAGCCCGCTGACCTCGAACACCACCGCGCCAATGACTGACGCCGCGAAAGCCAGCCCGGTCGCATGCAGAATCAACCGTTCGTAATCTCCAGCGCCCCCTGACCCTGCTCCCGAGATTCTCCAATCCTTGAGATCCCCCCAGGCCGTCTTCAGCCAGCCAGGAAATATGACCGGCAGAATGAAAGCCAATGGCGACAGATACGCGACCGGACCGCGCACCGCATCCCAAAAGCCATCCCAGTTGAAGCTCCAGCCATCATGCCAAAGCCGCGTCAGCCAGTACAGCCTGCGCGGCTCCTCGAACATCCACAACAGGTAGGGAGAAGCGATCGCCAATGCGCCAAGAACCGACAACGCGAACGCCTGTCCGAAGAAGGCCATGCGCAGACCCGGCTGCACAGCCACGGCAATCAGCAGCGCCACGAGAAACACCGTGTAGGCAGGCTCGGTCAGCACGCCCAGCCCCATGACGAGGCCCAGCCACGCGAAATCCGGAGTCCGCCGATCCTGCGCGATCCGCAACACCAGCCACGCCGTCGCCAGCACCGCAACCATGGCGCCCACCTCGTGGGTAAAACCTTCGTGGTACCGCCAGCTGATCGAATAGATGAGCGCTAGCGACTCCACCGTGAGCAGCGCGAACAGTCGGTCGCCCAGTGCCCGGCGGGCGGCGAGGTACAAAAAAACCGCCGCCGCGATGAGCGCCCCATACTTGATCACCAGGAAATTCTCGAAGCGCGGCCCCGTAAGCTGCTGAACCGCCCACAACACCCAATCGTAAAGCGGCGGCTGCCGCGGAAACGAATCGTATCCGGCAAGAAGATCCTGGCTCAGAACGATATCGGTGACATCGTCTTCACCGAGCACCCGCGAGCTGAGCAGACGAAACCCGGCATGCAACAGCGAATAGATCGTCGCGGCACCAACAACGAACCCGACGCCGTACTGCGTCTGGCGAGCGGCATCCGCATTGCCCGTTCCCGCCCCCGCTTCCGCTTGCGCCGTCGCATCGCTCATCGTGCCTGCCCGCTCCCCTTGCAGCTTCTCCCGGTAACGAAAGGTCGCTGCGCCGACGGCGGTTTATACCGTCAGCACTGTAGAACCCGTCGTTTTGCGTCGCTCCAGGTCGCGGTGCGCCTGTGCTGCTTCCTTCAATGGATATTTCTGGTTGATGCCGATCCTGACGACGCCGCTGCCAACCAGATCGAAAAGATCGTTGGCACTGGCCACGAGGTCCGCGCGTGTCGCCGTGTAGGTGAAAAGCGTCGGGCGCGTTGCGAACAGCGAACCCTTCTTGGACAGCAGGCCGATATCGAAATTCTGGACCGGCCCCGAGGCCGCCCCGAACGACACCCACAACCCCAACGGACGAAGGCAGTCCAGCGAAGCCGGGAATGTGTCCTTGCCGATCGAATCGTAGACCACATGCACACCCTTGCCGCCGGTCAGTTCCCTCACCCGCGCAACGAAATCCTCGCTGCGGTAGTTGATCGTGTGCGTGCATCCGTGCGCTTTGGCAACTTCCGCCTTTTCCTCTGAGCCCACCGTGCCGATGATCGTCGCCCCGAGGTGCTTCGCCCATTGGCAGGCAATAAGCCCCACCCCGCCGGCAGCGGCGTGAAACAACATCGTCGTCCCCGGACCGACCTTGTAGGTGACGTTCAGCAGATAACGCACAGTCATGCCTTGCAGCATCATCGCCGCTGCGGTTTCAGGCGCGATTTTATCAGGCACCTTCACCACGCGCTCGGCAGGAATGAGCCGCTCTTCGGCATACGCCCCGATGGGATTTGCGTAGGCCACCCTGTCGCCGACGACAAACTCGCTCACCCCCTCGCCGACGGCAACGACCTCGCCGCATCCTTCCATACCGATCACGGCGGGCAGATCGGCCACCGGATAAAGACCGGTGCGGTGATAGGTGTCGATGTAGTTGACGCCGACGGCCAAGTGTCGCAGACGCAGCTCCCCCTGACCGGGAGCGCCGACCTCGACCTCATCCCATTGCATCACTTCCGGACCGCCGTACTGATGGATTCTGATTGCGTGGACCAAGGTCGCGTTTCCCTTCGTTCGCCCGCATCCGGAGACCGGCGCGCTTCAGTTGCCGAATATGGATCCGGGCCAGACTTGTCTGATCTGCCTTGACCGTGCCATTGCCGCCTTCTATGGGCTCAGGCCCATGAGAACAAGTCTCCTTTAGCGGAGACTCGCGGGAGTGTCATGCGACGAGCTCTTTACCCGGCCATTCCGGTTGTCTTCACAGCTTTCATTATGCCCGGATGCGCTGTCAACACGGCCAACGTCACCTCGCCCATGGCGGGGCTGGACTGCGTCGACGACAGCCCCGAGTGCGTTCAGAAGCGCAAGACCACGCTTGGCTACATGATGAACGATACAAGCCGGGCCTGGGTCCGCCAGGCACCGTCGGCCCACGCTTATGCCTCCGGCGTTCGCCTCTTCGCGTTCAGGAAGAAGAAGTCGGACCTCACCTGCGACGAACTGAAGATCGGCAGTAGCGAGGCTTCCAATGCCGGGACGATTCTTCGCGGTCCTCAGGGAAACTCGCTTTCGCCGGCCCAGATCTCGAGGGGAATGATTCTAGCCGTGGAAGTTGACCGCGATCTGCGCCGCGAGCTGAAACGCCGCTGCAAAGCGAGCGCGTGAACGTTATCCTTCGGCCAAGCACGCGCGCCCGCCTTTTTTGCTACGAGACGGCAATCCGCGACTAAACCAGTTTTCCAGGCAGCACGCGCGACTGCACCCCGTAGGCGGACACTTTGGGCGTGCGGCTCGACACCGACCGCATATTGACGCCCATCCAACCGATCTCGCCTGACAGGCGCCCATACTCGATCTTCGGGCATCGGTTCATCACCACGCGCAGCCCGGCCTCCTCGGCCTCGGCCGCTGCAGCATCGTTGCGCACGCCAAGCTGCATCCAAAGAACCTTGACCCCGAGCCTGTCCTTCAAGTCGACGGCCTCTCTGGTAACGCCAAGCGCCGCCTCCGAGTTGCGGAACACATCGACGACGTCGACGGGTGCCGGCACATCGCACAGCCGGGCATAGACCTTGCGACCGAGGACTTCCTTGCCTGCCTGGCCGGGATTGACCGGATGCACTTCATAGCCCTTTGCAATGAGGTACTTCATCGCGAAGTAGCTCGGGCGGCTGACATTGGCTGAGGCTCCGACGAACGCGAACACGCGCACCTCGCTCAGGATTTGGGCTATGTAGGCATCCCCATAGGAGTCGTGGCGTGACGTCATCTACTGCCTTTCAACGTTGGCTGGCGGCAACTTCAACTGCCCTGCTTCATCGAGGCCGAATACGGGATTGTAGGCAAACTCCCAGAGATGTCCGTCCGGATCGGCGAAGTAGCCCGAGTAGCCGCCCCAGAACACTTCCCGTGCCGGCTGCACGATACGACCGCCGCACGTCCGCGCATGAGCCAACGCCGCATCGACTTCGGCCTTGGACGCGAAGTTGATTGCCAGGCTGACACCGCGAAACGAACACTCAGCGTCGTCGACGCCGGCGTCTTCGGCCAGCGCCGCCCGGCCGAAAATACCGAACACGGTTCCGTTCATATCGAAGAACGCGACTTCATCGCTCTCGAAGCCCGAAGCGACAAACCCCAGTCGTTCATAGAAAGCCCGCGAGCGCACGACGTCGATCACACCGAGCGTCACCAGATTGATTCTGCGCGGCAGCATCCTAGTTCCGGCTCCGACACTTGGTTTTCCCTGCAGCACACTATCGACCAAGTGTCGGAGCCACAAGGAACACTAGCAACCCTTCCACGCAGGTTTGCGCTTTTCGATGAAGGCGCCAATCCCTTCTTCGGCATCCCTGTAGAGCATGTTCTCGACCATCACTGCGGCGGCATAGTCGTAGGCTTCCGCCAACGGTTGCTCAAGTTGCCGGTAGAAGGCTTCCTTGCCGACCCGCACTGTGGCCGAAGAACTGCCGGCGATGCATCGCGCGAAGGCCATGGCTGCATCCATCAGTCGATCGAGCGGCACCACCTTATTGACCAGGCCATAATCGGCGGCAGTTCGTGCATCGATGACTTCACCGAGCAGCAGCATTTCCATTGCCCGCTTGCGCGGCACATTCCGCGACAAGGCAACCATCGGCGTCGAACAGAACAACCCGATGTTGACCCCTGGCGTGCAGAACTTGGCCCCCTCGGCAGCAACCGCAAGATCGGCCGTCGCGACCAACTGGCAGCCGGCCGCCGTCGCCATCGCGTTGACCGCCGCGATCACCGGCTTCGGACACGCGACAATCGCCTGCATGACCTCCGAGCAGGTTGTCATCGTTTCCGAATAGAACGCCCTGCCGCCGTCTTCGTCGCCGCGATGCGAAGTCATTTCCTTGAGGTCATGACCGGCGCAGAACGCCGGCCCGTTCGCGGCAAGAACGATGGCCCGGACCGACCCGTCAGCGCCGAGTCCCGCGAAGGCCTGCTTCAGCTCTCTCAACACCGAGATCGACAAGGCATTGCGCGCACCCGGCCGGTTGAGTGTGACAACCGCTATGCCGTCTTCGGGCCGCTCCACCAGGATGTCGGCGCCGTGCGGTCCCCGCGCCCCGTCCGCGCCCTTGAGATCCTGCATAAGCGTCCTCCACCATGCGGCCCGCGCGCCTCAAAAGGCGCGCGCTGCGCCGTCGTTTCTATCTTCCCGCATCGCCGGCATCGAGCGCATCCTGGATCGCCTGCTGATGCTTCTTCACCAAATCGATGTTCTCTTTGTGCTTCAGCGGCGGAATAGACGTCAATGCCTCTTCCAGTTCCTCGATCAGCGCCTTCTTTTCGTCGGCGGGCATCGTCGTGTCACCCTTGACCTCGGCGAGTTCTTCCTTCAGCCCGACAACCGGATCGGTGTACTCGCCGTTTTCCGGATCGATCCCGTCGAGGACCAACTGCACGTTCGCCGACACGTCGTCGAGTTCGGCGAAATTCTTGAAGCCATGCTTCTGGGCGATTTCGTCGAGCTCCTTCTCGATACTGACGTCGTTACTCTCAGGCGCGTTCTCGAGCTTCTTGGCAATCGCCGCAAGCGACGGCTGCGCAGCGATGAGACCCTTGACCTGCGTTTCGCTCAGGGCAATCTGATTGATATCGCCCGTCGCGTCCTGCGCCGATGCGCTGTTGCCCGCCAGCCCCGCGCTGGCGATCATGCAGGCCACCGCCGCAACCGCCATCCACTTTTTGTACCGCATATCGTGATCCTCCAATGATTCCGCCATTCCGACCGACTTGATAGCCGCGTCACTGGCTGCAATTGCAAACCAACGCTCGCATTCTACCTTCGGGCAGGCAATCGAACGATCGCCGCAACCGGCCTGCGGCCAAACGCTCGCGCGCAGCATTCGTTGCTTTGCGTGATCTTTGCGGCGCGAGCAAGCGGAACTTGCGGCAGAATTCAGTTCTCAACGATCAGCAATCGGATCAGCCCATAGAGCCAACACGGTAACATTTTACCGCCACTCTAATCGTTTGATTTAAAATCACAAATTGCGGCCTATCCGGATTTTGATTGACACGCCCAGGCGACACCACTATTCGACGCGCTTGAACCAGCTGACGAGTCGCCGTTTGAGGTCTGTACCGGTGGTCAGAACCAATCGATCGGCCGTACTGGCCAACGGTTGAGCCCCTCCTGGAATATCGGAGAAGGTCCAGCCGAACCAGTTATCCGAACAAATCGCGCCGGCTTCGAAGTCCGGCAGGAGACCAAAAGATGAAAACCTACGTCGCCAAGCCCGGCGAGGTGGACAAGAAATGGATTTTGATCGACGCCTCCGGCCTCGTCGTCGGCCGTCTGGCATCGCTCATCGCCATGCGCCTCAAGGGTAAGCACAAATCGATCTACACCCCGCACGTCGACTGCGGCGACAATATCATTGTCGTCAACGCCGACAAGGTGGTGTTCACCGGGAACAAGAAGGAAGCCAAGCGCTACTACTGGCACACCGGTTATCCCGGCGGCATCAAGGAGCGCTCTCCCCGCCAGATCCTGGAAGGCCGTTTTCCCGAACGCGTCCTTATCAAAGCCGTCGAGCGCATGCTTGCGCGCGGACCTTTGCAGCGTCAGTTGATGCGCAACCTCAAGGTCTACAAGGGCGCCGAACACCCCCATGAGGCCCAGAAGCCCGAGGTGCTCGACGTCGCATCGCTCAATTCGAAGAATGTGAGAGGCTGATCAGATGGCCGAAGAAACCAAGACCCTCGAAGATCTCGGCGAGATCTCAAGCGTCCCGCCGGCCAGCGAGCAGCCGGTCCACGTCCAGAAGCTCGATGCCCATGGCCGCGCCTACGCCACCGGCAAGCGCAAGAACGCTATCGCCCGCGTCTGGTTGAAGCCCGGCAATGGTCGCATCATCGTCAACGACAAGGACTTCACCGAGTATTTTGCGCGACCTGTCCTGCAGATGCTCCTGAAGCAGCCGATCAACGCCGCATCCCGCTCCGACCAGTACGATGTCAAGGCCACCGTCACCGGCGGCGGGCTCTCCGGTCAGGCCGGTGCGGTCCGCCACGGCATCTCCAAGGCGTTGACCTATTATGAGCCGGAACTGCGTCCGGTTCTGAAAAAGGGCGGCTTCCTCACTCGCGACAGCCGCGTCGTGGAACGCAAGAAGTACGGCAAGGCCAAGGCCCGCCGCAGCTTCCAGTTCTCCAAGCGCTAATCGCTCCCACGATCCGCCGCGCGGAATTTGTACCGCGCGGCGTCATGACCTTGACAGCCCGCATCCTTTGCGGGCTGTCTGTTTTTCCGTGAAGACCGCTTGTCAAATCTGCCCCGGCACCACACATCGGGCCATGCTGCAATAGAGGCCAATCCTGTAGTGGCTGACCGCCCAGGCGCTACGACGCATTCCGCGTCGCATGCCCGCCCAGGATCAAGAGGACCATGACACGATGATCGAGCTAGCTGCTGTGGATGCCGGCGTTTTTGCCCAGGCAATTGCCGTCGAGTTCGAAAAGCTCTTCTCACAGCAATGGTACTCGGACAACTGGCAGGCGCTCCTCCAGATTATCATGATCGATGTGGTCCTCGCCGGAGACAACGCCATCGTCGTCGGCCTCGCCGCTTCACGCGTCCGCCCGGAAATCCGCAACAACGTCATCTTCTGGGGCATCGCCGGTGCGGTCATCCTGCGCGTGCTGTTCGCGTCCGTCACGATGACGCTGCTTGCCATCGTCGGCCTGACCCTCGCCGGCGGCCTTCTGCTGCTGTGGGTCTGCTGGAAAATGTACCGTCAGATCGCCGACGCCGGCGAGCACGACATTCATTCGATCGAAAGCAATCTTGCAAGCGGTGCCACCGCCGGTCCGGCCATCGGGTTCGGCGCCGCTGTCACGCAGATCGTCATTGCCGACGTGTCGATGTCCCTCGACAACGTGCTGGCGGTAGCCGGCGCAGCGAAGGGCGAACCGCTCGTCCTCATCATCGGGCTCGGCATCGCCATAGTCCTGATGGCTGTCGCCGCCCACTTCATCGCCAAGCTACTCGTCAAGTATCCCTGGATCACCTGGATCGGCTTGCTGATTATCTTCTACGTCGCCCTCGACATGATCTATCGCGGCTCGCACGAAGTCACCTGCCAGGCCTTCGGCTTCGGTTGCTCGGAGAATCTTCTGCAGGCGATCGCCGGCAGGCTCGGCATCGATCTGCCGACCTGGATGGACGGCGTGCCCGGACACGGCCCGCTCTCCCACTGACCACGAACCAGATGAGCTGAACCGCTATGGCTCAGGCCGACAAAGCAAAAGTCTTCATCGACGGTGAGGCCGGCACAACCGGCCTCCAGATCCGCGACCGGCTTGCCGGGGAAAATAGCGTCGAGGTCATCTCGATCGACCACGCTTTGCGCAAGGACGATACCGAACGCAAGGAGATGATGCGCGAGGCCGATGTCATCATTCTCTGCCTGCCTGACGATGCCGCCCGCGACGCGGTCGCCCTCGCCGACAGCCTCGGCGGCGAAGCCCCGAAGATTATCGACGCGTCCACCGCTCACCGCACCGCGGAAGGCTGGGTCTACGGCTTTGCCGAATTGTTCAATGGACAGGCCGACCGTATTGCCGCCGCCGCCAAGGTCGCCAATCCTGGCTGCTACCCGACAGGCGCAATCGCACTGCTTCGGCCGCTCATCGATGCCCGGATAATGCCCGCCGATTTCGCCGTCACCGTCAACGCCGTCAGCGGTTATTCCGGCGGCGGCAAGGCGATGATCGCAGCCTATGAGAAAAGCGAAGCGCCCGCCTTCGAACTCTACGGGTTGTCGCTCCACCACAAGCACGTACCCGAACTCCAGCTTTATTCCGGGCTGACGAAGCGGCCGATCTTCGTACCCTCCGTCGGCAACTTCGCCCAGGGCATGCTGGTCTCGATCCCCTTGCATCTGGAGAGCCTGCCGTCAGCCCCGAATCCAGCCGACATCGAAGCAGCCTACCGCGCCCACTACGCCGACCCAGCTTCAGGCGTGCGCGTTGGCGAAGGCTCAGCAATGAACGGACGCATCGAACCGCAGGCGCTCAACGGCACCGATGAGATGGAACTCTTCGTCTTCGCCGACCAAGCCTTCGGGCAGGCCGTCCTCGTTGCCCGCCTCGACAACCTCGGCAAGGGCGCCGCCGGCGCCGCCGTCCAGAACCTCAAGTTGATGATTGGATTATGAGTCGCCGGCTGCTGGCGGAGAACTCTCTCACCTACCCACGCCATCGCCAACGGTCCCGCCCAGCCTCATGCTCTGGAGTTCATAGCGCCAAGGCCGCGAACCCAGACTCTATACCATGCGAAGCCTCACCATGGCACCGATGCCGCGCCGCTCCACACCGGCCTGCCGAGTGTGGACCAACTAAAACCAGCCGTGAGCGAAAACAGCGACGGTTCGGCGCAGCCAGAACCGACCCGGCTTTGACATGGTCAAAGCCAAGGCCGCAACGCGGCCCGGTGCAAGCACCGCCCCCGCGGAGGCCCGAGCAAAGCTCGGATCAGCCGTGAGCGAAAAAACTAGTGCCGATCGAGGAACACCGCGTGATAGCGCCCGTCTTCGTCCTCGGTGAACATCTCATCCACCTGCGGATGCCGCAGCGGCTTTCCGGTCTCGTCGGGAAGCAGGTTCTGTTCGGAAACGTAGGCGATGTATTCGGTTTCGTCGTTTTCGGCGAGCAGGTGGTAGAACGGCTGGTCCTTCCTCGGACGAATCTCTTCCGGGATCGACAGCCACCACTCCTCGGTATTGGCGAACTCGGGATCGACATCGTAGACGATGCCGCGGAACGGATAGATGCGGTGCCTGACCACCTCACCGACGCTGTACTTCGCTTCCTTCATCGTCCCGCTCGCTAGTGTCCTGGATCCAACATTTGATTCCTGGGTGGAGGTCGTCAAATGTTTGTAAATTCAGAACACAATCAAAAGGTTGCCTAGTCTTCTGGGCTGAGTGTTCCGGGCTGACATTCAGGTTCCCGGCAGGGAACCATAGGTCAGATTCGGAACACTAGCCTGTCGCAAACGGTTACGGAAGCGGTTCAGGCAGCTTTTG
>JAHJSN010000034.1 GCA_018830445.1 Alphaproteobacteria bacterium | reverse complement strand
TGGTCGGAGCGGGGAGATTCGAACTCCCGACCCCTTGCTCCCGAAGCAAGTGCGCTACCAGGCTGCGCTACGCTCCGATTTTTCCTTATTTACTGGCGCTTCCGGTGCCGACCCGCACCCGCGCCTAAGGTTCCCGCCGCTCGCCGTCTCGTTCTCGCCAATCTGCGTTTGCGCAGTGTCGAGCACACAGATAAAGCGAAAATCCGGCCGCCATCGGGAGTGGCAGCCGCCAGCAAGGCGGCCCTTATAGACCCGCGACTCGTGCGCCGCAAGCAGCCAGATGAGCGAATTTCGCAATCCGGCTGTCGCAGAGCGCCATGCCGAAGCCCCGAGGAACGCCCAGCCGTTTAGCCCCCCAGCCATTCGACCGGCTGACCGATCGCCGCAGCGCTGCGGCGATCCACCTGTTTCAAGCCATCCAGCCATCAAGCATTCTTGCACGGCGGCCAAAAGGCGTTTAAGACCGCGGCCTCTGTTGGGGCGTCGCCAAGTGGTAAGGCACCGGTTTTTGGTACCGGCATTCGGAGGTTCGAATCCTCCCGCCCCAGCCAGTCTTTCCCGGTCTCCCTTAAGGCGGGCGGTGGTCGAGCGAGCCGCCGGAAAGTGCCGTGGTTCCGGGCGGTTGGTGCGGCGACGAACTGTTCGCGGTTCACTGAGACCGGATTTAAGGCGCTGAGCCCGCCCCAACCCCCGAAAGTCTCAAGCCGCCGTTTCCGCCAAAGGCGGTCGTGTATGATCGGTATGCGAGAAGACCGCCGCTCAGGCTTCCCACCCGAGCCATGCCCGCTGTTGCGCCCACTCATGCGGCAGCCCGCGGCTCTTCGCGATGAGCTTCTGCCGCGTCAGGCTCGGTGGTTGATGGCCGTCGAGGATGTCCCGAATGATGTCCGGCGCGAGGTAGGAAATTCGCATCAGCGTAGTAAGGTGTCCGTTGGGCATGCCGAGCCGCTGGGTGATCTGGTTCATGCTCTCCTCGGACGCTTCCAGAACCAGTTGCCGAGACTGGAAGGCCTCCCGAAGCAGGGCAGCGAGGCCGGCATCGATGCGCGGCTCGCGCTGGCCGCCGATGACTAGGCGCTTGCTCTGACCGGTACGTTGAAGTGATGCGCGGACTTTGAGGACCATGGGATCGAGCGTTGTGAATTGCATGTCGCCCGGCATGCGAAGCATGAGCGCGAGGGGCTTGCGATCAAGCTGGATCGTGAGTTCATCCGGCGCAACCACGATGCGCGTGACGAGGTGGCGGATCGTGTCGGCACGCGTCCTCCGGTCGGAATCGAATTGACCGGCGATTTTGGATGCCCGCTCGAATGCGACATCCAGTGCTCGCGCAGGCAGCTGGAATGGCGCAAGAGAGTCCGCTAACCCCATTTTTGACCTCAGGAAACCGCGAAGGCGATCGGTGACCAAGCGTTCAAGTTCGCCAGCCGGGATGCGCATTCCATTGCTTGCTGCACCCGGACGCGGCAAGACCGCCGAGCACCGTCGATCTCGCAGCAGTCTCGTCGATGTGAAACGGCTGCGGGTCGAAGACCGAGGCGAAGGCAACAATGTCTTCTTTCGACATCCTGACCTGTCCGAGTTGAAGGCGCTCGGTCGTCAGGAATTCGTCCCAGAGCGAATGTGCCATTGCGGTTCCCCTGCCTTCCACGGCATCTCACGGGCATGGAAATGCACGAGTCGAACTCGCTGGACTTGGCTTCAGTCAAGTCTAGACCTGAGTTATCTGTGCAGTTTGGAGCAGTGAGGTTGCACGACAGTCCGGTCGTTCATCGGCGTGCCTGCAGCGCAGTTGCCCGTGTGAGTTCCTTTGGCAAAGGTGTCGTCCCCGGACTGGAATTTGGCCTGGCCAATGTCGAGGCACCACTCGAAAAGCAGAAGTGGCCGAGCCTCCAACCCGCATCGCGGTCGGCTTGCCAAGGCCGAAAACACGAGCCGTCGAATAACAAAGCGACTATGGAAGAATTGCCGCCCACATTGACGCTTTGGTTCTGCGTCGGTCGCGGGTCGAAGGGTAATTTCGCCGATTGCACCGGTGATTGCAGCACCGAGCGCATCGACGTCGTTCCAGCTGAAACCTTCGCGGATCTGTTCGAAGCAAAGACGGTTGTCGTGGAACAACCCGCCATCGTTGCAAAGTCCCTGCACCAGTTTTCAGAACTCGTCGCACCTGGCGGGGCCACCGAAGAATTCTGGTCCGGAACGAGGGACAAGGCTCGGGACGTGCTGTCCGCCCTCGAAGGGACTTCATCGCGCATGCAGTCCATCGCTTTCGATCGGGAACAGGCTGCGGAGGTCTGGCGTTGCTCGACCTGCGGGTCAGTTGAGGCGACCAGCCCCGGTATCGGCGTGTGCCTCCGAAAAACAGTAGATTTCGTTTCACTGGAAACCTGCGAACTGCAGGCCAAGGATGTAGCCGATCTCTCGGAAGCCGTGGACGCGGCGATCATGATGTTTCGGCTTCTTCGTGGCGTCGCACCGCGCGATGGCAAGTGGGAACTCTGTGCGAAGCATTTCCAGACCGCGGTGAGTGATCTGTTAATGTCGCACCGAAGTCTCAAGTTTCCGAACGCACACTCCGAGCCGGCCTGAACAGCTTCGCGCCGAGGGCAAGGTGTGCTCGTGACGTCCAGACCGAAAAAGGTTGCAGACCACTGCGACCGCAACGGCTTTCATGCAACATTCCAAAGCGGCATCGGAACATGAGTGAGAACCAGCCAACAGCCAGGATAGCTCGAACTTATCGGTTCGAGGCGGCCCATCACCTGCCGCTTCTACCCTCGACACACAAGTGCCACCGCATGCACGGCCATAATTACCGCATAACGGTCATCCTGCGTGGCCAACTTGACAACCGGGGGTTCGTTACCGATTTCGGCGAACTCGATGACGAGATCGCTCCCCTGCTGAAGCAGCTCGATCACAAGCTGCTAAATGACGTGCCGGGGCTCGAAAACCCGACGGCGGAATTGATCGCGTTCTGGTTCTTGGAGCGCCTATCGCGCGCCGTGACCATTCGGGTCTACGAGAACGATGACAGCTGGGCCGAGATCTCGAGAGATTGATGCTTTGTGCCTTTCCGGGACGTTGGATGACCCGGGCGGGTTATCCCGCTGGTCGCGTCGATGGGATGCAACGCGGTAGGTCTCGTGGCAGGCCGTACAGTTGGCTGATATCTCACCGAGTTTTTGGAGTATCCAACGTGTCGATGATTTGCGTGCATTGTCGGCCAATTCGTCGAACTTTTGGTGGGTATCGGTGGCAAGCAGGACGAACTGGGGCGGCAGCTTCAGAATGGACAATCCCGATACACCGTTGACCGCATTCATGCCAACTTCCCGCGCGCTCCCGGAGACCGCATGGTAATCCCTTTCCGCAAGTGCCGACGTGATCGAATGCAGGGCGGCGAGAAAAGCACGCATGCCCGCACGAAGATGCTCTGCCTCCTGTGAGGATAGGTTCACCGCTTCTCTGTGTTCGCCACTTTCATTGCCGCCAACATCCACCACTTTTGTCGCCTGGCACCCCGACAGCACCAGTGCGGCAAACGACCCAATAATCAACCACGCACTTGTGCCGACATGCCCCCTTCTACCGCTCACATCGTGATCCATCCTTGCCCTCCGCCAGCCATCGCAGCGCTTTGCCGCCGATCGTTCCAACCGCAATAAACCAGGGTACGGTCGGCTTCTTGAGCTGCCTTTTGGTCAGCGATGTAGGCCGTCGCGTAACCGGCTGCCAGACGATCACCAGAAGCCTCAACAGCGATTAGAGTTGAGCTGGACCATGCCCCGGACGGGGCGCATATTCGCGCCCGCGGGAGGAACGCAATCGATGAAGGACCGCGCCGGACCATTTGATCGATAGACGATACTGCATCGCGCTCTCTTGCCGACCTGTCGTCGCTTCAGTCTGCGTGGCGAATGCCCTTGTTGGAAGGGCTGGACGGGTCCTTGCTGATGCCGCTTCTCCTTCGCATGGCTTGCTGTGTAGCAAACCACGAGAAACGATATAACATTTCTAAAAAATCGAATTTCACACAATTGGCTTTTCACTATTCTGCTCCAAGACAGGATTCAATTGGTAAATAATTGCGTTTGAAAGCAATTGTTTTAACCGAAGTCAAATGATCCGAACGAGGGTGCGACATAATCCCGTACCGGCGCTTGCTCACACCGGCGCAGGGGAACAAGGAAACCAGGAGGAGTTACCGCGATGAAGCTTATCGATCCGGCCGTCTTTGCAGCACCGAAGCCCCAGACCTGGGTTGCTCCAGCCTACTGCGACGTCCGCCTCGGTTTCGAGGTTACGGCATACGTCTACGTTCGCTAACGACGGGAGGGGTCGTTGCGACCCCTCCACCTCCTTTCTTGGTCGTCATATCTCGCATCACTCGGGAGCAGTCGATGCACAGCGAAGGTCAGCTCGAGCCGAGCGACGTCATGGAGCTCAATCCCAACTTTCATTTTCGCTGGGAGGAACCGCAGCAGTCGCATGTCCTGCTTTACCCGGAAGGCATCGTAAAACTGAATGCGACGGCCGCCGAAATTCTTGAGATGTGCGTCATGCGCGGACTAACCGTGGCAGAGGGGACAGAACAGCTTGCGCACCGCTACGACGGCGCCGACCTGGTGTCCGATGTCATGCAATTTATGGAGCTGGCATATGCCAAAGGCTGGATCCGGCCTAAGTCTTGACGGCCTCGGGATGCCGCTGTGGCTTGTCGTGGAACTCACCTATAAGTGTCCTCTCAAGTGTCCCTGGTGCAGCAACCCGGTCGACTTCGATCGCTATCGCAACGAACTCAGCACCGAAGAGTGGAAGGATTTGCTGCGTGAGGGACGCCGGCTCGGCTCCCTGCAACTTGGCTTCACTGGCGGCGAGCCAACCCTGCGCAAGGACCTTGAGGAACTCGTCGATGAAGCTAACCGGCTCGGTTACTACACCAACCTCATCACCTCTGGCGTCGGCCTTTCCCCGCAGAGAGTCCGCGACCTGAAGCGCGCCGGTCTGAAGCAGGTTCAGCTTTCCTTGCAATCCTGCGATTCCGAACTCAGCGAGATGCTCGTCGGTCTCGACGTCTTCGCCCATAAGATCGAGATCGCTCGCACCATCAAGGCAGAAGGCTTTCCGATGGTGATGAACGTACCTGTGAGCCGTTACAACATCGACCAGACCGAGGCCCTCATCGATCTCGCCGCCGATCTAGGTGTTGAATACCTCGAGTTTGCCAACCTCCAATACTACAACTGGGCGCTCATCAATCGCGCCGACCTCCTGCCAACACGCGAGCAACTCAAGCGGTCCGAAGCCGCTGTCGCTGCCGCGCGCGAACGGCTCGGCAAGCGGTTGACCATCTACTTCGTCGTGCCCGACTATTTTGACGATCGGCCCAAGGCCTGCATGAACGGCTGGGGCGCGATCCACCTCACCATCGCGCCCGACGGCACCGCACTGCCTTGCCAGGAGGCGCGCCTCATCAAGGACATCGAGTTTCCCAACGTCCGCCAGCATGGCCTTGATTGGATCTGGCGGGAATCGCCCGCATTTCGGCGCTTCCGGGGGGACGACTGGATGAAGGAACCATGCCGCAGTTGTGACGACCGGGAGAAAGACTTCGGCGGTTGCCGATGCCAGGCATTCCTCTTGACCGGTGATGCTGCGAACACCGATCCAGTCTGCTCAAAGTCGCCGCATCGACACTTGATCGATGACATCCTGGTCGAAGCCGAGAATAGACAAGAACGGGCCGGGGCGGATGCTCTCATCATGCGCGCGAGATGCCGTTCATGAGGAAGTCCGGGAAACGCTTTTCTGCGCTGCTGCGCCGAAGTGTCTAATACAAGCTTCACAGGAGCGAGGAATTTCATGATCGATGAGGCTGCCCGGATCCTGCACATCATGGGCGTGGTCGTGTGGATCGGTCATAATTGGTCGAATGTCGTCCACACACCAGTCTACCGGCCTATTCTCCCGGCTGAGCCAGGGGCCGCGGCGCGCGAGGTCGCCCTCGCGGCCTCGAAGCGGGAGCATGGGATTTTCCGTTACTCGTCGGTCGTCGTACTGGCAACGGGCCTATTCATGCTCTGGCAAAACGACATCCTCGTCGACACTCTCACATTCTCCGGACCTTCGATGGCGCTCGGGCTTGGGGCATGGCTGGGGTTGGCAATGGTTCTCAACCTTTGGGGCATCATGTGGCCGCACCAACAGAAGGTGCTCGGCTTCGTCGCAGCGCACCCCTCGGAACGACTGCGCTGTTCACGCGTAACCTTTCTTTCTTCGCGCATGAACACGGTGCTCTCCGTTGTAACGATCATGCTCATGATCGCGGGGGCACACGGAGCCCTTTGATGGCCTGCATCAATGGAACCTACCCGTGATGGACATACACAGTTTCGCTTCGGGTCCTTCCATGTTGCCGCCAGGCATCGTCGAAGCGGTAGCACGCGACGTGGTCGATTGCGACGCTTCTGGGCGCTCGCTGCTGGCGTTGCCGTTCACCAGCAGAGAATTCACCGAGATCCTCGGCAGAGCCGAAACTTATATCAGGCAACTCCTAGCCATCCCCGACGGCTACCACGTGCTGTTCCTGCAGGGCGGCGCTTCGAGCCACTTCACTCTACTGCCGATGAACCTACTCGGTCATCTGAGGCAGGCCGATTACGTCGAGGCCGGGCTGTGGTCGCGCCGTGCTGCCGCGGCTGCCCGGCCGTGGTGTGAGGTGAATATATCCGCGCGCGGCAACAGATCAGCGATGCCGCTGCCAGACGATTGGCAGATCTCCCCACAATCCGCATACTGCCATATCACCACGAACGAAACCGTCGAAGGCCTGCAATTGCACACATGGCCGGACCAGATCGGCGTCCCTCTTGTCGCCGACATGACAGCCGACCTTCTGACACGGCCGGTCCCCATGGAGCGGTTCGATCTGGTCTACGCAAGTGCGCAAAAAAACCTTGGCGCGGCGGGCCTCACCATCGTGATCGTTCGCGAAGATCTGCTCGGTAAATCCCGAATGGGCACACCGGCGCCACTCGACTACACTCTGCAGGCAACAGCTCACAGCAAGGTCAACACGCCGCCGACGATTGCTGTCGCGGTTGCCGCACGCATGCTCGAATGGATCACCAGGCAAGGTGGGCTAGCCTCAATGGAAGAACTCAATAGAAGAAAGAGCGATTCAATCTACGCGATCATCGACCGAAGCGGCTTCTATCGTTGCAACGCCGCCTCGCCTCATCGTTCCATGCTCAATGTCTGCTTCAATCTGCCCAATGCAGAGCTCGACAAGCGCTTCCTGGCCGAGGCAACAGCCGAGGGTCTGCTCGACCTTGGCGGCCACGTCGACATCGGTGGAATTCGTGCTTCAGTCTACAACGCCGTTCCAGAGCAAGCAGTCAACAAGCTTGTGTGGTTCATGACCGACTTCGAGGCGAGGAGGGGCTGAGGCCGTGACCACCCTGGATCGCCCCAACCGGAAATCCACAACCAACAGCGAGCCGCGCGGCAGGGTAGAGCATTCCGCAGCCGGGCTGCATGTCGAGGCGATGGGCCTTGGCTTCATGAACCCCATCGGGCTGGCGGCCGGCCTGGACAAAACGGGCGCGCGTTTCGCGGAAATCGCTGCGACGGGAGCCGGCCACGTCGAGATCGGCACGGTCGATGGTCCCTTTCGACAACCTCCGCTCGATCGTCAACGTTTTCCACTCGTCCGCCTCGGCGTGAACATCGGAAGCCGTCGCAAAGGCATCACGCCCAATGTCCTGGAGGATTACGCCGCCGCTTTCAGCACTGCTGCGCGTTCAGCCGACTACGTGGTCGCGAACCTGACCTCTCCGGATCGCGAGCGCCACGCCGACTCGCCAGGGCTAGAAGCCCTGTTTGGGCGGCTGAAGCGCGAGCAGGAACAAGCGGCAAGGCGAACGCCCTTGCTCGTCAAGGTTTCAGTTGACGCGGTCGCAGCGCCACCCTTAAGAGCCCTGTATCTGGCGCGCGATCTCGGCCTCGACGGTGTCGTGCTGGTCAGCTCAAAGCTTCAGTTCATCGAAGCTGTGGCGCGATTGCTGGACGGCTTGACGCTGGTGTCGGTCGGCGGCGTCTCGAACGCCGAAGATCTTCGCTGCCGATTGGCCTTTGCCGATCTCGTTCAGATTCACTCGGCTTACATCCAGTACGGGCCCGCTCTGATCCCGCACCTGCTCGCAGAACTCGAGGTTTCGCAGCCATGCCGGCGGCTCTCGATACGGTCTTGATCCTGTTGCCGATTGTGCTTTTGGCAGCGGCATTGCGTTTGTGGCTTCTCACGCGCCAGCAACGATGTCTGCTCTCTCAACGGCTCAATCGGGGCACCGATGCAGCCAATCCGGATCATCGGGGAATCGATGCAGCCCTGGCGCGTCTTGATCTCGAGCGGATCGAGACCGTGGCGGAGACCGCAATCCTGTCGGGCTGGGTGATCTTCCTGATCCCGATCATTGATGCGCACGGGCGCAGCTGGGGCGTGCCCTCGATCTGGCTTGCCGTTGGCGCCGTTGGTATGGTCCTTGGATCGCAGGGCCTGCTATGGCTGTTCCTGCGCGCTCGGGCGGTCTACGCAATAGATGCGGCCTCAGGTGCCGGTACACCGCCCGTCGGATTGTTCATGAAGGATGCGACGACGGCACTGCTGTTCGCGGCGGCGTTCGTCGTTCCAGTCGTCGCCGCCACGGCCTCAATGATGGAAACCGGTCATCCGGCATGGTGGATCGGTGCCTGGATGACATGGGTCTCAATAATGGCTTTGCGCGAGCTGGCACGACCGCTGGTTCTGGCATCGATGGCCAACAGATCCCAAACGCTCGATGATCGCGAGCTTTCGCAGAACCTCGATGATCTGCTGGCTCGATGCGGGCTTCCGCGTGCTCATGTCGAAGTCCTCGATGCGTCCCGGCGCTCGCGCCGGGCCAACGCCAGTGTGCACGGTCTCGGAGCGGTCAAGCGCATTTTCGTGCACGATACCCTGCTCGCCCTGCTGAGCAGGCCCGAAACAGTAGCCGTAATCGCCCATGAACTCGGTCATGCCAGGTTGCGGCATCACGAACAGTATCTTGCAGGATCCGCGGCGACGGGGCTGCTGGCGTTCCTGGGACTCGCTGTCGCCGGCGAATGGTTGGGCGCAACGATACCCGCCCAGCTTGCCAACCTCACTGCCGTCCTGCCGGCGATCGGCTTCTTGATGCGCCCCATCGCCATCGGCGTACGACATCGTTGGGAATACGAGGCCGATGCGTTCGCCGCGCGGCATGCGGATGCCGAGGCTCTCGGGCGTGCACTCGAACGTCTCCACATCGTCAATATCGCCCCACCGCAACCGGACCCATTCTATGCGGTGTTCCACCACTTCCATCCGGACCTGCGGGAGCGGCTCTCACGCCTCGATATGATCACGCGGACCGACAGCTGGGCGGATCAGGACGCAGCCGGGATATGCGAGGAGCCGGGACGTGCGTGCAAATAGCCATTGACGATTTTCCCTGGCGGCTGCAGTGCCGCGATCCGCGCCAATTGCCCGGCCGCATCGATCCGCCCGTCGATCAAATCCCGGAACGATTGAGCTACCGCAACCATGTCGCAGGTTTGCGGAGATAGGCGCAGGCGCGCCACGTTCGCAGCCCTCAAATCGGCGACTTCGCCCGACAGGACCGTCACGCCGCTGGCAAGCGTTTGCACACCGTTGACAGCAAGAAAAGGCTGCCCATCGAGCGTTTCGACCTCGAGACCGTCGAGGTCGTTTTCGCAGACGTAGCGGCATGCATCCTTCATCAGGCCGTGCGCACGGGCATGATAGCAGCGTGCTGCCACGGCGAGCGGAGCGCGACCGAAGGCGAAGACTTCGAGTTCCGGCGAAGCCTGCGCCTTGCCAAGGACCGAGACCGACGACATGGGCAGTTCGGGAGGAAGACAGACAGTCATGGCACCAAGGGCTGCCAATTCTGAAAGAGTGGCCTCATTGTAGACGTTGAACATCGGCCCGATTACATGCGGCTGACCGGCCACGGCCGCAAGAGCGGTCACGTCGCCGATCTCCATGGGGTGCACGCCTTCGGCTGCCGCGACGATCTCCGCGATCTCGCGTCTGAGCGTCGGCAGCGCCAAAGCCGCGATCACCACCTCCTTGCCGCCGCGCTCGAGCCGCTCGACAACCGCGCCAGCCGCTTCCAGACGGAAGGGCGATCGCTTGGAACACACCACCTCGCCGACGACCACTCTATCGACCGGTGCTTCGTCGGCGATGCGCGCATAAAAATCGGACCATGCCAGCGTCGGCCAGTTGAACAGGACCGGTCCGAGTGTCAGCTTCATACCCTAATTCCCGCTCTTTGGTTGTGCGCAATCAGCGCCAGGTCTTGCGATAAGCGCCTGTCGTTCCTCGACCGCCCTCGGTGAAACGGCCGAGATCGTGCACCACCGGTTCGGCACTGGCTTCGAGCGCGTTGAGTGCCTCGCGAAACGCCTTGACTGTCGCTGTAAGGTACGCTTTGCCGCGCTGGCGACCCTCGATCTTCAGGGCCGTGACACCTGCTTTACTCAAGGCAGGGAGCAGCAGCAGGGTGTCGAGACTCGCCGGTTCCTCGAAGATATGCAGGGCCTTGTCGTGAACCTTGAAGCGACCCTTGCACAGCGTGGGATAGGCCGCCGGCTGTCCTTCAGGATAACGATCGATCGTGAACCCGCCGAGGCGAGCGGCCAATTCGCCACCCTCCTGCCGGTATTCGACATGCTCTGCCGGCGAGCAGACGCCATTCATGTTCGGCGATTCACCCGTCGCGTAGGAGGAGAGCTGGCAGCGTCCCTCGGTCATGACGCACAGTCCGCCGAAGGCGAACACCTCCGCCTCGCACGGGATGGCTGCGATCAGTTTGGCGATCTCGTCGACCGTCAGCACGCGCGGCAGAACGACCCGCTTGATGCCGTAGCGCTCGACGTAGAACCGGATCGCGGCAGGCGTGGTGGCTGCTGCCTGAACGGATAGATGCAGCCGTTGCTCCGGAAACGTGCGGCAGGCCCACCCGAGCACACCGATGTCGGCGAGGATGATGGCGTCGGCGCCGGCGCGAACGGCTTCCTCGACCGCCTGCTGCCAGAGTCTCGTTCCGCCCGCTCGCGCGAAAGTATTGATCGCGACGAGAACCTTGGTGCCTCGACTGTGGGCGTAAGAGACGCCCTCGCGCAACTCCACTGGCGAAAAATTGAGACCGGGGAAATTGCGGGCATTCGTTTCATCCTGGAAGCCGCAATAGACGGCATCGGCGCCTATATCGACGGCGGTGCGTAAAGCGGAGGGTGTGCCGGCAGGGCAGACGAGTTCCATGCTGTCACTCCGTTCGGTCAGCGGTCATCGCAGATCGGTCCCGGAGGGGGCGGCTCCGGCGGGAGCTCCGAGCAAGCTGCGAAGCTGCCTTGCCAAAGTATGCACACTAGTGGAAACCAGCGGGGCCAGCCGATTGGGCAACCCAGAGAGCTGTCCCGGATCAAGATCGGAGTCCTCAATCGCATTGCGCAACGCGACGACCGCGGCCGTATCTCCCTCGATCGTCAAATCGCGTGAAAAGAACAACGCATCGCCGTCGTAGGTGCCTTCAAGGAGACCGGCGAGGACAATCATGGCGCCGGCGATGCGTGCATCCCACTGGCCAGGCTCTATCGAGTCCAGCACACGAAGTCTCGGCTGGTCAGCACTAGGCTCGATCAGGAAGACGAACGGACAGTCCAGCGGATCGATGGCGAAACGCTTGGAGGCGTGCGCACCCAATCGCGCGATGAGACGCGGGTTTTGCGCTAGGATGCGGCGCATCATGACGTATGCCGCGAGTTCGAGCGGCAGCCTGGGCAGCACGCCGATTGCGCGCGCGACGGACGGCGGCAGGTGCCCCCTGCGGTGCCCAGCAAAAAGTGTCGGCGCGGTGTCGAAGTCTGCCATAGCTCAGTCATTAGAGCAACGCGGCAGGGTCGCATTTAACCGAAGTCAATCCGCTGGACAACCCGATATCGGACCAAGGGTGTGGAGGTCACTGCTCGCCATGAAACTCTTCTCGCATCGTCCTGTCTTCTCCACGCTCGGGGACTTCCTTGCCGCTCTCGAAGCGTCGAGCCAACTGATGAGAATTTCAGAGCCCGTCTCGACTGTCCTCGAGGTAACCGAGTTGCACCGAAGGGTAATCGCCCGACATGGGCCAGCTCTCGTCATAGAAAAGCCGATCAAGGCAGACGGGGTGCCGTCCGAGATCCCACTCGTGACCAACCTGTTCGGCACCGTCGGCCGGGTCGCACAGGCTCTCGGCGGAAATGGTCGCGACGATCTCCTCAAGCTCGGCCGGTTCCTCGCCGAGCTTCGTCAACCGGAAGCACCAACGGGCTTGCGAGACGCTATGCGGAAATGGCCTCTCGCCAGAGCCGCGCTTGGCTCGCGACCGGCCATCGTCACCAACCCGCCCTGCCAAGTCGGCATCCGGCGAGGCCACGACATCGACCTCGGACGACTTCCCGTACAGACCTGCTGGCCCGGCGAGCCGGCCCCCCTCATCACCTGGCCAATCGTCATCACGCGCCCGCCCGGTGCCTTGACGGCCGCAAGCCACAACTGGGGCATTTACCGGATGCAGGTTACGGGTCCCGACAGCGCCATCGTGCGCTGGCTCGCCCACCGCGGCGGTGCGAAACATTTCCGACAATGGCAGGCGCGCGGTGAGCCGATGCCAATTGCCGTTGCCATTGGTGCGGATCCTGCCACCTTGCTGGCCGCTGTCACGCCGGTGCCCGAAACACTCCCGGAAGCAAGCTTTGCTGGACTTCTGCGCGGCGAGCGCACTCGGCTTGCCAAGGCAGTCACGGTACCGCTTCTCGTTCCCGCCGAGGCCGAAATCATACTCGAGGGCACGATCGCACCCGATGACGTTGCTTTGGAAGGCCCTTATGGAGATCACACGGGCTACTATAATGCCGCCGACACCTATCCCGTGATGCGGCTATCGGCCATCACGACTCGCCAAGACCCGCTCTATTTGTCGACGTACACCGGCCGCGCACCCGACGAGCCTGCCGTGCTGTCGGAGGCCCTGAACGACGTCTTCCTGCCGCTCGTCCAGCAGCAATTCCCGGAGGTCGTCGACTGCTGGCTGCCCCCCGAGGCCGCATCTTATCGGATCGCTGTTGCGTCGATCGACAAGCGTTACCCAGGCCACGCCCGCCGGATAATGCTCGGCCTGTGGTCGATGCTGCCGCAGTTCAGCTACACCAAGCTCATCATCGTGGTCGACGACGACATCGACGCGCGCAACTGGAGCGACGTCATGTGGGCCGTCGCGACGAGGTCCGATCCGAGCCGCGATCTCGTCGTGCTCTCGGACATGCCTATCGACGTTCTCGACTTTGCCTCGCCGCTGCCGGGGCTCGGCGGCAAGCTCGGCATAGACGCTACGCGCAAGATCGGTGCGGAAACCACGCGCGACTGGGGCGAACGGCTCTGCATGGACCAGCCCGTTGTCGAGCGCGTCGATGACCTCTTCGGTCGTCTCGAAACTCGTTCCCCGGCGGCTTCGGACGGGCGGGCGGCATGAGCGGCAAGCATCGGCTGGTGATCGGTATGAGCGGAGCTTCGGGGGCTGTCCTGGGTCTGCGCTGTCTCGAACTCGTGAGCGAACTCGAGCAGGTCGAGTGTCACCTCGTCGTCACGCCTGCTGCCGCCCGGACTCTCGCGACGGAACTCGATGGCGACGCCCACTCGCGCGCGATATCCCTCGCAGACGTCGTCCACCCTTGCGGGGACGTCGGCGCGGCCATCGCAAGCGGATCTTTCCGTTGCGACGGCATGATCGTCGCGCCCTGTTCGATGCGCACCCTGTCGGCCATCGCCTACAGCCTTTCGGACAACCTTCTGACGCGGACAGCGGACGTGATGTTGAAGGAGCGTCGGCGACTCGTTCTGATCGGCCGTGAGACGCCCCTCCACGCCGGCCATCTCGAGGCGATGTTGAAGGTCACCAACCATGGGGCGATCGTCTTGCCTCCGGTACCGGCGTTCTATACCCGGCCAGCTACTCTCGAGGAGGTTGTGACACAGATCGCCGCGCATGCTCTCGAACTCGCTGGTGTCGAGATGTCCGGCGTTCTTGTCCAGTGGGATGGAAATGCGGCAAGCTCGGCATAGGTTGACCGTCACAGTCGTGGGTGCCGGTGTTGTCGGGCTGTGGCAGGCTTACGAATTCGCACGGCGGGGCCACCGTGTGCTCGTTCGCGAAGCCGCTCCTGAGAAGGCGACTGGCGCCGCGAGCCGTCTCGCCGGCGCCATGCTTGCGCCGTACTGCGAGGCAGAGACCTCACCGCCGCTCGTCACCGAGCTAGTGGCCTGTCTCGCCTAAATCGGTGTGCTGGCCGCAACCGCTGACGATTTGGGCGAGACATGAAGGCCACTAGCAGAGTCAATGGTTTAGTGTGGCGTTCAGCGCGCCTCAATTGACAACTCCTGTGCGGCACCAACAGGTCAATTAAGGCGCGACGCCATACTAGGCGTAGTATTCTCGCAAAATCGATTGGTTTGACATGGCTAAACAGGGAGTAGGA
>JAHJSN010000033.1 GCA_018830445.1 Alphaproteobacteria bacterium | reverse complement strand
TCGCGCTCGGCCGCATCGAGGTCCACGATGTATTTTTTGGCTGGCATGTCGATGCACCCTGTCGGTTGAGAGCCCGACGAGGTAGGAATCAGTGTTCGCGGCCGATGCACATGAGTCAATTTAGCCGGTGCAGGCCACTAGGTGGGGTGTCGACGGCTAAGTGGGCCGGGTGTCTGCTGCCAGGTGGGGTGTCGACGGCTACGTGGCTCGGTCGACGTGCTGGCGGGGCCATTACGACTAACGGGAGGAAATCTGGCCAACGTGGTTTTGGGCGAACACGCTCCAAGGGCGTGCCTCCCTTGGAGCACGAGGTTCGGATTAGCTATTGGCTGTCGATGCGTGCCGTGCGTGGCGTGCGAAGCAGCATCGCAGGGAATGAAAGGAAGGCAACGGATGTTTGGCCGTCAATCCCGATCCGGGGCGCCGGGAGGAAAGAATTGGCGGTACGGGCGGCCGTTGTCGACGGCGCGAGCAAAGGATGGCCGGGCGAGCAATCGATTTCTGTAGTTGCGGACGCTGGTAAATTCATCGCCAATCGGATGCACCCAATCCGCATAGAACAACGCCGGGGCGGCCGCGCAGTCGGCAAGCGTGAATGTTGATCCGCAGGCCCACTCGCAATCGGCTATTCTGCCTTCCAGCCAGCGATAGGACATGTCGAGCAGGGTTCGTGCTTCCGCATCGGCGCGTGCATCTCTTTGGTCTTCGCGGCGCATGGCGTTGAAAACGATGCGTTGCATCGGGGTCGCGATATAGTTGTCGAAGAAGCGATCCATGAAACGGACATCGAGGGCGAGTTTCGGGAGCTCTGGAACGAAGCGGATCCTGCCGGGGTGATAAAGGTCCAGGTATTCGACGATTACGGTCGCCTCCATCACGCGACGGCCTTCGTCGTTCAGGACCGGCATGCGCTTGATCGGCCAAATGTTTTCGAATTCCGCCGCGACTTCCGGGTTGCCGAAATCGAGCAGCCGGAGGGTATGCGGCGTGTCGTTTTCAAACAGCGCGATGAAGACCTTCTGGCAGTATGACGAGAACGGGTGAGCATAAAGCGTGATACTCATGCCGACACTCCAATGACACTGGTGGCGATTGCCATGTGCGGTTCGTCGTTACCGTCCAGCCGCCGTGTCACGCGGCCCTTTTCACCATGCCGCGCGCGATCAACTCTTCCGCGATCTGGATGGTATTGAGGGCGGCGCCCTTCAAAAGGTTGTCGGAGACGATCCACATCGAAAGCCCGTTGTCGACGGTCGAGTCGGCGCGGATACGACTGACGTAGGTGTCGTATTCGCCGGCGCACTCGATCTGCGTGACGTAGCCGCCCGGTTCACGCTTGTCGACGACCGAAATGCCGGGAGCGTCGCGCAGGATTTCGCGGGCCTCCTCGGGCTCGATCTCGCGTTCGAACTCAATGGTCACGGCTTCGGAGTGGCCGACGAAGACGGGCACGCGCACGCATGTCGCGGTGAGCTTGATCGCGGGGTCGAGGATCTTCTTCGTCTCGACCATCATCTTCCATTCCTCCTTCGTGTAACCGTCCTCCATGAAGACGTCGATTTGAGGGATGCAGTTGAAGGCGATCTCTTTCGGGAACTTGGAGGACTTGACCTCCTGGCCGGGGACGTACTTGCCTTTGGTCTGCGACCAGAGTTCGTCCATCGCCTCTTTTCCGGCGCCGGAGACTGACTGGTAGGTGGATACGACGACGCGCTTGATCTTCGCGCGGTCGTGCAAGGGTTTGAGGGCAACGACCATCTGGATCGTCGAGCAGTTCGGGTTGGCGATGATGTTCTTCTTGGCGTAACCGGCGAGAGCCTCGGGGTTCACCTCGGGCACGATGAGGGGCACGTCCGGATCGTAACGCCAGCAGGACGAGTTATCGATGACGATGCACCCGGTGGCGCCGATCTTCGGGCTCCATTCCTTGGAGACGCCGGAGCCCGCCGACATCAGGCAGAAGTCGGTGCCCTTGAAGTCGTAGCTTTCAAGGTCGCGGCATTTAAGGATCCTGTCGCCGTAGGAGACTTCCGTGCCGATCGAGCGGCGGGAGGCGAGCGCCACCACCTCGTCGGCGGGAAACTTGCGGTCGGCAAGCACGTCCAGCATTTCGCGGCCCACGTTGCCCGTGGCGCCGACAACCGCAACCTTGTAGCCCATGTGTTTTGCCCTTGATTTCGAGGCGAATGCTCCGGAATTGCCTGCGAAACGCTCAAGTAAGCGTCGGCAATGGTCCAGCGCAGTCATATTTCGGTGTAGCCGGGCACACTTAGCGCCTGTCGCGGTGCTGTTCAAGGAGGCTTCGCGGCTGGGTCGCCCGATTCACTTGGCGCGGTTCGTCGCGCACGGCCGGTGGTCTTCGAAAACAACAGCTGTGCGGGAGGGTGAGACGCGGGCATGAGGAGGTCACAATAACGTGGCTGGATAGGGCAGCGGTTCGTGCCGAGAGGTCGGGATGCGGGGAAATATTCTGCATGGTGACGGCAAAAGGTGGGCGGCGGCGCTGGCGGTGGCAAGCGCTGTCATATTGCCGTTCATATCGGTGTTGTCCGCGGACGATTTCTGGATGGGCGAAGATGAGCTGAGGGACGCTTTCGCCGGCACGACGATCGATGGTCATTATTCCGACGGGCGGTATTTCACGGAGCGCTACCGGGTCGATATGGGGCTTGAGTATAACGAGGGGCCGCGCGAAGCTTCCGGGCACTGGTCGGTGGTCTCCGGGACATTCTGTACGATCTACGAGAACGATCCGACAGGGGGCTGCTTTCGGGTGGCGCGTGTCGGAAAGAACTGTTTTGAATTCTATTTCGTGACGCGGTCTGAAGTTCAGGCTGAGGAGCGAGAGTTCGGCAAGCCCGGCTGGACGGCGCGCGGCTGGATCAAGGGCCGCAAGGCGACCTGCCAGGACGAGCCGATCGTCTAGTCAACCGGACGCGCCGGTCGATTGCCGTTTGATCCGGCCTGATGGCGCACTTCAGTCTTTCGGCTTCGTGCTCTCGCCGCCGGGGCCGGGGTATTCGAAGGCTTCCAAATCATGTGAACTCAACATGGGCAAACTCCGGTAGGTTTCGATGTCGAGGAGTGGATAGAGCCATCGGCCGCAGCTGGCTGTCACTGCGGGAACCGGCGGGTCAGGCGGGCATGGCCATCCGTTCGTCAAATCGGCGTTTTTGTTTGATTGCAAGTGGTGTTTGCCGGCTGCCAGCGCCGCTTCACAAAACCGTTGCAGCCGTTGATTGCGGGCCTTGCCTTGCTTAACTGGGAAGATGTCGCAATTGCGCTGCAACTCTGCATCCGGCGCGGCTATTCCGGCGGGTAAAGGCTCTCCAGCCAGGAGGAATTGAAATGACCACATCTCTTCTTATCAACCGGCGTGGCCTCCTCACCGCCGGCGGCACCATCCTGGCAACCGGGTTATCGGGCTACCTTTGGCCGGCTATCGCGCAAGAGGTCTCGCCGACCCGGTCGATGCGGGGCGGGGCCAACAATTACCGCCCAGGTGCGCCGATCGTCGAAAAGATCGGCGGCGGCGGCTTCTGGATGACGGGCACTGTGCGCCGGGCAGGCGATGGAGCGCCGCTTGCGGGTCAGCGCATCCAGATCTGGGCACACACGACGGAAGGCCACGAGCGCGATCCGCACAGCCATGGGGCAACTCTGACGGACGATAACGGGGCGTTCCGACTCGAGATGCCGCAGATCGTGCCGGCCTTCGGACAACCGCATGGACACCTCGCCTACGACAGCGGGGAGTTCGAAACGGTGTTCCTGCGGCCGGTGATGTCGAGCGCGAAGAACACGAGTCTTGAAGCGCATTTCGTGCTGCAGCCGGTCTAACCGCGTTGATTTCAATGGACATGAAAGCGGTCCGGGCGGCGCTGATCTGGGCTGCGCTGGCGGTTGCTATTGCGGTGCCGGTCGCCGCGTCAGCGGCAAGCACGCTGCTCGCATATCGCGATCCAATCTACATCATTGCCGGGTTTGCGGGCGTCATCGCACTGGGTCTGCTGCTGGTTCAACCGACGCTGATCGGCGGATACCTGCCGGGTCTTACTCCTATCGGCAGGCGCCGCGCACATCGCTTTGTCGGAGCAGGGCTCGTCGCGGCGATGCTGATTCATGTCGGCGGGCTCTGGATCACCAGTCCGCCGGACGTGATCGACGCCCTTGTCTTCGCATCCCCGACGCCATTCTCCGCCTGGGGCGTGATCGCCATGTGGGCAATATTCGCCGTCGCGCTGTTGGCGGCGCTGCGACGGCGGTTGCGTCTCACTGCGCGATCGTGGCGCATCAGCCATTCGATCCTTGCGGTGGTGATCGTCGTTGGCAGCGTGGTCCATAGCTTGTTGATCGAGGGCACGATGGAGACGGTATCGAAAGCCGCCCTTTGCGTGCTGGTCGTGGTTGCAACGATGAGGGTCATTTTCAAGGTGCCGGTCTGGCCCTGGCGCAAGACGTCAGCGGCTGTCGATCATACCGGACGTGATCGTGTGCCGACCCGACAATGATGGAGACTGTCGCAATACGATTACACCGCTGTTTGCTGGCTTGGAGGATTGCAGGTTTTTCGCCTACCCTGGCGTCGGAAAATTCCAACAACGATTGGCAGGGAAGCGATGCGCAAGGATATCGAGTTCAAAACAGACGACGGGACGACGTTGCGCGGCTGGCACTACACGCCTGACAGCGGTGCGGGACCGTGGCCAACCATCGTCATGGCACACGGGTTCTCGGCGGTGAAGGAAATGTATCTCGACCGTTTCGCGGAACTCTTTGCCGAAGCCGGGCTGGCTTCCGTCGTGTTCGATAACCGCAATTTCGGTGCGAGCGACGGCCAGCCCAGGCAGGAGATCGATCCCTGGCAGCAGGTCGCCGATTACCGCGACGCGATCACATATGCGGAGACGTTATCAGAAACCGATCCGGAGCGGATCGGCATCTGGGGGTCGAGCTACAGCGGCGGGCACGTACTGATGGTGAGCGCCATCGACCGGCGCGTGAAATGCGTCGTTTCGCAGGTGCCGCTGATCAGCGGACATCGCAACGCCCGGCGGCTGATACGGGCCGATGTGATCGCGGCGGTCGAAGCCATGTGCGCGGATGACCGGCGCAGCCGTTATGCTGGTGGCGCGCCCGCCATGATGCCCGTGGTTTCGGAGAACCCGGCCGGACCGGCCGCGCTGCCGACGCCGGATTCCTACAAGTGGTTCACCGAGACGGCCGCGACGCGGGCGCCATCGTGGCGGAATGAATGTACGCTTCGCTCGGTGGAGATGTTCATGGCCTATGAGCCGGGCGCCTATGTCGAGTTCATCAGCCCCACTCCGCTGTTGATGCTGGTGGCGCTGGGCGATCACCTGACGGTTGCCGACGAGGCACTGGGGGCATTCGAGAATGCGCGGCATCCCAAAAAGCTGGTGCCGCTCAAGGGCGGGCATTTCGATGCCTATGTCGCCGGGTTCGACGTTGCCGGCCCATCGGCGCGCGACTGGTTCGCGGAGCACCTCAAGGGGTGAGATTGCAGGTGGCCGACGCCCGGTGCGGCCCAAAGCGCCTTCCCGAACTTGGCGCCGGGTTGATCGATCCGACGCGGATGCCTCGGTGTGGAGACCGGCTTGCGCGCAAGAGTGTTCTCCAGGGTATGTCGATTGGCGGGTCTTGCCGCTCAGGTAGCAAGTCCCGCTATCCTTCCGGCTTGCGCATCCATGCGTTGCCGGAGCGTTCGACCTCGCAGCAGGCCCACTCGATGAACTCCTGGCGCGACGACATTCCTTGCGTGTTGCGATCGTTGCCGGCAACGCAGCGCCATATTATGCGTCCCTGCTCCTTTCCGGGCTCTACGTCGACAACCCGTCTCACGGAATAGCCGTCTGCTTCGCCACGGTTTGCATAATAGCCGCCCAGCCGGATCTGGTTGGGCGGCAACCGGCGCCTGGCTTCCTCCTCGCGCATCAGCGAGCGCAACTCGTTGAACTCCTCCTCCGAAATATCGACGAAGGTTCCAATTCGACTGAGAGCGGCAACGAAGTCTTGGTGCGACAGTTCCGCGATGGCTTGGGCGGCGGTGTCGGGGGGAGAGGCAATGGCGGTCTTGCGTCTGCCCAATGCAGCTGGATAACGCCGCCAGGCGAATGCGGCATTGATGGCGACGGCGGCCGCAACCATAACGACCGCATTCAGAAGCACAGGCGTCACCACGAAGCCAAATCCGAGATCATGGATAGCAGTGCCGCCGATAACCGCGGTCAATGCCGTGGCCCCGCCGGGGGGATGGATAGCGCGCAGGTAATGCATGGCGCCGATCGATAGTCCGACGGCGAGGGCGGATGCCAGCAACGCGGAAGGCACCAGTTTTGCCACCGCAACGCCGATCAAGGCAGAAACGGCGTGTCCAACCAGTACAGCCCAGGGCTGGGACAGCGCACCGTGCGGCACAGCGAACAGCAAAACTGCGGAAGCCCCCATGGAACCGATCATCATGGCTGCGCCGGTCTCGCCGAGAACATCGCGTTCCAGCCAGTACAACAGCAAAATGGCGCCGAAACCGCCTGCCGCGGAGATTATCCGTTCGGTATGGCTGACGGGGGTCAGCTCTATGCCGAGCAGCCGCCCCGCCCAGGTCGCTGCGATCCGGTCTCGCAATTTACGGTCGAAGCTCATTCCACCATCATTTGCCTGAAGTATCGAAGCTGAATGATCCGCATTTTCTTAAGGAGCGGTCAATGGCCTTGCCGGTATGCGCCTGACGGCGGGTACTTGCCTCGTTCTGCTGGCTCATGAATAGAACGCGGTCTCGAACTCGATGTAGAGGGGGGCGGATTTCTTGTCGGCGAATGGCAAGATCTGCGTGAGGTAGACGCCGCTCACGGCGGATTGCGGGTCGATCCAGAAATATGTGTTGGCGAGGCCCGCCCACATCAGTCCGCCGGCAGGGCGTCCCGTCGGTAACGGTTCTTCGTTGATCTGGAAGCCAAATCCCCAAGTCTTGGGTAGACCGGGGAAGAACTCGGCGTCGTTCGTCAGGGATGGGATGGCGGTTTTCAAACCGCAGACACGGTTGCCGCCGATGTTGTTTGTCGACATGAGAGCAACGGTTTCGGACTCCAGAAGCCGTAACCCACCGTGGGATCCCTGGTTCAGGATCATGCGGCAGAACTTGAGAAAGTCTCCGGCTGTTGAGTAAAGTCCGCCGCCGCCCATCTCGAAATCCGGGTCTTGGGGAACTTCAAACTCCATCAGCGGGGAAAGTGCCCCGTCGCCGCCGCGTTGATGGATCTTGGCGAGGCGTGCGCGCATGTCGCCGTTGATCGTGAAGGCGGTGCTGGTCATGCCGAGTGGCGCCAGAATATTTTCGTGAAAGTATTCGCCAAGCTGTTTGCCGCTTGCCGCTTCCACCATCTTGCCGGCCCAGTCGATACTGATGCCGTAAAACCACCGCTCACCGGGGTCGAACAGGAGGGGCGTCGTCAGCGCTGAATTCCGGCAGGAGACGATGCCGGGTATGCCCATCGCGTCTTGATAGCGAACAAGGTCGGCGCTCCACATGTCGTAGCCGAAGCCGGCGGTGTGGGTGAGGAGATGGCGCAAGGTGATCTGTCTTGCCGGCGGGCGCGTGCGCGGGGTTCCGTCGGCGTTGAAACCTTCGAGGACCTGAGCGTTGGCAATTTCAGGTATGACCCGTGCGGCGGGGGTGTCGAGTTGGAGTTTTCCCCGTTCGACCAGCTGGAGCGCGGCGGCGGTCGTCAACGGCTTTGTCATCGAGGCGATCCACATGACGGTGTCGAGGGTCATGGGGGCGGGATCGCCGAGGACGCGTTTGCCGAAAGCGCCCTCGTAGATGATGTCGTCGCAGCCGGTTGCCATCGCGACGATTCCTGGAACGTCGCCGTTGTCGACGGCTCGCTTGAAGGTTTCGTCGATCTTCTGTTTGCGTGCGGCGGGATCGATGGTCATTCGTGATTGCCTCGATGGCGTCAGGGTTGTTGAGCAGTTGTCTAGCCCATCATGTCCGCTGGGGACACGGGTGACCTGGATAGTGACCCGCCCCGACGTGTCGACTAAGGCGCATGGAGCGCAACGGGGGTTGCTTCGCTTGAGCGAGCCCTATCCCCAGACACGAGGAGCGGATCAGGATGGGCTAGCCTACCGCGGTCTCCTTCAGGGCGCGACGGTGGATCTTGCCGGAGGCGGATTTGGCGATTTCCACGATCAGCGAGACGCTGCAGATCCGCTTGCTGGACGACAGCCGATCGCCGGGGAATTCGTGGATTTTCTACAGCGCCGGGATGAGTTTCGAAGGTTGCCATAAGCTGGCGATGGATCTTTCCGGATCACTTCGCCGATCAATTGGATATTGTCGGCGGACGGCCGGATATCAGTAAATTTTTCTTATATATATGGGCATAATTGTCATCGATTAGAAGTTCATGCTACTTAATTCTTCTTCTAGAAACGTCATTCCAGGATGCATCGATGCGCTATCTTGCCTCTCATCCCTTTGCGGTGGCTTCGCCCTCTGGCAAGAGCGAGGTCGCGTTCGATAGGTTGTGCCGGGCGGTTCTTGGTGAGCATGCCGGAGGCATTGCGCTGGTGTCGTCGTTCGGCGCTGAGGCAATCGTGCTCCTGCACATGGTCTCGCGGATCGAGCCTGCGCTTCCCGTGCTACTCAACGAGACGGGCATGCTGTTTCCCGAAACGCTGGAATATCAGCGGGAGGTTTCGGCGCTCATCGGCTTAACGAACGTGCAGCTGGTTCGCCCGAGTGAAGCAGACCTGGCCGCAGGCGATCCGGACGGCACGTTGCACCGACGCGATGCCGACGCCTGCTGCCGGATACGCAAGATGTTGCCGCTGAAGTGTGCACTACAGCCCTTTTCGGCATGGATCACCGGTCGCAAGCGTTACCAGTCCAATGCGCGCGCTCAACTCCAGTTCCTCGAACACGATGAAGAGGGCAGGGTCAAGTTCAGTCCACTTGCAGACTGGCTTCAGCAGGATATTGCCCGGTACATGGAAGAGCACGAGCTGCCGCGGCATCCGTTAGTCGAGCGCGGTTTTCCTTCGATCGGCTGTGCGCCTTGTACAAGTCCGGTTCGCGCGGACGAAGATGCAAGGGCGGGGCGATGGCGCGGTTCGGAGAAAACCGAATGCGGAATACATTTCACCGACGGGAAGGTTGTGCGCGGGGCCGCATGAAAGGACCGGAAGCGGTTGCACAAGGTGCGCCGGATAGCCGCTCTGTGAGGACGCGACGGAGGATCGTGCCGTGGTTTGACACGATGAAGCCCATCGGCGCCGCTGCGGCTTCGTCGCCTGGAGTGCCGACGACGGTCACGCCGGCGCTATCGGGGTGGGTCTGGAGGGCGGTCTCTAGTGTTCCGACTCTGACATATGGTTCCCTGCCGGGAACCTGAATGTCAGCCCGGAACACTAGGCAACCTTTTGATTGTGTTCTGGATTCACAAACATTTGACGACCTCCACCCGGGAATCAAATGTTTGATCCAGAAC